>NZ_OY763931.1:1007500-1307500 GCF_963667685.1 Maridesulfovibrio sp. | reverse complement strand
TAGTGCTGATGCAGATCATGTTTATTGCCATCCCTTTGACAGTCGTCGTGATATGGAAGATTTTCTGGTCCGTTTAATGTCTTATAAACCTGTGTGGCTGACATTACTGTACACAATCAGAGGATTTTTGGCAGGAATTATGGGGCTCAAGCATGATGAACTCATTAATCACAGTCTTAAAGTCTCAGATTATGACTTCAATCGTGGCGGGCAGGTGGATTTTTTTTATTCAGTTGATTTCGAAGCGGATAGGTTCTGGATTGGCGAAGTTGAGGATAATCACCTCACAGCATATCTCGGTGTTATTTCCGATTCAGATGAAAACGGCCAGCATCTTTATCACGTCTTTACAATCGTTCGCTATAAGAATTGGCTGGGTCCTGTTTATTTTAACCTGATTAGGCCGTTCAGCCACTTAGTGGTTTATTGTATGGGTAAGTATGCGGCAGAATAAAAAAACGCACAGGGATTTCCTTGTGCGTTTTTTGGTCAGATGTGGTTGGCAGTGCCTTAATCAAGCAGCTGTTCTACCGCACTCATGTGTAGTTCCAGTTCGCTGTCTTTGAGTTTCAGCGAGTGTTGAAGTTCTTTCATCGAATCCTGCGGATCAAAAAGCGGGTAGTCGCTGCCGAACAGAATACGTTCCCGCGGATGCTTGTTAACGATTTCATGGAGAACAGCTTTATCCATGAATGGCAGGCAGCTGGATGTGTCAAAGTAAACATCCATTCCGGCTAATTCTTCAGCGACCATTTTCCAGTGATACAGCCCGCCCATATGCGCTCCGATGGCTTTCAGACGCGGAAAGTTATGGAGTAGCTTTTTGAGCTTTAAAGGGCATGAGGGGTTTTTTTCTGGTGGCAGTTTGTCACCGATGTGAAACATGCAGATAAAGCGATCCTGGACCATTTCCATGATGTTGTAGAATTTGCGGTCATCCATGAAAAAGCCTTGAAAATCAGGATGAAATTTCAGGCCCTTGATTCCGTTACGCTCCAGCCGCGCAAATTCTTTCTCCGGGTCATCATAATCAGGGTGCATAGTTCCAAAGGTAACGATGCGCTCGTCCGATTTAGCCAGTTCAATGGACCAGTTATTCGCCGGTATGACCTGATCATGTGATGTCGCGGCAGTATGGATAATTACCCGGTCCAGCCCGGCTTTTGTCGCCCGGTTGAGCAGGTCATCCGGGTGTCCGTTGCCTACTGCAGTGATACCGTAGTGATCGTGGAGTTGATTGATTACTTTATCCGCAATTTTCGGATGAAATGCATGAGTATGAACGTCGTAATACATTGGCAAGTCCGTGTTTGAAATTAGTGAATCAGGGTGTGAACATTTATTCACACCCTGTATATTTCCTCTCACGGGAATCTGATGTCAGGAAAAATGACGAGAGTCTCGAGCGGGGATTAAAGATTACTAGAATATTTCACGCAACCATTCTGGTACGCGAACAGGACGACCCTCTTTGTTGATGCAGGCGTGCTCAGTGAATCCTGTAGCAACGAGTGTGTTCCGTTCATTTTTATAGATGTTGTAAATGAACTTTATAGAAGCACGTCTCCATTCACTGATGCCGACCTGAATATTGAGTAGGTCATCGTAATGGGCCGGGATACGGTAGCGGCAGTTGGCCTCACGAACGGGGAGGTAGATACCGCGTTCTTCGACTTCGGCATAGCTCATGCCCCGTTCACGAATGAAAAGCGAGCGTGACCGCTCGAAAAAATGCAGATATTCTGCGTAGTAAACTACACCCATGGCATCGGTTTCGCCGTAGGAAACGCTATGTTCCAACCATGAGTGCGGGCTAGGGAATTCAGTATTCATTATCTGGTCTTCTTGAGAACCCACTGCATGAATTTGTGCCCATCTGGAATGATGATTCCGGAACGGTCCGCTGTTTCTTCAGTAAATGAGGTCTCACCGGAAGCGATAAGGCGCGGTGAGGTCATGATGAAGGGAACAGGAGTTTCATCGTGGGTGCGTGTTTCAATAGGAGTGTAATGGTCGCAGGTTATCACATAATTGGCCTGATCCAGAGGGTATTTGTCCAGCAGGGGACCGACAATGCGTGAGTCAAAGCGTTCAATAGATTTTACTTTATCCTCTACGCTGCCCATATGGCCGGACTCGTCCGGTCCTTCAAGATGAACGTAGACGAAGTCTCCGTATTCCAGAAATTTAAGCGCAGCTTCAACTTTACCTTCGTAGTTGGTATCCACCAGTCCGGTGGCACCTTCTACATCGATAACTTCCATGCCGGAAGCATTACCCAGACCCTTGATCAGGTCAACAGCGGAAATGACTGCTCCTTTCATGCCGAACTTTTTATCGAAAGGAGGCAGATTCAGGGGACGCCCCTGTCCCCACGGCCAAATGGATACGGCCTTGGTACCGCTTTCGGCAAGAATTTCGGCCGCATCTCGTATCAGCTTATCAAGCCCGGCTCTTTTGGCGTATTCGCGTATGTCCGCGTCTATGGGTTTGTCGGTCAGATCGTGAGGTGGGCGGATGTTCAGTCCCGCTTCCATTTTTTTTGCACCGTCTTTCTGCACCAGCAGGTGCCGGTACTGAATGCCGGGATAGAAAGTAAATTCGTCGTTGCCCAGCTCGGCTTGAAGTTTTTCGACCAGAGGCACAGATTGTTCAGTGCCGATATGTCCTGAGGAATAGTCGTACATGGTTCCGCTTTCAGATAATTCGGAAAGGTTAACCAGATTCATACGCCAGACCAGATCATCAGGGCCGAGTTTAAGACCCTGCGCTGCCGCTTCAATGGGACCGCGCCCGGTATGATATGCAGCTGGATCAAACCCCAGCAGAGACATATTGGCAACATCGGAACCGGGGGCCATGCCTTTGGGTACGGTCCGGCAGGTTCCGATCAACCCTTTACCGGCCAGCATATCCATGTTCGGTGTATTAGCAGCGGCAAGGGTGGTTTTGTTTCCCAGCTCATCAATAGGCCAGCCGCCCATTCCGTCCGCAATAAGAAAAAGAAGTTTCATGGCTGTAGATTATCCTTTCAAAATCCGCATGGACATGGTCGGTTTAGTTATGAAAGACATTTTGTCGATCTCCTCAATGGCGGCTTTCACATCCTTGTTACTTGCTTTATGGGTGGTGAATACCACTGGGATGTCTTTATCTTCCGGATTGCCCTTCTGGACAGCCTGAGCAATGGAAATGTTATGTTCGGCAAGGCATTTGGACAATGCTGCCATAACCCCGGCTTTATCCTGTACAGTAAAGCGGAAATAGTATTCGGAGGTAGCAAGTTCCGGTGCGAGGATGTCTGCTTTTTCGATAGGCGCGTTGCAGAAACCGGTGTTGTCGGGGCTGTCGGTTTTCGCAAGAGCCATGATGTCAGCCAGAACTGCGCTTCCAGTAGGCAGTGAGCCAGCTCCCTGACCGTGAAAAAATGCGGGACCGACTGCGTTGCCTTCAACGCGAACGGCATTATAGTTGCCGCCAACGCGGGCCAGCAGCAGGGTGTACTTGACCAGTGCCGGGAATACTCCAGCTTCAAGTTTGCCGCCAACATCGCGCACAGCACCGATAAGTTTAACACGGTACCCGAATTCACGGGCAAAGCAGATATCCTGTCTTTCGATTTTGGAGATACCTTCAACAGGGAGTTCGGAAAGAGGGTAATCCTTGCCGTAAGCTATACGGG
This sequence comes from Maridesulfovibrio sp., assembly GCF_963667685.1. NCBI lineage: Bacteria > Pseudomonadati > Thermodesulfobacteriota > Desulfovibrionia > Desulfovibrionales > Desulfovibrionaceae > Maridesulfovibrio > Maridesulfovibrio sp. Next base: position 1,303,818 of record NZ_OY763931.1, on the reverse strand, counting down.
TCAATACACAGACTTTGTGCGCGGCGTCGATGCCTTCAATATCAAAAGTAGGATCTGCTTCAGCGTAGCCAAGCTCAGTGGCTTGCGCAAGGGCTGTATCGAACTCAAGGTTGCTGGTAGACATCTCGGAAAGTATGTAGTTGGCTGTACCGTTGAGGATGCCGACGATGGATTTGATGCGGTTTCCAGCCAGAGATTCTTTGATGGCCTGGATGATGGGAATACCGCCGGCAACACTTGATTCATAGTATAGACCGACTTTGTTTTTTGCCGCTATTTCGAAAAGTTCAATGCCGTGTTCAGCCAGAAGATGCTTGTTGGCCGTTACTACATGCTTGCCTGCTTCCAGAGCTTTAATGACGATTTCCTTGGCTACGGTAATACCGCCCATGAGTTCAACGACGATGTCAATATCAGGGCTGGTTGCGAATTCGTCGGGATCGGCAGTAAATTTTACTTCAGGTCCGGGCAGGAAATCTCTTTTTTTGTTCACGTCACGGACCAGAACGGATGTAATCTCAAATTTTTTACCGCAGCGGGCGAGGATTACATCTTTATTTTCTTCTAAAATCCGGGCGAGTCCGGTTCCGACAGTGCCGAATCCGGCGATGGCAAGCTTAACAGTCTGCATTAAAACCTCTTAATTCATTTCACTGGGTTCAAAAAAACTAACAGGCTGCGTTATAGCGCAGCCTGTTAGAAATTTGAATAGTTATCTTTTACCCTTTTGAGAAAAGGTCTTTCATGCCGCGTACGGCCTGATTGATCCGTTGTCTGTTTTCAACAAGGGCCATGCGAACATGGTCATCTCCATAGTGTCCGAAACCAAGGCCGGGCGCAACTGCAACTTTGCATTCTCTCAGCAGCAGTTTGGAGAATTCCACCGAGCCTAGCTCCTTGAACTGTTCCGGGATCGGGGCCCAAACAAACTGCGTGGCTTTGGGGGGAGTTACATCCCAGCCGATACGTTGCAAACCTTCGCAAAGAGCATCGCGGCGGTCCTGATAGATGTCCATAATCTCACGGACACATTCCTGCGGTCCGGAAAGGGCATGGCATGCGGCAATCTGGATCGGCTGAAAAAGACCGTAGTCCAGATAGCTTTTAATACGGGTCAGCGCCTGAACCATCTCGCGGTTACCGCAGCAGAATCCGACTCGCCATCCGGGCATTGAATAGCTTTTGGATAGGGAGAAAAATTCTACCCCGACGTCTTTAGCTCCACGTGCCTGAAGGAAGCTGGGCGCTTTGTAGCCGTCGAATGTGAAATCGGCGTAGGCGAGATCGTGGATTACCAGCAGGTCGTTTTCCTTAGCAAAGTCAACAATTTTTTCAAAGAAAGGAATTTCCGCTGTTACCCCGGTGGGGTTGTGCGGATAGTTGATGATCAGCAGTTTCGGCTTAGGCCAGGTCTGGCGCATGGCCAGTTCGAGGTCTTCGAAGAAATCTCTGTTTGCTCCGATAGGAATGCGGCGTACGTCCGCCCCTGCAATGATACTTGCATAAGGATGAATAGGATAAGACGGGTCCGGTGCAAAAACAACGTCCCCCGGTGAAAGCATAACCAGCGCCAGGTGCGCCAGCCCCTCTTTGGCGCCCATGGTAACGACCACTTCCTGATCATAATCCAGTTCAACGCCATATCTTTTCTTATACCAAAGCGCCATTTCTCTGCGGAGACCCTTGATTCCCCTTGACGCGCTGTAGCGATGGTTGGCGGGCTTCTGCGACGCCTCTACCAGCTTGTCTACAATGTGTTGCGGGGTGGGGATGTCTGGATTCCCCATGCCAAGGTCGATGATATCCTCACCGTCGTGGCGCAGCTGCATTTTCAGTTCGTTCACCTTGGCAAACACGTAGGGGGGCAGCCGGTGAACTCTTGGAAATTTGTCCATGGTCGTTACTCCTAAATAAAATATAGACTTGAAGGGTACATATGTACTCGCGGTGTACTTAGCTGTCAAAACTAATATTTGTGTCTATGACGACATTTATTAAGAAAAAAAGTTTGATTAAGTTCTTTAAACAGAATTATATTCTGAATTTAAGGATTTTATGCATGTTATAATAGGGTCAAAAACTTATTTTAGAGAATATTTAATCAAAATTAAGAGGTGACGTTTGCATTAATTTTATATGATGATGTTGACATTAAAAAAAAATAACGATTAATTATTAACAGAATAAAATTTATCACTGGCGTTAATGAATTTGAAACCAGTAGGAGGCTTCGGTGGCCCTTTCCAAAAAATTTCTCAAGAGCAGACCCGTATGCAAGGTTAAGTTTGAAGTTGAAAAAAATCAGGTAGAGAATGGTGAAGCCATTTTTCTGGTCGGCGACTTCAATGACTGGGACCAAAGTTCCATCCCAATGAAAAAGCTGAAAAGCGGCAAGTATACAGTGACCGTGGACCTTGAAACAGGGCGTGATTATCAGTTCAGATATCTGGCCGGGAATGACGTCTGGTTTAACGACACTGAGCCGGACCGGACAGAGAAGACTCCATACGGAAATTGCGAGAATTCCGTGGTCAGCGTTTAATCTTAAAGCAGTGATGATCTGAATATTAGAACGGGCGGAGTGCATATGCTTCCGCCCGCGTTCTGCTTTTTCTACTTTTTGCTGTAGCATTTTTGCTATTTTATCCTTCTTTCTTGACCTTGGACCCTCTTTTTTTTAGCTTCTTTAATTCTATTGTCCATTGAAGCAATCCTGCGGAGCCGTTATACGGTCTTTGCATGCTATATTTATAGACGAAAATTAGGGGGAAATAATGGTTCAAAAAGCAGAAAAAATCTGGTTTGACGGTGAATTGGTTAACTGGGATGATGCACAGGTTCACGTGCTGACCCACACCCTGCACTACGGTGCCGGTGTGTTCGAAGGAATCCGCGCATACGCAACAGTAGACGGTAAATCCGCTGTTTTCAGACTTCGTGAACACGTGCTCCGCCTTTTTGATTCCGCAAAAATTCTCGGGATAACAATTCCTTTCACAGTTGAAGAAATTCACGACGCGATTATTGAAACCCTTAAGGTTAATGGGCTCAAAGAAGGCTATATCCGTCCGCTGGTATTCATCGGTGACGGTGTTATGGGCGTTCATCCCGGCAAAAACCCTATCCGTGTCTGCATTGCAACATGGCCTTGGGGGGCTTATCTCGGTGAAGAAGCTCTCGAAAAGGGTATCCGTGTTAAGACTTCATCCTTCAACCGCCATCATGTAAATGCCATGATGACCAAATCCAAAGCTTGCGGTAACTACGTCAACTCTATTCTTGCCAAGGTTGAGGCAGTCCGGGACGGCTACGATGAAGCTCTCATGCTTGATACCACCGGTTTTGTTTCTGAAGCCACCGGCGAGAACATTTTTATTGTCAAAAATAATGTTATCAAGACTACTCCGCTTACTTCCGTTCTGCCCGGTATCACCCGCGCCAGTCTGATGAAGGTTGCAAGCGACCTCGGTTACCAAGTTGTCGAGCAGCTCTTCACCCGTGACGAACTCTACATTGCTGATGAAGCTTTCTTCTGCGGTACTGCTGCTGAAGTTACTCCTATCTGCGAAGTGGACAACCGAGTAATCGGTGAAGGCAAGCGCGGTCCGATCGGTACAATTCTCCAGAAAGAGTACTTCAACGCCGTTAAAGGCGGCAACGAAGATTACAAAAGCTGGCTTGATTACTACGAGATTTAGTTTCTATCCGGTTTGGGGGCCTGTAGCACAGGTCTCCAAACTATTTTTCTGTTCTATGCACATTTGTTGATAAACAGTCGCGAAGCGTAATTAAACGTTTTGGGATTCTTAAACCCTTTTGGAAAAGGGTTTAAGCCGCCGGAGGCGAAATCCTTATATGAGTACATCGAATCTGACAGCTAAGTATCGTCCGCAGACTTTTGGTGAAGTTGCAGGACAGGAAGCAGTCAAAACTATCCTTTCCCGTGCTGCGGCACAGGACAAGGTCGCTCCCGCGTATCTTTTCAGCGGAACACGGGGCGTTGGCAAGACCACTATTGCCAGAATTTTCGCCAAGGCGCTTAACTGCAAGAACGCACCTACCGCCGAACCCTGCAACGTATGTGATAACTGCCGCCAGATAACCGCAGGCATAGGTGTTGATGTGGTCGAGATTGATGCCGCGTCACATGGTAAGGTCGACGATGCGCGCAGACTCAAGGAAGATATCGGTTATGCGCCGATAGAGTTTCGTTACAAGGTTTTCATCATCGATGAAGCGCATATGCTCACCGTGCAGGCTTTTAACGCCCTGCTGAAAACCCTAGAAGAGCCGCCGCCGCATGCAACTTTCATCATGGCGACCACGGAAACCCACAAATTCCCGGCCACCATCATCAGCCGCTGCCAGCATTATGCTTTCAAGATGCTGACCAACGATGAACTGACTGCGCATCTTTCAAATATCCTGAATATGGAGCAGATAGAATTCGAGCAGGGCGCCATCGACCTTATCGCCAAACGCGGCGCTGGCAGTGTGCGTGACTCCATGTCCCTTCTGGGACAGGTTCTGGCTCTTGGCAGCGAGAAACTGCTCGAAGGTGACGTCCGGTCCATTCTCGGACTTGCTGGACGCGATGTCTTTTTTTCGCTCATGCAGGCAATTCATGCTCGTGATCTTGTTGCTGTTGGCGAAACTGTGCAGCAGGTTCTCGGCCGTGGACTTGATCTTGGTTTTTTTATTCGTGAATTAGGCAACTGCTGGCGGAATATGTTCCTGCTCAACCAGTCCGGTGAGCGTGCAATTCCGTTGCTCGGTCTTTCTTCCGAAGAAGCAGCTGAATTCATGAAGTGGGCGCAGACTTTTGATCGGTCTTTTATCCATGCCTGCTGGCAGATGACCGTGGACGGGCAGCGCAGGGTTATGACCAGCCTTGAACCGGCCATGGCTCTTGAATTGTTGTTGCTGAACATGGCCAGCCTGACCGATCTGATTTCCATGGAGCGGGCCGGGGCGCTTGCGTCCGCAGCTCCCTCCAATCAGGGCGCGCCGCAAGCTCCGCCGACGCAGCAGAATCCTCCCAGACAGTCCTCCATGGGACCGCAGAGCGGACAGACTCCGCCGTGGCAGAGCAGTGGGCAGCAGAATATGCAGCCGCCGCAGCAGCAACAGATCTCGCCTCAGAATCAAGGCATGGCGCCGCATGGTATACCTGCCAACGGGCGTCCAATGGGCCGCACCGAGTCCGGCGCTCCGGCTGGCAAGCGTTCCGTTAATGAGATGGGATCTGATGATTCCTCTCTCCCTGACGCGGCAGGTTCTTTCTCCGGCATAGAAACACAACTTCCTGTACCTGAATCCGAGAATCCGGCTCCGAATTCCGCTCCTGTTCTGACTCGTGTTCCAGAGCCAGCACCGCCAAAGCCGTCATTTCCGGCTTCGGTAAGCGGGCCGCGCGATTTTGAGGGGTTCCTGAAATTCGTTGCCGATAGTGGAAACGATTCCATCTCCGGTCTGAACAAGTGCAAGGGAGAACTGATTGACGGTAAGTTGGTCCTGACCTGTGCCAACTCTTTTCATCAGGGGCAGGTGGCCGGGCGGGAAACCCGTGGGGTTGTCGAACGGCTTGTGTCTGAATATTTCGGTTCTGATATTGAACTGGAAGTTGCAAACGGCAAGAAGGGCAAACGTAAAAGCAGGCAGGAAATTCGTGATGAGGTGGAAGCCCATCCGGATGTGAAAAGGGTAATGGAGTCCTTCGGGGCAAGCATTATTTCCATTGATCCGCGTAAAGATATTTAGTAGCAGCCGGAATTTGTCCGGTTGTTTGTGGTTCAAATAATAAGTTTGTTATTTCAAGGAGTAATATAATGAAAGGTATGAACGATCTCGTACGTCAGGCTCAGGTTATGCAGCGTAAAATGACAGCTCTGCAGGAAGATCTTAAAACTCGCGAAGTTGAAAGCTCCGCAGGTGGCGGAATGGTTAACGTTAAAGTTAACGGTTCTTCCGAAGTGCTCGAAATCAAAATCGACCCCACCATCGTTGAATCCGGTGACGTTGAAATGATTCAGGATCTCGTACTTGCTGCTGTTAACGACGCCAATAAAAAGGCTAAAGCCATGATGGAGTCCGAAATGTCTGCCATCACCGGCGGTATGAACATTCCCGGCATGTTCTAAATTATTTTATGCCTCCGGCGGCTGGGTAAGGGAAACTTTTGCAAAAGTTTCCCTTATCCAGACCCCTCCCTTCAAAAAGTTTTGATAGGGCCTCGCCGCTGGAGATGTATGATTGGGGCAAATTCAGCAAATTTCTTACCTGCGCATTTTTGTGCGTGGGCGGTGGGTTTTATGGTCGGTTTGTATAACAAACAGACGCGAAGCCTATTAAAAGTTTTAGGAGAGCCCGGAGAAACATTTTTTAATGGTTTTTGGGCCCTCGGCGAGCCGTCGGAGGCTTCTTGATGGATAATTTACCTGAGCCGTTACGGGTTGTTGCACAGGAACTGGCAAAACTTCCCGGTCTTGGCCCCAAGTCCGCGCTGCGTATTGCTCTTACCATGCTGAAGATGCCTAAAGAAAAGGTTGCCGGCATCGGGCAGAGCGTAATTGATCTGCGTGAAAAACTTTGTATCTGTGAGCAGTGTGCGAGCATTACTGATACATGTCCCTGTAAGATCTGTTCTGATCCCAAGCGTGAGCATGACAAGCTTTGCCTTGTTTCGGAATGGGATTCTCTGCTTGCTATCGAGGAAATGGGGCTTTATCGCGGTTATTACCTTGTGCTGGGCGGGTTGCTCTCCCCACTCGACGGGGTGACTCCGCAGCAGCTGGAATTCCAGAAGCTTGAAGAACGTCTTGCCAAGGGCGAAGTCAAGGAACTTATTCTTGCATTGGGCGCAACTATTGATGCCGAAGCCACTGCTTCATTCATTAAGAATATGGTCGAAAGTAAATTTCCGGATGTGGAATTGTCCCGCCTCGCGCAGGGCATCCCCATAGGATCGGAAGTTAAGTACACCGACAAGGAAACGCTTCGCCAGTCATTGGAATACAGGCAGAAACTGTAATTTACTATGAAGGCACCTCTTTCCGAGTTTTTTCCTGCCTAAAACTGTTGAAACGTTTTGGGATTCTTAAACCATTTTGTAACAAATCCGCAGGAAAACGGATTTGGACTTTGCCAACAAGGCAACGCCCCGTAGGGGGAGCCACAGGACGTGGCGAATCAAAATGGTTTAAGCCGCCGGAGGCGAAATCTTTTATTCTTGTAAAGCGCGATAGCGCATCAAAATCACGCCCCCGCGAGGCCGCCGGAGGCCTATATAGGACAAATTGATGTCAGATACGCTTACCGGCGAAGTTCGCACGGTTGTTTATCACAATGAAGAGAACGGTTACATTGTCGCCCGTGTTTCTTCCAAGGACGAGGCTTCGCAGATAACAGTTGTAGGAGTTCTGGGGTCCTTGACTCCCGGAGAATCCGTTGAACTGCACGGCCGCTGGAAACAGCATCCCAAATTCGGCCGCCAATTTGAGGCGGATTATTATGAAAGAATCCGTCCGGCAACCGAAGCCGGGGTTATCCGTTTCTTGAAATCGTCATCAATCAAAGGCGTTGGTGAATCAATCGCAACCGATATGGTCAAGGAATTCGGGGTCGATGTTCTCGATATTCTGGACGATGAACCTGAGAAACTGCTCAAGATTAAAGGTATCTCAAAGAAAAAGCTTGAAGATATCAAAGAGTCTTGGTCCTCTCAGCGTGAGATCAAGAATCTCATTCTTTTTCTGCATACCCATGATGTGCCGCCTACTTATGCCGCCAAAATTTTTAATCTCTACGGCGCACAGTCTGTCAGCAAAATAAGCGAAAATCCTTATGAACTGGCTTATGAAATCCGTGGTATCGGCTTTAAGACAGCAGACAACATGGCTCTTAAGCTTGGTTTTTCCCCGGACTCACCGCAGAGAATTGAAGCGGCAATAGTTTATTCATTATTTTCGTTAAGCGAGCGGGGCGGACACATGTTTTCGCCCAAGGATAAGCTGATTGAAGATGTTGCCAAAATGCTCGGCGGTGTTGATTTGGACCTGATCAGCGAAGGGATATTTTCACTGGAAGAGCGTAAAAGGGTTCGTGTAGAGAATCTTCCAGAGCAGGATATCGACGAAGCTGTATTCCTGATGCATTTCTACCGTTTTGAACGGGAAATCTGCAAACGGCTGCACGGGCTGGTCAGCCATCCTTCCCCGGTGAGCCGGGAAAAGGTTGAAAAGGCTCTGCCGGAAGTTGAAGCGGAGCTGGGTTTTGAGCTTTCCGACGAGCAGCGCGAAGCAGTGTTCGAAGCCTGTGTAAATAAATTTTTCATTATCACCGGCGGACCGGGCACTGGTAAGACTACCATCACCCGTGCTGTGGTTATGACTCTGAAAGAGCTTGGACTTAAAATCAAACTGGCCGCTCCGACAGGCCGTGCCGCCAAGCGTCTATCTGAAGCTACAGGGCGACAGGCTTCCACCATTCACCGTATGTTGCAGTTCACCCCTGACAGCGGGGGATTTTATTTTAACGAGGACCAGAAGCTTAAAGCGGATGTTCTGGTTGTTGATGAAGCTTCCATGCTCGACGCGCAGCTTTGCCTTGCAGTTCTGCGTGCGGTTCCATTGACCTGCCGGGTAATTTTTGTGGGGGACGTCAACCAGTTACCATCTGTTGGTCCGGGTAACGTGCTTTCCGATCTTCTGCAAAGCGGAGAAGTGCCCAGTGCGGTGCTGAACCATATTTTTCGTCAGGCACAGGAAAGTTATATTGTCGTCAATGCCCACCGCATAAATGACGGAGAATTTCCTTTAGGACATCCCGCTCAAGCACCGGAAGCCGATTTCTTCTGGATTCATCAGGAATCTCCGCTAAAGGTGCAGGAAATGATCGCCCAGACAGTGTGCGAGAGAATTCCTGAACGCTACGGTCTTGATCCCATGACCGACGTGCAGGTTTTAACCCCCATGCATAAAGGGGACGTGGGAACCCAGAAGTTGAACGCTATTTTGCAGGAGAGGCTTAATCCGGGCAATGGCAAGGGCATTAAGCGCGGCTTCGTCGAATACCGTGTAGGTGACCGGGTTTTGCAGCTACGTAATAACTATGAGAAGGAAGTCTTTAACGGTGACCTTGGCCGGGTCATGTATATTGATACCGAAGCTAATGAATTAACCGCAGAATTTGACGGTAACATTGTACATTATGAGCTTTCAGAGCTTGATGAACTGACACTGGCCTATGCTGTGAGCGTGCATAAATCGCAGGGTAGTGAGTATCCGGCTGTAGTCATGCCTATTGTTTCGCAGCATTACCTGCTTCTCCAGCGTAACCTGCTCTACACAGGCCTGACCCGCGCGCGAAAACTGGCTGTACTTATCGGCAGCAAAAGAGCTTTCTCCATCGGTCTGAATAATATTACTGCGGGTAAGCGTTTTACCAACCTTCGATATCGCATAAAGCAGATTTTCGACGAAAATTTGTTGTAGTTTGAGCGTTCTCGGCGGCGCTATCTATTTCTTGCGTCTTTCGCGGACCCAGCAGTTCCCCTCGATGGATTTGGCCCATTTCTTAAGTGAAGCGGCCTGTTCGCCTATTTCCATGAGATTCTGGTCATGTTCGCAGTCCAGAATAGCCATTGAAATAGATACTAGTGGGAATTTTGCTATTGAACCGTCGCGGCCTTTTCCTTCCATCCAGCCCTTGCTGGCATCTTCGATGTTGTAATTGTTTTTTACCAGTCTTTTGAATACTCGGGTTATTGACTTGCAGATGCGTTCAGCCTTAGCCGGGTTGGTGACCATTACGAAATCATCACCTCCAATATGTCCGACAAAATCGTCGCTATTACCATGTTTTTTGGTAGCCCATGAGATGATCTTACTGATCTGAAGGATGATCTTGTCGCCGTTTTTAAATCCATAAGTGTCATTGTAGACTTTGAAGTTATCCAGATCGGCGTAAATAATACTGTATTTTTCGCAAGTCTTCATGCGGCGATCGATTTCTTTTTCAATATCAAGGTTGCCGGGCAGTCCGCTCAACGGGTTGGTTCCCTTGGCGACTTCCACCTGCACATGGGCCAGTGTATCAAGCAGCTTCTGCACTGAAACTGTGCCCATGAGCTGTCCTTTCCATGTGACAATCACGTCATCGTAAGCTTTCTTGCGTGATCTGGCCATGGCCTGCTGTGAGACTTTTTCAACTGTGGTTTCAAGATCAACAATAAGCGGTGCATCATCCATGACTGACGATATAGGTTTGTTGGAGTAGAGTGCCACCCCATATTTCCCGGAAAGGTGTTTGTTCAGGTTATACTCCATGACCAGACCGCAAGGGTAGTTGTTTTTGACAACAACTACGCAGTTCAGGGCATTGGTTTCCTTGAATATCTGTTGAGCTATGGGAACCGGAGTGTCTGCTTCGACGGATTCAACCTGATTGACCAGATTTTTTACCGGAATACCGTAGGTCGCGACGTTTGCGATAAAGTTGGAGTTGCGGCGCATGTTGATAGCCTGTTCTGTAAGCTCCGGCTTGAGTCGTTGCGGTTTGGCAAAAAAATATCCCTGTCCGAGGTGAACCCCCATATCAGTTACAGTCCGGGCCTGTTCCTGAGTTTCAATGCCTTCAACAATCAGCTTGCCACCTATTTTTTCGGCAAAATCGGTAAATGTGTCAATTAACGCACGGTTGACCTGATTGGTTTCGATGTTGTCCACAAAAGACTTATCAAGTTTAATGTAGTCTGGTTTTATTTCAGCTATGGAAGAAAGACCGGAGTATCCGGTACCTGCATCATCTATTGCGACCAGATAACCCTGATTGCGGTAGTGGTCCAAGGTTTTGCGGAAGGTCTTGAAGTCTTTAACACTGTGGCGCTCGGTTATTTCAAAGACGATGTTTCCGGGCTTAAGTCCCCAACGATCAAGCAGGATTTTAGTCTCACCGGAAGTGAACTTGGGATCGACAATTGTTCTGGGGTGAATATTAAGGAAAAGTTTGTGATGGGGGCTGTGTTCACCGAATTCTTTTATGGCTGCTTCTCGGCACATTTTTTCAAGCTGGAAAAGTTTACCAAGTTTTTCCGCCATATCAAAAAGAGTAAGTGGAGATCGAAATGGCGAATTTATGGGGCCCCGGGCTAATGCTTCCCAACCGTGAATTGATTTGTCGTTCAAATTTACAATTGGCTGGTAATGGCAGCGGATATCTGCGCTGTGAAGAATATCAATAAACTCATTGCTCAGTTCAAGCTTGGATATGTCCACATTTTTCTGAGCCTCAAGGCGCGCTTCGCCGATGGCGGAAAGGAAACTTGACCATAGCTTGTCATTGGTCTGGGCAGCCTGAAAAGAAGAGTGCCCGCTGTTTATTGTTACGTTATTGCCGGTTCTGCTGATCTGGTCGCTTTTAAGCCTGTTTTCCAGATTTACCTTAAATTGATAGGCAACTTCTTCAAGAGATACGCAGACGATCCGTTCTTTCGGATCAAGCAGAAAGAACTCTCCCGCATTAAATGAAAATACGTGAAATTCCTCCTGTTGCAGGATCTCGCGACCTTCAACATCAATGTACATGCGTATTTCTGTTTCAAGCTGCTCTGCCCACTCAGGACCGTACATGGCTGCAAGGGTTGGAAAATCCTGAACCGCAAAATATAATATATTGAGGCAGCCTACATTCTGTATGAGGCTTCCTATGCCCGGTCCTTCAAATAGATTCAATTTTTCATTCTGGTTCTTGACTATGTCTGAGGCTTTTTTCTTAAGTAGTTGCAGCATGATGTAATGCTCCCGGCAGATATATGTTTAACGAGTTGTATTCGTAGAATAACTTCATTTGCTATGGTTCGAAAAAACTACTCCCAATTTGGGGACAGTTGTTACTGTGCTGTTACAATGTGTTTAAGAATTGTTTCGGGTATTGGTTGGCATCCTGAGTATGGTCTTCTGGGGGATGTTGAACACAATTGGCTGGAGTAGTGACAGTAAATGAAGTACTTGGTAGTCAAACTGGCAAGTACAGGAGGTTGGATGCGTTTATTGCTTGTATCCACAGATTTACAGCATATGGGTGGAGTGGTTGAAACCGTCAAACTTTTCATGAGGGAATTTGAAGGTAAGGTGGATGTCACACATGCCGCCTTCGGGCGCCGGGTAAATCAGAAAGGAATAATGCGTATATTCAGGACGCTGGCGGATTTGTTCTGTTTCGCTCGTCTGCTTAGTGGCAACCGTTTCGATATTATCCACATGAATCCTTCAATGAACCTTGTCTCTGTACTTAAGGAGGCGGCTCTTTTCTTCGTTTTTTACTTGTTTGGGTCTTCGGGAAAAGTGCTGATTTTTATTCATGGCTGGGATGATGTTTTTTTTAAACGCCTTGCCTCAGGCAGGATTACCGCTGTACTTCTACGCACAGTATTTAACCGCGCCGGCATTATTACAGTACTCGCTGATGATTTCAAAAAAGAGCTGATCCGGTCTGGAGTGGACGCGTCAAAGGTTGAAGTTGTCAGCACAATGGTGGACATGGCGAAAGTCCCCGCTTCTTCAGCTTGCAAGGGGGATGGTAAATCCCTGCTGTTTCTTTCCCGGATGATAGTTGGTAAAGGAGTATACGAACTGCTTGATGGTTATGCGCTTTTAAGTGAAAGGTATTCTGGGTTGAAGCTGGTTATGGCAGGGGATGGACCTGAACTTGAAGCTTTGAAAATGCGTGCCGCTGATTTGGGGCTTAAAGATATTTCATTTCCTGGTTATATTCAGGACGAAGATAAGTTTATGGTATTGCAGGAAAATTGTATTTACCTGTTGCCGACCAGCCGCGAAGGATGTCCTGTTTCCCTGCTGGAAGCTATGGCATCCGGTATGGCTTCTGTTGTTACCGGTGCCGGTGGGATTAAGGATTTTATTCAACCGGGGAAGACCGCGATATTACTGGAAGAGGTCAGTGCTGAGGCCATTGCTGAGTCCGTGGGGATTCTGATTGATAATCCGGACTTGAGAATCAGCGTGGCGGAAAATGCCCGTAACTACGCCACAGAGCATTTTGCTTCCGGTAAGGTTGCTGAACGTATTCTGGAATTTTATTCCCGGATTGTTCCGGGAAAATAAACATATTCGGTAGGTTGCATGACTGGTTTATTATTCCTGTTTTTCTTTTTCCGCCCGATCATGTTCATTGACATAGGGTGGCTGGTTTTCGGTCTTAACGTGACTGAGGTTTTTGCTATTTTTGCAACCGGGGTTTTGATAGTTGCTTTCATTCTGCGTGCTATCATGACCAAAAGATTGAATATTTCGTCTGTTGATTTTTTTCTGTTTGCTTTTGTTTTTTGGGTCCTGTTCATTTATCTCTTATATGTTGACCGGTCTCATATTAAGGACGCAGCTAAATTTGTTCTTCCATTCATAACTTACTTTGTTTTGAAAAATGTAATTATGGATGTCAGAAGTTATGTCAGATATTTGAAAATGATGCTCGTTGGTTACGCTGCACCGATCCTTGCCAGCTCATTTTTAATTGTGCAGGGTTTGGGACTTTACACCGTATTGTACTGGAACAATCTTTACCGTTACTGCGGTGTGTATGCCAACCCACACAACCTTGGGCATTGTATGGCGTTATATTTGATGGGGCTGGTCGTGTATGCTGTCATCTGTTCAGAACGAGAAGATCTCGAATCAATATTCAAGCAAAGAGCCTTTTTCCTGTTTTCGTGCTTTATATCCGTATTCGCATTCTACTGTCTGTATAAAAGTTATGTGCGTACCTGCTTTTTGGGGTATATGCTTTTTATCTACTATTACCTGTTCAGAGTGAATAAACGTCTCCTGGCGCTGCTTACAGCTGTCATTGGTATCATAGCGGTTCTTTCCGCTGCTGTTTTGTATACGATCTTTTTTGACATGGTTGATTCTGCCAAAGGTCCGGACAAGAGTCAGTTCGGTTCCGGTAGACCAGCTATCTGGATGCACAATATTGAGGAGTTCTCCGAACAGCCTCTGGATCGTATACTGGCCGGTGTCGGTGTCGGTAACATCAACTCCCATATTGCGGAACGTAAGCGGGAGCAGGTTGGGGATATGCTTAACAGTCACAATGATTTTCTTGAAGTAATGACCCAGACCGGGGTTATTGGCTTTTCACTTTTTGTGGCTTTCCAAATCTGCCTGTTTCGAAAGATCAGATTACTTGAGGGCAGGCAACGCTATGTGTTTCTTGCTCTGTTTTTAGCTGTTATTTTCATGAACTTTGTAAGTAACAGTTATGTTACCCGCTTCGGCCTGGGGCAGATGTTCTATGCTATTCTGGCGTATGTGGAATTACCGGAACACAGGACAAGACGCTTGCAGGCTCAAGAAGCGAAGGAGTCAGAGATTTGATTTTGATTAAGCAAGCCCATGTGCAATTGATTATATAGTCCAACTGCCAAGTTTTTTATTTCAGCTGTTTGCTGTTCCTGTGCACGCTTTTTTCTGTTATTTATCTGTATATTAAATTGTTTTTTGCTTACCTTGCGTTAGTTATTGCTTCGGGGAGTGATATACGTGGCAGCTATTTTATCTTTTGTTTCCGTTCTTGCGGCTTGGGTTGTACTATACTGGGATTCCTTTCCTCCGCTTATAAGGCGTTGGAATACGGATGACTATTCCTACTGCTGGCTTGTTGTTCCACTTGCAGTCTATGTCGCTTGGCAACGCCGAGAGCTATTGCCGAAAATAATAACTCCCTCTTCACGGTCAGCTTATGGAGCTTTGCTGTTGGCCGGGTTATTATATTTTCTCGGTAAAGCCTCTGCGGTTGATGCCTTGGTTTTTATTTCCATGTGGTTCTGTGTGCTGGCATTGGTGCTCTTTGTTTATGGCTGGCGATCAATGAAGGCTTTCTTTTTTCCGCTTCTGGTCCTGGCTTTTGCCGTTCCGCCGCCTCCATTTATCAACCGAACACTTACTTTTAAACTCAGGCTTATTTCATCAGACATTTCTGTCCGCATAATGCAGTTTTTCGATATTCCTGTATTTAGAGAAGGGAACGTTATTGACCTTGGTGTGATCCAATTGCACGTCGTCGATGCCTGCAGCGGATTGCGTTATGTCTTTCCTACTATCCTGCTCGGTATTCTGATGGGATACTGGTTTAACTCGCGCATATGGCAGCGGATACTGATCGCTTTAGCGACTGTCCCGACTGCTATTTTTGCCAATGCCCTTCGAATTGCAATGGTAGGGTATCTGGCCCGTAATGTTTCGGTGGAGACCGCGGAAAATTTTTTCCATGATGCTTCCGGCATAGTCATCTATCTTCTTTCTATCGTATTGCTGGCTTTGTGCAGTCTCTTTCTGAATTTCCTTGGGGGACGAAAGGAAGAACAGCGGGCAGAATCCCCCAAAGGGTTTTATGCACAACCGGCAGGAAGGGTGGTACATCTCTTTCTAATGGCGGCGGTTCTGGGGCTTTACTTTGCTGCGAATTCTTTTTTCCTTTCAGAGCGTGTAATTCCGAAACGCCCAAGTTTTGATAATTTTCCGCTGACTTTTGGCCATTATGAAGGAAAGAGAGATTTTTACAGCGATAATATTCTTGAATCACTCGGATCGGATGATTATTTTGCGGGTGTTTTCAGGGATAGTGATTCAGGACGAAATGTTCTTGTTCTGGTAACTTACTACGATTATCAGGAACCTCAGCGTGCAGCCCATAACCCGGTCAGCTGCCTGCTCGGCGGCGGGGGCTGGAGCCTATCCTCTTCGCGTGATCTTCCGGCGGAACCTGACGGGCGTCCCATTAAAGTGCGCAGACTGCTTCTGGATAAACCAGGCGAAAGATTGCTGGCCTTTTACTGGTTTCAGCAGCGTGGCCGTGTTATCACTGATGAGTATATGAATAAATTCTATCTGGCGCTTGATTCCATAACCCGTAGACGTACTGACGGTGCTCTGGTCCGTGTGGAGATGCTGCTCAACGACGGTGAAACCATTGAGCATGGCCAGACTGTTTTAGATAATTTTATTAAGAACTTTTCATCTGAACTTAAACCCTACATTCCTGAATAGCGTTTTTGTATCGGATAAACAAATCGGGGAAATTAATGCGAAAAAATATTATTGTCATCGGATTGCTGATTGCGACTGTTCTCCTGCTCGGCGGGTGCGATAAACGGCGGGATGACTTTTATCAGAAAGCTCTCGAGTACTACAACAAGCAGATGTTTATTGAGGCTGGACTGGAAATTAAAAACGCTCTTTCCCTCGATCCGGAGTGTGCTCCCTGCCGTTTGCTTTTGGGCAAAATATCTCTGGAGAAGGGTAACTTCCAGGGTGCTTTTATCAATTTCAAGTATGCTTCCGATCTTGATCCTCAGCTTGTTGAAGCCAAGGTGGAACTAAGTAAACTTTATCTGCTTGCACGAGAATATGATGAAGCCGGTGATATGGCCCGCAAGGCTCTTAATCAGGATGCCACTTATATTGAGGCAAGACTTGTTTTGGCCTCTGTGCTTGCTGAGGGTAAGAAGTATGGAGAAGCAGAGAAGATGCTCAAGGTCGCCTTGGATGAAGATCCGGGCAACCCTGATGTCTATCTTTCAATGAATAGTGTCTATACCCGTCAGAATGATATGAAAAAAGCTGAAGAGGCTTTATTGCAAGGTATTAAAAAAATTCCCGATAATTCTTCTCTTCTTATGAAAACCGTAGCTTTTTACCGCAGCCTTAACGAGAACGATAAGGCCGAGAAATATGTGGAAAAGCTTCTCAAGGTTGGGGACGGTGATCCGCGTACAGATGTTTTTGCAGCTGAATTTTATTCTGCGTCCGGCAATTCTGAAAAGGCTGCTGAGCTGCTTGCAGAAGTTGTGCGCACGCACCCGGATAAAGCTGAGTACAGGGTAATTTATTCGCGGGTATTAAATTCTCAGGAACGTTTTAAAGAGACTGAAAAAATCTTAAAGGATGGGCTGGCTCTGGATAAAAGTTCTCTTCCCATCAGAACAGCCCTTGCTGGTTTGTATATGTCTCAGGGCAGACAGGATTCTGCGGTTAAGGTACTCGAAGAAGGAATAACTCTAGATCCGGAAGGAGCCGAAAACGCTAATCACGTTGTTTACCGCAAGCAGTTGGCCACAATGTTTCTGGATATGAATGAATCCCGCAAGGCACTAGATCAGCTCAATAAGATTATTGAGTTGAACCCTAAAGATGCAGAGGCCCACTACCTGCGTGGGCAGATTTATCTTTTCGAAGGGCGCGGGCAGCTTGCTGTTGCCGAATTCAGGCAGGTTGTCAGGGATAATCCTGAAAGTGCTCCGGCCTATGTTCTGTTGTCCCGAGCCCATCTGATTAACGATGAAACCGGTATTGCCATTGAGAATCTTAAAGAAGCCATCAACCTTGATCCTGCTTACGGACCTGCAAGGGAGGTTCTCATAAATACTTATCTTGATCGTAAGGACTGGCATCAGGCCATACTTGAACTGCAGCGACTGAGGGAAAAACGTCCTGATGATATTCAGATCATGGCTGCGATAGGTGATGTTTATGCTATTAAGGGAGATAAAACTTTAGCCAGCCGTACTTACTCCGAGATTTCTGAAAAGTTCCCAGATTCCCCGATTGGGTCTATGAAAATGGCTGAACTGGCTGTTGGTGATAAGGAGTATGCTCTTGCTGAAAAATATTACAACAGAGCTTTGGATCTCGCTCCTGATTCACTTGCAGCTATTCAAGGTAAAGTTAATGTCCTCACCGTGCAGAAGAAATATACTCTTGCTACACGGTTCTGCGAAAAATTATTGACCAAGTATCCCGATAACCCGCGGATTTACGAACTGCTTGGCCGTGTTTATTCCGCACGCGGCAACTTTGCCGATGCAGAAACCAACTTTACAAGGGCGATTGAGCTTGCACCGGAATGGATGCTGCCTTACATGCGTATCGGCGATTTATATGTTGCTGACGGTAAACTTGAAGACGGAATTGCCAAGTTTACCGAAGAGGTCAGGAAAGATAGCGAAAATCCCGGTCCGCAATTCATCCTTGGTCTCTTGTACGAACAGGCCGGGAATTATGAGAAATCTCGTAAAGTATATTCCCAGTTGCTGCAAAAGCATCCGGGCTTCCAATTGGCGGCCAACAACCTCGCTTACCTGCTGGCTACACGTTTCTCTGACAGTGGGGAGTCAATGGCTGAGGCTTTGAAGCTGGCTAGGGTCGCTGCCAGCAGCCAGAGTCCGGAAGCGCTCGATACTCTTGGGTTCGTGCTTTATCTTAATGGTGAATATGAGCAGGCGATGCATGTGCTTAACTCTGCACTTCAGGTTCTGCCTGACTTTTCAGCAGCGCTTTTTCATAAGGCGATGGTTTATTCCAGGGAAGGCAAGAATGATGAAGCTAGAAAGATTCTTACTAAGCTACTGCGAACCAAAGAAGATTTCCCTGAACGGCGAGAGGCTGAGAATTTGTTGAGCCACTTATAAAGATGCGTAATTTATAACACAAAAGGAGGATGCAAAATTATGCTTCCTCCTTTTTTTTTGCTACTAATAACCTAGTTTAATTGACCCAAGCTGTATTTGTTCTTTTTTGCCATAGTTTAAGGGGAATTATGGAACCTAAAATACGTATCTCGCCGCATATGCTTGACCCGTTTCACAGGATTCTGGATGTCGGGTTAGGTATACTTATACTCCTCGGTCTTTATTACTTTTTTTTTCCCGAGTCGCTGTATTCCAAGTCAACCCATATAAGTATCCTGTTTTCGGTTACCGCGGCTTTGGCCGTAGTCTCCTTCCACCTTGCAGGAGTTTATAAGGAATGGGTCGGTTCAGATCTGGTTTCAGAGTGCAACCGTATTATCGCTGCTATTTTTCTTGTTTTCAGCGGAATGTTGCTCTTTGGTTATGCGTTTAAAGTCTCCAGCGTCTATTCCCGTAGAGTTGTACTGGCGGCGATGTTTTTATGGCCTCTACTGCTTTGTTTGGAACGGTTTGTCGTTCGTAAGTTTGTTTTTCGTATTTTTGCAGATAATCTTGTTTCGCGCAAAGCTGTGGTTGCCGGTTGCGGTGATTTGGCCCGTTCTCTTGAAGCATGGGTGGCTGGAAATCCATGGTCCGGTATAAAAATCATGGATTATTTTGATTCTGCTAATCGCGGTGGAGAAGGAGCATTTTCCTGCGCAGGATCGTTAAGTGATTTGCCTGAATACGTTAAAGAAAATCATATTAATCTCGTTTTTATCGCCCTGCCAATGCGTGAAGAGTCCGTAATCGATGAACTCCTGCAGGGTTTGGCTGATACTACAGCTCAGATTTTCTTTTTTCCGGATATGTCTATTTTCAAACATCTTGTTGGCAGTGAAGTGGCGCATGTGGCCGGTCAGACAGCCATAGTTTTAAGGTCCTCGCCATTTGAAGGAATGAATGGGCTTATTAAGCGTCTTGAAGATCTGCTGATTGCCTCGATCATTCTGATGGCGGTTTCTCCGTTTATGCTGGTCATTGCTTTGGGAATCAAGCTGACATCTAAAGGTCCTGTCCTCTTCAAGCAGTGGCGCTACGGACTTGAAGGGGAGCCGTTTCAAATTTACAAATTCAGGACGATGAAGGTGTTGGAAGATGGGTATGATTTTACTCCTGCAAGGGATAGAGATCCCCGGATTACCAACTTCGGGCTTTTTCTGCGTAAGAACAGCCTTGATGAACTTCCGCAGTTCTTTAATGTCCTGAACGGCTCCATGTCCATTGTCGGTCCCCGTCCACATGCTGTGAAGATGAATGAGGATTATCGCAAGCATATCCACGGGTACATGCTTAGGCATATCACAAAACCGGGAATAACCGGGCTGGCCCAGTTGAATGGCTATAAAGGTGAAGTTCGCACTGATGAGGATATGCAGAACCGAATTTCCTTTGACATTGAGTATTTGCAGAACTGGTCTGTTCTCATGGATTTAAAGATCATTGTGAAGACCGTTTACAAGTTTGCATGGCGTCAATGAGTAGCTGTGTCTAAAAAATGGCTTAAGATATTTAATTCATTGCATAAGAATTATTTGTAGTTTTGGAGGGTGTATGAATAGTCTGAAATCATTGATTTTTTGTTTATCTGTCATGGCCTTTGCATTTAGTGCACAGGGAGCTTTCGCCCAATTGACCGTCAACAATGAATACAGGCTGGGACCTGAAGACGTTGTCGAAATTTCGGTGTGGGGCGATAAAGATCTGGCCAGAGAGGTTGTAGTCAGGCCCGACGGCGGGGTTTCCTTTCCTCTTGCAGGAGACTTGAAGGCAGGTGGGCTCACTGTTAAAGAGCTCCGCGATGAACTCAAGAAGCGCATATCGGAGTTCATCCCGGATGCACCGGTAACGGTCATTCTGCGCACTGTTGAGCATCCCAAAGTTTATGTCATGGGGAAGGTTAACAATCCCAAGGCACATGTCATGGGTCAGAACATGTCAGTTGTTCAGGCTCTGGCAATATCCGGTGGATTGAGTCCTTTTGCGGATAGCGGCAACATAGTTATCCTCCGCAGGAACAAGGACGGCTCTCAGAAGGTCTTTCATTTCGACTATGACGAATTGGCTAACGGAGAGAATTTAGAACAGAATATTCTTTTGCAGCCTGGTGATACCATAGTCGTTCCTTAAGGTATTTTTAGTATTGGTTTAATAGGGGAGTCATATGTCGGGGTCGGTTCGTAGAATCTTACGCGCAGCTATGTTCAGTCTTGTGCTGGTGCCGGTTTGCGTTGTTTTCGCCGGGGATAGCGGTATCTCCTGGCGGGTAAGGTTTCCTGTGATCCAACCTGTGTCCAACTGGTCCGAAAGAGCTGAGTCCGGAACAGCTGCATTCGTGCCCGATCTTAAACTCCAGGTAAATAAAGTAACCCTGACAGCTGAGCCGTTTGAACCTGTCGGGGAGCAGGGCGCTGTGGTCAGGGCCGTTGTTCCTGATGATGTTGTGCGTAAACGCGTTGCCGCTTCCATTGAGGTTGCGGACAGTTCTAGTGCAGCCGATACGGAATCTCCCGATGCCAAGCTCACCTTTGCCGCGAATGATACAGGCTCTCCTGTCGCAGGAGTTACCCCGCATGAAGCTGATCAGCCTGAGCAGAAGGTTCATGTTCCTTCCGTGTCGCTTGTTCCGTCCGAGAGTGCCCGCGTTAAAGAAGCAATTGCTACCGGTGACAGCAGTTTTTTCACTACGCCAAAGAGAGCGGTAGGACTTTCCGGAAAAGTGGTCAAAGTCAAACCCATTATCAAAATGCGTGAATTGTATGACAGTAATGTCGACTACAAGGAGTTTGATGACTTTGTCACTGAGATTACTCCTGCGCTGAAGATTGATATTTTTGATGAAGATTGGAAAATCAATCTAAGGGGCGATTTTATATACAGAGATTATCTGGATCACAGTGAACTCGACCGCTATGATTATGACGTGAATCTTTCTGGAAGTTATCAGTTCACTCCTGCCTTTAAGGGAGGTCTCGATTTGAGCCACAAGCGGTATCACAATCTTGATCAGAATACTTTTGAAGCTGGCGGTGTGGATCTTGATCCTACTGTAATTTTGAAGACAACAGCGACCCCATCCATCACGTGGGCAATGGGCGAAAAGGATAATCTGGTTGTATCCAATTATCTCGATAAAACTGACTATGAGCGTAAGTTAGACTCCGACTACGTGACCAATGCGTTGAGTATCGTCTGGGGTCATGCTTTGGATAATGAGCGGACTACGTTGTATCTCGGTGAAATGAATACTTTTACTCATTTCAGCCGGGAAATTGATGATTTTAAGAGTGATCAGCTGTCATTTCAGGGAGTAGTGGGGCTTGACCATCAGTTTACAGAGGCGTTGAAGTTGTCTGTCAAGGGTGGGCCTGGTATGACTTTTTCAAATTATTCCAGTGATACTGTGACAGGTGATAGCGTCGATTACCTATATCAGTTTCGTGCTGAATTGGGATATCGCGAACTGGAGTTCAGTGTAGTTCCAGCCCTTGAGAGGATTGTACGTCCCGGAAGATATGGTGAAAACGAGGTTTTTGATCAGGCTGAATTATATTTCAGGTATGAATTCACCAAGTATTTTACTCTCGATAATATAAACACCTATTGGATGAATGAGTCCGACGGACAGAGTGGCGGACGTAAACATAAGGCTAAGGGTATGTTTTCCCAGTCTATATTCAACTGGGTTTTCAAAGAGGATTGGATCGCGACTTTTGGTTTTAGTGTCAATATGTCGTTGAATGAAAGAAGTGGAACCAATAGTGAAAGGTTCAAGACTTGGGTTGGATTTAGCTATGCATTTCCGACTGAGATAAATTAAGGGAGCAGGCGAATGCAGGAAAGCTCAGATATTGCATATTATGTTGATGTTCTTAAACGCAGGAAATACCAGTTTCTCCTTCCTGCGGGGGTTGTTTTCGCGTTGATCGTCATATTGGCCTTTGTGCTGGCTCCGGTTTATAAATCAACTGCAACAATCCTTATTGAAGATCAGGATATTCCGCAGGATTTGGTCCAGACTACAGTCACCGGATTTGTTGAAGAAAGATTACAGGCGATATCGCAGGTTGTGCTCAGTCATGGTAATTTATTGAATATTATTAAGGAATTTGAACTATATCCAGACCTTGTCGGTAAATATACAACTGAGGAAATCATTACCAAAATGCGTGAGGATATCCAGTTGGAACCCATTACCGCTGAGGTGACAAACCAGTATTCCGGGCGTCCCGGTACAGCAACAGTCGCGTTTACTCTTTCATTTGAAGGGCGCCGTCCGCAAAAGGTTGCACAGGTGGCCAATGTTTTGACTTCCCTGTATCTTAAGGAGAACCTTAAGGAGAGAGAGGAAAAGGCCAAGTCCACATTTGAATTTCTCGAGCTTCAGCTCGCTGAATTGCGGTCAGAAATTTTAGAGCTTGAGTCTCGCATTGCAACTTTCAAAGAAGGGCATGGAAATGAACTTCCAGAGCTGCTGGTTCATAATATGAACTCCATGGAAAGATTGCAGCGGGAGCTGGATCAGGTTCAGGAGCAGATTGTAGCCCTTAAAAACCGCAAGGTGTATCTTGAGGGGCAGCGGGCAAGTATAGATCCCAGATTGCGTATTGTTGCTAACGATGGAACCCGCTTCCCCACGGCAAAGGAAGATTTGGATAAGCTGCGACGGGAATATCTGACCCTGCAATCAAAATATTCTTCCAGGCATCCTGATGTGCAGGCCATGAAGAAGCAGATTGAGTCTCTTGAAAAGGATGTCGATGCTGTTGATAATATTGATTCCCTGAACCGCGAGATCAAAAATAAAGAAAAGGAACTGACTGTCCTGCTGAAACGTTATTCTGAAAAACATCCTGAGGTTATTTTACTTCGTAAACAGATTGATGCCCTTCGGGGTAGTCTGGAAGAGGCCTCTTTGCAGGCAGGCATGTATGATTCGGCGTCTGACCTTCCTGATAATCCTGGATACATTCAGATTGAAACCCAGATTGCTTCTACCGATCTTGAAATAGCTGAAGCCGAGCGCAATCAGGCGGATTTGGTTGAAAAATATAATTCCTATCAGCGCAGGGTAGTGAATACCCCGCAGGTGGAGCAGGAATACAAAGTATTGCTGCGCGACTATGAAAACGCACAGCTCAAATATCAGGATATCAACAACAGGCTGCTGGCTGCCCGTGAGGCAAAGGGACTTGAACAGAGTCAACTTGCGGAACGCTTTACCTTGATTGATCCGCCGATCGTTCCGGAAAAACCTATTCGTCCTAACAGGCTGGCCTTGATTTGTGTTGGTTTCATGCTTGCTCTTGGTGTGGGAGCAGGGACCGGTACTATTATGGAATTTATGGACCGCTCTATCCGCAGGGCTGAAGAGTTGTCCTCTATCGTGAAGTATCCGATACTTGCGATTGTTCCTTATTGGGAAACAGAGAAGGAAGCCAAGGCTAAGGTACGCAAGAAGTGGGTCATGGTTTTCAGTATCTTTTCGATCATTGTAATAATTGTGTTCGCAGTTCATCTTTTCTATATGCCACTTGATATTATTGCAGTTAAAGTAATCCGCAAAATTGCGTTGAATTTCTAATGGACAGGGAGTCGTTATGAGTAAACTGCTCAAGGCTGTTGAAAAGGCCAAACAGAACCGCATGCTCCAGGAAAAGCTGGCAGAAGGCACGTATGCTAAAACTGCAGCCTCTCCGGCCGGAGCGAAAATGGCCCCTTCAGCTTCTGAAGATATAGATTGTGCGGTTATTGCTGCTGCGGTCGAGCAAGGCAAGGCTGTCAGTCTGCCGAAATCATTTTATGATGATATTGTGCTTGATGAGATGGAGCTGGCCAAGAATCGGATCCTGACTAAAAACAGCAGCGCATCTTTTACTGATATCTATAACCTGCTGCGTACACAGATCTTTCACAGAACCAAAAGGGATAATCATAATGTCCTGATGGTCACAAGTGCAATGCCGGGGGAGGGCAAGACCATTACTTCAATCAATCTTGCCATCAGTATCGCCCGGGAAGTTGATCAGTTTGCTTTGCTGGTTGATACTGATATGCGTAATCCCAGTATTCATAAGTATCTTGGCATTGATGTGGATATGGGGCTGACTGACCATCTTCTCAAGGATATTCCTGTGCCTGATCTTTTGATCAAGCCGGGAATCAATAAACTTTCTTTTCTTCCGGCCGGGGAACCCATTAAAGGG
This sequence comes from Maridesulfovibrio sp., assembly GCF_963667685.1. Lineage (NCBI taxonomy): Bacteria > Pseudomonadati > Thermodesulfobacteriota > Desulfovibrionia > Desulfovibrionales > Desulfovibrionaceae > Maridesulfovibrio > Maridesulfovibrio sp. The sequence goes on along the minus strand of NZ_OY763931.1, from coordinate 1,279,089 downwards.
TCGACTGAAATTCTAGGTTCGCCGAAGCTTCAGGAATTGATTACTGAAATGAAGGAGCGTTACCCCGACCGCTACGTGGTCTTTGATTGTCCTGACCTGCTGCATGCTCCCGATGCTCTGGTTTTCTCCAGTTATGTGGACGGCATCATCTTTGTTGTAGAAGCGGGCAAAACTTCAAGGGAATACGTGCAGAAGGCGTTGAAACTTCTGGAAGGGCGTAACATAGTTGGGGTTGTGCTAAATAAGACGGAAAAGGAAAGTCTGAGCGTTGTCAGCTAAGGGGGGATTAAATGTATCGTGAGTTTTATGGCTTGAACGAGAAGCCTTTCAATATTCTTCCTGACCCGGACTATTTTTATCTGAGTCAATGGCACCAACAGGCAATAACTCATATTGAATACGGGATCATGAATGGCGACAGTCTTATTCTGCTCACCGGGGATGCCGGAACCGGAAAGACGTCTATCATATATCGGATGGTTGTTGATCATCCTGAAGATACGATTGTCGGTGTAATTTTTAATAGCGCGGTGGGCGGTGATCATATTGTTGAAATGATCCTGACCGAGCTTGAAGCAGATATGCCAGAAAATCCCACCCCCGCTTCATGCCTTGATGCTTTGCAGCAGTATTTGCTGAATATTTATACAAAGGGCGAGAAAAGAGTTCTGCTCATTCTGGATGAAGCTCAGAATTTGAGCGATGAAGCTCTTGAGCAAGTGCGCATGATTTCTAATTTACAGGCCGGAAAGGATAATCTCATTTCCATACTCATGGTCGGCCAATCCGGCTTCCGCAGCCGTTTGAGTAAGGCCCGTTATAGTCAGATAGTGCAGCGAATCGTCGTAAGTGCCCACCTTTCCCGCTTGCGGACGCAGGAGGTAAAAGAATATATCCAATACCGTTTGCGTCAGGGTGGAGCTGAAGATCCGTCACTGATTTTTTCAGACGAAGCGGTGGCAAAGATTATTGAATATTCTCACGGTATCCCCCGCAATATCAATGTACTTTGTGAAGGTGCGCTTGTTTATGGTTTTGCTGATGACATAAGGCCAGTCACTGCCGATGTCGTGGAAGCTTTTGCTGAAGAGCGCATTAATGACGGGCTGCTTACCGTTCCTGAGTCTTCACGCCCTTACGATGAAGACGAGGTTTGTCGGTATATCGAAGAACTTGAAAAACGGGTTGCAAGCCTTGAGTCTTCCATGGGAATTGTGAAACGTACTTTGGTCAGGATTATACAGAAGATTAAGGGTCTTAACGGTAAATAACGACAGGGGGTAGAATGCGGATCAAGTCGGTCCTGACTGCACTGGTTTTATTTTCGATTCTGTTTGTTCCATGTTCCGTGCTGGCGGCCGACTATTCTGTTTTCAGGGAACGTCCCAGGCTTTATTTTGACAAGACGCGGCTAAATGAGTTGCGTTCTTTAAAAGACAGACAGCCTTTTGCTGATTTTTTGCGTATAATTCGTAAACGTGCGCGCTCCCTTATCGGTACCAGGGTGCCGAACAATCTGCTGTTGCTTAATGATGAGGCTCTACGGCGCCCGGCTGACGGGTTGGTGGATTATTCATTTTACCATTTGATCACCGGCGATAATCCTTCATGGATGGTCGTTCAGGATTTACTGCGGACTTTCAGTTCTTCTCCACGCTGGGCCAGTAACGAAGATATTGGAGCAGCCCACTCTCTTTTTGCCGTCTCACTTGCATACGACTGGTTTTATAACGATCTTTCCTCAGCCCTGCGGTTGATGGTTAAGGATGCGATTATTGAGCATGCGGAAATTTTGAATGAGATTATCCGTACTAAGAAGGTTTGGTGGGCGCAGGAGCGTGGTTATCTCCAGAACCACAATTACGTGAATTCGGGCGCTCTGGCTGTGGCAGGGATTGCTCTTTACGGGGAAGATAGCCGGGCTACCAAGTGGTTGAATACAGCTCAAGCAAATTTTTCTCGGGTTCTGCCTTTGCTCTCTCCTGACGGTGCTTCTCATGAAGGTGTGGGGTATTGGAGCTATGGAACCCTCTGGCTGCTTAATTATTATATGGCCATGGCTCCGGCGCAGGGGCTTGAAGTCGTGCGTGACAGCGGCTTTTTGCGTAATACAGCCAAGTTCAGGCTATATGCTTCTTTGCCCGGTTTTCAGTACAATATTGATTTTGCAGATTCGCCTAAGATTGATTTCTATGGTCCGGGTGCGATTCTGCGTTGTCTGGGGCATATCTTTAAGGATGGGCATGCACAGTGGCTGGCTGCTGAAATTGAGAAGAAAAGGCGTATGAGCACCGTTCTCTGGCAGGATTATGTCTGGTATGATCCTGAATTGAAACCGCAGGGTCCGCAAGCTCTGCCGCTTCATGCATGGTTCGGAAATTTAGGCATCTTGCTGACTCGGTCTTCATGGGAGGCGGATGCTTCGCTTGTTTTTTTCAAATGCGGTCCCCCGCAAGGATTTCATGCCCAGTCCAGGGGAATATACGCCGGATCGCATATTCAGCCGGATGCAGGTCATTTCGGGGTATGGCTAGGGAAAGGTTCGTTGGTCAATGATGACGGATTCCTGCTCAAGAAGTTTTCTATCAATCACAATATTCCAGTATTCAATAAGATAGGTCAGTTGGGTGAAGGTACAGCTGTTTTTAATCTCTATGATTATAAAAAAGGAAAGGGTGCGACCCCTAAGCCGCGCTTTGTCAGTGGTGACGGATATCAGGGTGTAGTGGTTGAACTGGCCGGGTACTATCCCTCTTCAGTCCGTCCGAAATCATGGGAAAGAGCGGTGGTGGTTATAAACGGACAGGATATTTTTGTGCGTGACCGCATTGTTCCGTCAGGGGTGACAGAGATTGTTTATCCCATTCATATTTACCGCAAAGGCCGGCTTGTGCCTGATGCTGGAGAAGGGAAAGTCTGCATAGACCGGGAGAGCGGATATACCCTGAATTTTCTGGGGCAGGGTTTTAATGCATCCTTTGAGCGATACGCGGGATTGTTGCAGTATATGGGCAAGAAAATTCCCCGCACCGGTATGCTCTATCAGGCGGACCGCAAAACTGCCACTGCTTCGGTTATGTATACAGCAGTTGGTCGCACAGTTGATGGTTGCGCTGATCCGGTTTTATTTGATTCCGTTGATGGGGATAGTCTAGATGTTGTTTGTCGCAGTGGTAAGTTCAGAATAGATTTTACAAGACTTGTGGTGGATAAATTATGATTTATGCTTTTTTGCTGTATGACAGCAGGTCCGGCTCTACTTTACTTTCGTCACTCCTGAACCGTTATGCCGGAATTGTTGTTACGCAGGAGAGTCATTTTATTTCTCTCATGCTTGAGAATTACCGCGATGAACAAGCCATGACAGTCGGGGGACTGCTGGATCTCATATATTCCGAGCCTCGTTTCTGCGAATGGAATGTAGAGCGGGAAAAGCTGCGCCGCAGGCTTTCAAGACTAGAAAAGTTGACCTACCGGGCAGTAATAGATGCCGTATTTGCTGAATATCTGACAGTGCGCGGTGAAACAGAACCCGAAGTGCTGCTCATCAAGGGCGCGCGCCATGACGTCCACCTGTCCCGGCTACGCGATATTTTTCCTGATGTTAGATTTATATCCCTTTTGCGTGACGGGCGGGCGGTATTTAACTCCAAACTGGATATGGTTTCCCTAACCGGGATGAAAATGTCCAATAATGTTTTTCAGGCTGCATTTGATTGGAAGAAAATGTTGCGCAGGCTTGATGATCAACCCCTGATCAGATTGCGTTTTGAAGACCTGCTGGCAAACCCTGAATATGAAGCCTCCCGGCTGTTGGATGCGCTTTGCGTGAGCCATGCCGGTCGCCTGGTTACATCTACACAGCAGGATTATTATCAGCTCATCGGCAAAAAACAGAAACATCTGCATAAAAATGTAGGTAACAAGCCGGACCGCAAAATCGCGGTTAAATGGAAGGATCGTCTAAGTCCGGCCCAGATTCAGCTTTATGAGTTGATCTGTGCCCGGGAACTTTTGGAGAACGGCTACAAACTTTGCGCTCCGCGCAGTCTGCCCTTTTATGAAAGTGTAAAGATTATTCTGGGGCAGGGATTGCATTGGATTTGGTTGAAGCTGCGTAATATTTCTTATTATACCTTTATTGACAGAAGTATTTTCCGCAAGTTGAAGGAAAAACATTTTGAGCAGTGATCATTCAAATTTGAAAAAGCTGACCCTTGTTTTTACTGCCAAGGGAGTAAAAGGGGTCGGTGGATTGCTGTTGGCATGGCTGTTGGCAAAGAAGTACGGAGCATATGGCTCCGGGCTTTTTTTTATCGGCTATACCTTTGCTTTTCTTGCAGCTAATTTCGCCCAGCTCGGTGTAGGAAACGGCTGCCTGCGCTTTATTCCAATGGTTCGGAAAGAGGATAAGTCCAACCTCTCCGCCATGTGGACTTTGGCCCAGTTGATTGTCGGGGGATTCGGTTTGCTGCTATCGGCAGTACTTATGTATTTTTCAGAATCCGTGGCCGGATTGGTCTTTAAGGATGTTTCAAAATGGGCGTATATTTTTTGTGCCTCGCCGATAATTTTTTTCTGGAGCCTGACCAGAATCAACATAATGTTCCGCCAGAGTCTTGGCGATATGGCCGGGATTACTCTGGTTGAAAACCTTCTGATTCCGCTGGGGATGCTTATTCTCGGATGTTTTGCGTTTGCAGTTGATTTCAGCGTGTTGTTTTTTCTCGGGTCTGTATCCGCGCTTTATATGGTGGTATTTTTGTACTCCTTTTGGAGTACGCGCAGTGATTACGCGCTTAGTTTTTCGCTGCAGCTGCGCAGTTCCTTGGAGATTCGTGATATTCTCATCTATTCCATTCCACTCCTGACCATCGCTTTTTCACAGACTTCATTGATATGGATCAACACACTCATTCTAGGGGCTGTTGGATCTGTTGTAGATGCCGCGCTTTTTGTTGCCGCTATGAAGGTTGCAGTGTCCATTTCTATTCTGCTTTACACATTTAACAGTGTATACGCTCCGCTAATTTCCACCGCTTATGCCCGTGATGATCATGACTCAATCCGCACCATTTATCGCGATGCGACACATGCGTTGACATTTTTTTCATTCATCCTGCTGGCCGGGGTCGCAGTTTACGCGGACCAGATAATGATTTTTTTCGGTGCTGATTACGGTGCCGGAACACAATGTCTTCTCTGGATGCTGGCGGGGCAGATTTGCAATTGCTACACTGGTCCTGTGGGTTATCTGCTGATTCTTTCCGGTAAATCAAGGCTGGAAGTGTTCAACACCGTGGCCGGACTGATCCTGAATGCCGGGCTATGTCTGCTGCTTTACCGCAGCCTTGGCGTCAGTGGGGCAGGTCTGGCTTTCTGTCTTTCAAACGTGTTGGTGAATATGCTGCGTTATGTCCAATGTCGCAAATTCTTCGGAATCAGTTGGCTCGACCGCAGACAGCTGGGTTTTATTGGTCTGCAGGCAGTTTTGATTTGCAGCTACGTTTTCTTAAGTTTCAAAGATATTAACCGAGAACTGCTGGTAGCCGGATCTTTCATAGCCTATCTACTGTTTAATTTCGGCAATATTAAATCATTATTTGGAAATCTGCGTTCCAGAAATTAAAATAGCTGTAACTTTTTGCCGTGTCCTTGAGTATACTTTACCTGCACTAACTTTGGTACAGGCATAGGTAAACTGGGCCGACCCGCTTGATGTTTTTCAACAGCATATAGTTCCCCGAATGGTGGAATCCATGCCGCTTACGGATGTTTGCGGAATTTCTAGTGGCCGTAAAACAGTAAAGCCGGGTATTTACCCGGCTTTACTTATATTCTGGTCGGATTATTCTTTTACTTTAACAAGTTTCTGTAGTTCGGAAGGCATGTTTTTAAGCATTGCTTCATCTGGGATGATGGCTGGAACAAAGGGGGGCTGTCCCATTTCTTTCAGAATTTTCAGGCCGCCTTCGGGGGAGAGCATGTATTCCATGAATGCGGTTGCAGCAGCTTTGTTTGGTGCATCCTTCAGCTGGGTGATACCGTAGGTGATGGATTTACCCACGCGTTCGATTGTGGAGCCTGGTTTTTTACCGCTGACAGTTACTTTCGCCTGCTTGTAGAAGTTGTTGTATTTGTAGTCGGAAAGGTTGATGTGTTTATCAAGGGTTACGTATTTCAGGCCGTGCTGTACTGCTACAGACAGGTATTCCCATGCATAGTCCATTTTTCCGGTTTTGAGCAGGGAGATCAGTTCCAAGGCTTTGGGGCGGACCCATTCTTCTTTGCGCTTGGCGATCAGCTTGTCATAGAGTCCTTCCTTGCCATAGAATTTTTCTGCGAGCTGCATGACCATGACACTGCGGTAGCCGCAGGGATCAAGGTTGGGGTCGGAATATCCCCAGATAACGCCGGACTTGAGCAAAATGTCGTACCAGTTGTCAGCATTTATCTCAGAAGCGAATTTTGACTTATCAGTGTAGCAGAGTACAAGCTGGTTGGAAGCGAAGCGGATGTTGAAGTCAGCGTATTTAGGAATAAGGTTTTTATCTATGACAACGTAGTCGGCAGAAGCCATGATGTCGGCTGGTTTACCTTCTTCAGAAATCATGCGGGCCATTTTTGTGGAACCACCGGCTTCACGCTTGATATCCACACCGGGGTGCATTGCTTCAAATTCTTTTTCCATCTTGGCGAGAGGAACGGACAGACTTCCTGCATGGAACATGATTACATCGCCGCTGATTTCTTCGGCGGCAAAGCCCGGAACAGCGGAAACAAGTGAAAGCATAACGAGCATCACTCCTAATGATATTGAACGCATTCTTCTTTCTCCAGGTTAGAATAGTAAAAATATAAAAAGACAACTTAAATAAATGTATATTTAGCAGGGTAATTGTTGTCAAATCTTACATGTGTCTTTGCGAACATAATTAGTAATTGTGGTCCTGAATAGAGGACGTGCTTAGGCAAAAAAAAGCAGCATATGAATGCTGCACTGTATGGACTGGTTCTGTCCTTTGAAATAAAGGTTGACGTAAAAACAGGTCCATTCTCATTACAAGGTCTGGACTTTTTCGCCATCCCTTGTCTCTGCTGCCGTCTGATTAGGGGGAGGTATTCGGCTTTGTCTTGCTTCTCCTCTTACTGGGGAATTTGATCTGATTTGCCAGACGATGCGAGCTTGTCATCGTTGCAGAGTTTGACGCGGTTATAGAACAGGTCTTCCGGACCGGCTTTGCTGAACAGTTCCTGTAGCAGGACATTTAGAAACATGCTTTTGCTGATCCCAAGATTAGTGCAGGCTTCTTCAATTTTTTCATTAATTTCATTATTCAGGTAAACATCGGAAAGTCGTGTATGCATAATTTCTCCTTGTGATATTTTAATTTTTTGATGGTTGTATTGATTTCTAGTTCAATGATTTTTAACATACTGTTGCTTAATATATAGTACGTAAAAATAATTATGTATAGTAGATTCCGTGTTTTTAACCATTCTGTCATCAATTCTTAATCTTCATTTTCTGGTTTAGACTGAACGGATGTGCAGTTTGTGAACTTGTGCATTGCACATATGTGCAACATTGATGTGCAAACTTGAGTGTTCTTATTGCTTAAAAAACGCCTAAAAATTATAAGTTATTAAAATAAAAGAATAAAATATTTTGGCACGCTAGATGCTAAGTAGAAAGGCAAGACGGGCGAAGAAATTGTTCCTCTGCAAGATCTTCAGCAAGACCCGAACATATATATAGTCTTCATTCCTCATCATCACTCCTTTAAGTACAAAAGGACCGGGATACCTCCAGCCCGGTCCTTTTGTATTTTGTTATGCGCTATTTATCTTTTTTTAAATTGCTGGATAATATTACCACCAACAATGAAGAGCAGTCCTATCAGTGTTGAGGGCAGTATTTCTTCGCCCAGAATGAAGTGAATCAGGATTAGTGAGATGAATGGCGAGAGAAAAATAAGATTACTGACTTTTGAAGCTTTTTCGGTCAGCTTGAGGGCATTCAGCCATAATGCGAAGGTTATGCCCATCTCAAAAAATCCCACGTAGGCAGCGGAGAGGATGGCCGGAAGAGCCAGTGGCGGCGGGCCGGAAAAGATCAGCATGACAATGGTCACAAACGGTAGCCCGAAGCAGAAATTAAGAAACAGTCCTATGAGCGGATCAGTTTTGCTTTTGGCGTTGATAATCCAGTATAGCGACCATAGAATGGTACTGAACAGGGCCAGAAATACTCCGTACCCGTTGCTGAACCTGATATTTAGCAAATCGCCATGGGTGGAAATCACCACGACGCCCATGTAGCTTGTCAGTATGGCAAGCAGTTCCCGCGTAGTCATTTTCTGGCCCATCAAAGGAATGGACAGTAGAGAGAGCGTGATGGCCCAGGTGTAGTTCAGTGGTTGCGCTTCCTGCGCCGGGAGCAGGGCATAGGCTTTAAAAAGTACTACATAATATAGAAATGGATTAAGTATGCCGGGCAGTCCGCATTTGAGTATTTCTTTTTTACTCATTTGCTTTATCTGTCCGGTTTTATTTTGTATCTTTAAAATGGCGAAGAGTGATAAGCTGGAGAATATGACGGAATAGAAAAGCAGCTGCAGCGGGTCCATGTAACCAAGCGCAATCTTGAAAGCCGAAGCCACTGTCGACCAGATGAGTACGGCGCTAAGGCCATAGACATATGCTTTTTTCTGGTTATGATGTCGCAATTTCTAATAGCTCCGTTGTTGCTTGAATTTTGATATTGGTGCATGTAACTGTGCATTCGAATTATCAAGAAAAGCATGACGAGCCTGATCTGTAAAGATTATTGGTTTAGATTCGGGAGGATTAATGAAGATTACTTTTATGGGAGCTGCAAAAACTGTAACAGGTTCCTGCTATATAATTGAGACTGAAAATGCCCGCTTTGCGGTTGACTGCGGCCTGCATCAAGGGAACGCCGAGATTGAAAAACGTAATCGCGGTATAATGGATTACGATCCTAAAAATCTTGACTTTATTTTGGTTACGCATGCTCATATCGATCATACCGGGTTACTTCCTGCTGCCGTTCGCTCCGGGTTTAACGGGCCGATCTACATGACCACCCCCACCCGCGATCTGCTGGATATAATGTTGCTGGACAGTGCTTATATTCAGGAAATGGAAGCCGAGTGGAGCAACCGCAAAAGGTTGCGTAAGGGGCTGCCGCCCATCAAGCCGATTTATGAGCAGGAAGATGCGATAAAGACCGTTCCTCTTATGCGTACTGTCCAGTATGGGGCCAGCTTCGAGCCCGTGGAAGGAGTGAGCGTCAATTTTAAGGATGCCGGACATATTCTTGGCTCCGCTTTTATTGAGCTTTGGGTTAAAGAAGGTGGCGAAACCACTAAAATTGTTTTTTCGGGGGATCTTGGGCACAAGGACCAGCTTATCGTCCGCAACCCCAGTATTATCGAGAAGGCTGATTACCTGCTTATGGAATCCACCTACGGGGACCGAAATCACAAAGATGCATCCAACAGCCTTGATGAACTTGCCGAAGCCATAGAGTGGAGTTACGAACGTGGCGGCAAGGTGGTAATTCCGGCTTTTGCCGTCGAGCGTTCCCAACAACTTATTTATACCCTGCATTTGCTTTACAAAGATGGCAGGCTTCCGAAAGACATGCCTGTCTATCTTGATAGCCCTCTTGCTATCAAGGCCACGGAAATTTTCAGGAACCACCCTGAATTTTTTGATCTTGATACTAAGGAGCTCATGCAAAACGGCGATGATCCGCTTTCCCTGCCCAATCTTAAATTCACCCTGACCACTGAAGAATCCCAGGCGATCAATAATACAGAAGGGCCTGCAATAATCATTTCCGCAAGCGGCATGGCTAACGCTGGTCGCATCAAGCACCACCTGCGTCATAACATCTGGCGCAAGGATTCCAGCGTTGTTTTCGTCGGTTATCAGGGCGTGGGAACTCCGGGCCGCAGGTTGGTCAACGGCGCGGACAACATCACTCTTTTTGGCGAAAAGTTAAATGTAGAAGCTAAGATCTTCACAATCAATGGTTTTTCAGGACACGCAGGACAAACTGAGATGCTTGACTGGTTGAAACATTTTGACAGCCCGTCCATGAAGGTAATACTAACCCACGGCGAACCCAAGGGGCAAAAAGTATTGGCCGGTCTAATTAAACAGCAGTTCGGCTACAAGGTTCACATTGCCGATTATCGTGAAGAGCTGATGCTGGTTCCGGGCGGTGAAATTCAGCCCGTTGTTAAATCCGGGCCTGTTACGCCTGAAATTGATTGGGATTTTCTGCTCAAGGATTCTGAAAAGCTTTACACTGAATTCAGAAGCAGACTGGATAAGGTCAAGGCACAGCCTTTCCTTAGCCAGACAGAGTTAAGGGACAGGCTGCTTGAAATTAACCGCCAGGTTGTGGAACTTATTTCGGAATTATAAGAATATGAGACTTATCAGCGGTAAATATGGGGGCCGGGTGATTAAGACCGCCAGCGGTCCCGGGTACCGTCCGGCAACTTCAAAGGTCCGGCAGGCTATCTTTTCCATGCTCGAATCAAGAGGGGTGGACTGGTACGGCTTGCGGGTTGCGGATATGTTCGCCGGTAGCGGCAGCCTTGCCATTGAGGCTTTGAGCCGGGGGGCGGAATTTGCTCTCTTTGTGGAAAAAAACGGGCGCGCCGCGAACTTGATTAATACCAATCTCAAGGATCTCGGTGTTTCCCCTAAAGAGTATAAGGTTTTTAAAACCGATTTATTTAAGGTTCTTGGGAAAAGCCCGGATAAACCTTACGATCTTATTTTTATTGACCCCCCCTACGGATATGACCTGCTGCCCAAGGCCCTTGATGCGGCCCTTGAAAACGGCTGGCTTTCCAAGGACGGATTTGTGCTGGCGGAAGTTGAGGATAAAGTAGAGCCGCCGGAATCGGAACAGGTGGACAGCCTCGACCTGCTGGTCAACAAACTCTATGGTCAGACAAGGATATTATTATGGCAGAATTAAAGCCGGTTACAGCAGTATTTCCCGGAACTTTTGATCCCTTCACCCGTGGTCATTTCTCTTTGGTTATGCGCGGGATTCAGACATTTAATAAAGTTATTGTCGCCGTGGCGGGCAGTACTTCCAAAAATTGTAAGTTTTCCCTCGAAGAGAGGGTAGACATGGCCGAACGGATTTTCGAGCATCATCCGCAGGTGGAGGTGGATTCTTTTGACGGTCTGCTGGTGCACTATGTTGAAAAAAGCCCGGCCAACGTTATCATGCGTGGGCTTCGTGCGGTTTCAGATTTTGAATACGAATTTCAGATGGCTCTTATGAACCGCCGTCTTGATAACGATATCCAGACTGTCTTTTTGATGACCGACTATAAGTGGATGTATCTCAGCTCTTCAATTATTAAAGATGTGGCTGTTAACGGTGGGGACATCAAAGGTCTTGTTCCGCGCCAGATTTATGATGAAGTTATTGAAAGGCTTGTTCCTGTGGAAAAAAGATAATGGAGCAGCGTAGACCTGTTGTATGCATCCTCGGTCCAACCGGGGCCGGGAAAACCGCTACTTCTCTGGGACTGGCCCGGGAGTTTCCGGTGCGGGTCATAAATTTTGATTCGCGTCAGGTTTATTCAGACTTTCCGGTTATTACCGCCCAGCCCAGCCCTGAGGAAAGGGCGGTCTGTCCTCATGAATTATATGGGTTTCTGCCTACAACCGAGACTATCAATGCCGCCGGATTTGTTGAACTGGCTAAGGAGCGTATTGATGCTGCACAGGAGAAGGAACTACCGGTGCTGGTTGGCGGAACCGGTATGTACCTGCAAAGCCTGACATCCGGCCTTGCTCCTATCCCAGATATTCCGGATGACATCCGGGAGCGTATACGTAAGCGGGCTGAAGAAGAGGGAGGGCCAGCGCTTTATGCTGAGTTGGCTAAGGTTGACCCGGAGTATTGCGAACGTACCCATCCCAACAACCGTCAGCGTAACGCCAGGGCTCTCGAAGTGTACGAGGCGACAGGAAAACCCTTTACATGGTGGCATAACCGTGAGGTTCCGCCATCCCCCTATGATTTTCTTAAACTTGGTATTAAGGTCGATCTTGATCAGTTGACCCCGCTGCTCAAGCTTCGTATCGAAAAGATGCTTGAGGCCGGGGCGATAGATGAAGCCCGCAGAGCATGGGAGCTTTGTCCGGATGAGAATGCCCCCGGATGGACCGGAATCGGGTGCATGGAGCTGATGCGTTTTATAAAAGGTGAGATAAACATTGAGGAAACTGTCCGGCTCTGGGCCAGGAATACAAGGGCCTATGCAAAACGGCAGCTGACATGGTTCAAGCGGGAGCAGGATATCCACTGGTTTGCGCCGGAAGAACATGACAAGGCTGTTAAATTTGTAGAGCTGTGGCTTGCAGATAGGGACGGGGAAAGGTAAGAAGTTCCAGAACAGATAAAAGTTAATATGGAATACATATGAAAAAATATATAATTTTCACTCTGCTTATCATGCTGGTGGCTTCTTTTGCTCAAGCACAGGAACAGTCTGCTGAGAACGGCAATGGTTTCGGAGGCCTGATTGAAAAGTCTGATGGTTCCGTGGTCAATTGGGCGGATGGTTTTATCTCAGCTTCATCTGAAATAAAACTTTTGCCTGACAGTATTGATCCGGTTCGCAGCAAGGCTCTTGCCGTGCGTCAGGGCGGAGTCGAATCCCGCAAGGCCTTACTCGATGTAGTTCTCGGTCTGCCAGTCGACGGTAAGAGAAATGTTTCAAGCCTATTGGATGATGATCTTAAGTCCTTAAATCTGCTGCGCGGCTATGTGCAGAACTCTTTGTTTAGTACGGCTGTGTCAAATGGAACCGTAAGTGTCATTTCTTCTTTGAATATGCGCAACGGCCTTTCTTCGATTATTATTCCCCCGACTCTGTCTTTTCAGACAGGAATCCCGCCGACCATCTCAGGTGAGCGCGGTGAAACCGGAGTTGAATTGCAGGCTTTGGAAAATACCGGGAGCGGATTTGCAGACAGCTCTGCGTACAGTGGGGTGGTTATCGATGCCAGAGGGCTTCCTTTTTCTCCTGTTTTGCTTCCGCTTATATACGATGGCAAGGGAGTCGGAGTTTACGGTATTTTTGCTGTAAGCAGGGATTCGGTTCTCAAGCGCGGTCTTGTGGCTTACATGGTTGACCCGAAATCTGAGAACTTGCGCGCCCGTGTTGGCAATTTCCCTTTGACCGTTAAGGCTGTAAATAGCCATGGCCCATTACGATGCAATTTTATCCTTTCCATTGATGATGCAGCAAAAGTAAGGGCTGTGCTGAATCGCAAGACAGTGATTGAGAACTGCGCAGTTGTTATTTTGGTGGATTCTTCTTCAGTCCGGCCAGAAACCGCAGATGACGTCGAGTCAGCGGCGCCGGAAGAGCAGGAGGGTACAGCAGTTGGAAATGAAAGTGGAATACATGAAGATTCCCTTGATACCACACCTGCAGTTGGGAACCAGCAGCGCTAATTTAGCGGGAGTTATAAGTTGAAATTTTCATATCAGATAAGATATTTTGTTGTTGCGGTCTTTTTTGCTGTATTGCTTGGTGCCGCTCTTCCTGCTCACGCGGTGAAGGTTCAGATTTTCAAGGCGGCTGACCCTCAAAAAGAGGTGCCGCAGAGAGTTTTGCGTGAGCAGGCAGTTAAGGATGCTTTTGCTCAGGCTCTTTTTTCTGAGGCTTCAAGGATGATTCCGGGAACTCTTTCAGCTGCAAGAGCTGAGGTTGTTAAGAATTCCTTTGGCGATCATTATGAAGAGTATATCAGCGGTTATAAGGACATGAATGTCCAGTTGACTGAAGATGGAGCTTCTGTTGCCATTGATGTTAACGTTAACCGTCAAACCCTGCGTGGCTTACTTAAGAAGCTGGGGTTATTCTCCAGTGGCGAAGTGTTGGCCCGGATCAGTGTTGATAACGGCAAATATGCTCTGAATGAAGAGCTTCAGCTTGAGCAGAACAGTGAAATAGAAAATCTGTCCACATTGTACGGTGTGAGCAATGCTCCTGAATCCGTCGTTGATAATGTCGTCCTGTTTTCAGCCCGTCATGCTTCTAAAAACCGTTGGTCCGGAGAACTTCAGTCTCCTCGTGGTAAATGGTTGGCTTCCGGTTCCAGCATGGAAAACGTCTGGAGCGAACTCTGGGGAAAATATTTCGGTTCTGAGAACATTGAAGCATTTACCAATCCCAAGGCCGTTCTCGTTGTCAGAGGCTGGTTCAATCCTGAAGGTGTCCGCGAATTCGGGCGTAAACTCAAAGAATGGGATTCTGCCGTTCAGGAAGTGCAGCTTCTTGATGTTGAAATGCAGCCCACAGCGGTTTCTGCCAGCTGGTCGCTTGAAATTTCAGACCAGTGGGTCCTTCGTGGTTATCTGAATGACTACCTTCCTCCCCGCGGACTTACATTTAGTCTCGATGGCCTTGGGGAGGTAAAAGAATAGGTACGGATAGTGACGGACGGGAGAATCTGGACTATACCCAACCTGATCACCATTTTCAGGATATTACTGACGCCGGGGTTTGTTATCGCTTACCTTGACGGTAATTTCCTTACGGCATGGGGCTTATTTATGGTGGCTGGAGTTTCGGATGGTTTAGACGGTTTTCTGGCCAGGGTGATGAAGCAGCGCTCTGAGTTTGGTGCCATGATCGACCCGCTTGCCGACAAAATCCTTCTGGTTACTTCTTTTATCTGCCTTTCCGCACAAGATTATATTCCGGTCTGGCTGACCGTACTGGCTGTTTCCCGTGATCTGATAATTGTGGGCGGGCTGTCGCTGCTTAAGTTTTACGGAGTGGAAGTGGAAAAGAAAATTTTTCCGCTCTGGACCAGCAAGATAACCACCGCCCTGCAACTTCTGGTGGTTTTCGTGGTGCTTACCGAACTTGCTTTTAGGCTGGACGTGGATTTTGTGCACCCATACCTGGAAATTGCAACAGCTATCTTTACATTTATTTCCGGTGCAATATATATCCGCCGCGGGATGGTCATGTTTGAGGATGAAGTGGAGTAAAGACATAATAAAACCCCGGATCGCAGGGCAAACCGGGGTTATGCAGCTGATAGCTGCAAAAAAATTAAGCTTAAAGCAGAAGTTTATGCGTCTTTGTTCTTGTCTTTTGACGGCGTTACGTCAATTTCTTCAGACTCACTGCTTGCCTTTTTAAAATTCTGAATTGCACGACCCAGTCCGCTACCCACTTCGGGAAGCTTTTTAGCTCCGAAAATCAGGATAATAATACCCAAAATTAAAAGAATTTCTGTGATTCCTAAACCGAACATTTTAATCCTCCAATGCTAGACGGTATGGAACTTTTACACGCGCCCCGCTCTTTGGTCAAGAATGTCTTCTGATACCGGAACGACATGGAAAATTTATATATTTGACCTTTACAAATAAACGATGGGTACATACTTCAATCTTTGAATGTTTAGTGTTTTTCAGGATACAGACCGGATGGTTTCCGGAGGAATGTTTTGGCTAAAGTTACTAAGTTACCGGGGCACATGTGCCGGTTCTATAAAAATGGAAGGTGTCTCTATGAGGAGATGCTTAATCCCGGATACAACAGGGAATGGCGCTGTTTGGTTTTAAGGGAACTTGAAGGAGAGTATGACAGGCTCCTGTTGCAGGCCGATAATTTCCATTTGGAGGAGCAGGCTTTTCGCGATCTTTGGGAGCGAAGAATGGAAGAATACTTGAAATCGACAGTGGTGTGTCGCAAGATGGTTCCAAGCGATGAGGAAGGTTTGCCTTTTTGCGGGGCATTGCATGAAGAGATATGTCTTTTTGAGCAGGTTAAGTGCGAAGGCGTGTGCAATCTCTTTGAACTACGCAAGGAATAGTTTTTCATTCAGATAAAAATGTTGCCGGTGGTGGAGTTGCCTGTTTAACCTAAAGGGATTTTAAAAGTACTAGCTCCTATAAGCACCGGAGACGGAATCAGATCATTCATAGCGCAAAGCGCATCATCTACTTCAGAAGGAGTCAAGCAATGTTGATATATTTTCCGCAAATGCATGAAGAGTTGATCGGGAAAAAAGTTGAGGGTGCCTCGCTTTTCGATCCGGGTATCGACAGGGAAGCAACTGGTAACGTTCTTGTTTACCGTCCGGAAGATCTTCCTGTTGAACCGCAGACCTGCCGACGTATGGTTGATGACTTTATCAGCTATGGCGAGAGTCTCGGCAAGATGTTCAAATTTATCGCCAATCCCCAGCCTTATGACAAGGACCAGTTCGGAGAGAGAACTTCAGCAATTCACACTGAACTAGCTGCACGTATTTCTCCGGCAGCAGAAGATAAAAGTGACGAAGAGGCAAGAATTCAGAATCAGGTCGTGCTGGCTCTTTGTTATGCTTACGAAGAAAAGCATCTGGAGCTTGGCTCCCTTGAGCAGAACCTGACGGATAAATGGGCTGGATTCGGGGAAAGCCTAGGTCTTGATGTCGATGATGAAGATGACCGCAAGGCCATGGCTCTGGGCGGGCTTATGGCCAATCTGCCGGGGCTCGGCAGTGGGGAAGTACTGCTTCCGTGGCAAAAGGTGCTGGAAGGCTTTGCATTGCTGCTGCCGGAAAATTCAGCGTTGGTGACTTCTGACGTTGAGGCTGTTTCTTTTTGGCGTGACCGGGATTTTGAATTTTATGAAAAGGAAGGACTGCTGGCGGAGAAAGCATTGGCGTTGCGCGAGAAAGCATGGAAGCTGCTGGGGCTTTCCTCCGTTCCTAAGGACAAGCCGTGGCTTGAACGGGAATTTACCGTTATCCTTAATGTAGAAGATAAAGCTTAAGGAGCTATAGAATATGGAATCCATACATATCAGCCCCGTGACCCCGCCTGAGGTGGTCAAGAAAATCAAAGGCGTGATTTTTGATTGCGATGGTGTGCTGATTAATTCTTTTGAAGCCAACAAGTGGTACTACAATAGGTTCAAGGAAAAATTCGGCCTTGAACCTATGAACGCCGAGGAAGAAAAACAGGTGCACGCATTGACGCATGCAGACGCCCTGAAGTTTATTCTTCCTGAAGAATTTCATGAAGAAGCCTTCGTTTACAGCACTGACCATTCCCACAAGGAAGGAATCAAATATATAGAAGTTGAAGAAGGGCTTTCCCGTTTACTGGAGTGGCTGCGGACCAATAATATCCGTATGGGAATAAATACCAACCGAACTGATACACTGCCGCTTGTTCTACAGATGTTTAATATTGAAGGCTTTTTTTCTCCCATGGTAACTTCCGAAACTCTGCCGAACAGCAAACCGCACCCTGCGGGTGTGCATTACATTTTGCAGAAGTGGAATCTGAAGCCTGAAGAAGTTGTCTACATCGGTGATACATGGGTTGACGAGAGTTGTGCCGAAAGGGCGGGGGTGGAATTCTGGGCATACCGCAGTCCGACTCTCAATGCCCGTCTGCATGTGGACAGCTACTGGACCTTATGCAATTTACTGGAGAAGGCCCGTAACGCTGTATGGTCAAATTGCGGTTGCGCTCAGTAATAAAATATTTAATTCAACTTTAAAGGCCGGCAGAGATAGTCAGAGTATGGGTTTCCAGCGCTCTTTTGCTGACCAGTGTTCTTATATTTAATAGAATTGATTTTTATTTGGAAAAATAGTTGATTCTTGAATCCTGCTGTGCCAATTTATAGTCACGATCGGAAGCGACCGCTTCTGGTCCAGCCCGTTAGGAGTATGTTAAATGGATTACGTGATTCTTGCCGTGGCGAAGGTCCTTTCGCTAGTTCTTAATCTTTATATGTGGGTGGTTATCATTTCCGCCCTGATTACTTGGGTCAATCCTGATCCCTACAATCCCATTGTCAGATTTCTGCGCAGCGTGACGGAACCTGTTTTTGCCAAAGTGCGCCAGTATCTTCCGTTTGTAAATATCGGTGGGTTTGATCTTTCCCCTATCGTCGTTCTTCTCGCTATCCAGATGATCGACATCGCGCTGGTGGGCAATCTCACCAGACTTGCTTATGGCATGTAGATGCCGGAGGTGGGCATGAGTCTTTCAAAAATAGACTTGCTTAATAAGAAGTTCTCTAAATCCCTGTTCGGGTATTCCAAAAGCGAGGTGGACCAGCTCATGGTTGAACTCGCGGATGTTTTGGGTTCTTCTGCAGATGAAAAAAAACAGCTTCAAAAAAAAGTTTCCCGCCGGGAAAGCACTATTGCGGAATTTCGCCAGCGTGAAGAAACACTGCGCGATACCCTGATGACTACCCAGCGCATGGTGGACGACCTTAAGGCCACTGCCAGAAAGGAAGCCGAAGTTATCATCAATGAAGCTCATTCCAGAGCAGAAGTGATTCTGCAGCAGGCTCATAACAGGCTGGCCCAGATTCATGAAGATATCAATGAACTGAAGCGGCAGAGAACCCGGTTTGAAGTTGAATTGAAAGCTCTGCTTGAATCCCATCTCAAAACTTTGGAGATCGGTGATCCCGAAGTGGAGAAGGTTGAAGCCATCGAATCCAAACTTAAATTCTTCAAGAAGGCCAAGTGACCGAAGTTACAACTGAACTCCCCTCTTACATCAGACCCTGCGGACAAGGTTCGTGGAGGGTCTCTGTTTGGGTGCAGCCCGGCGCTAAGAATGCTGGCGTCACCGGAGAGTATCAGGACAGCGTGCGCGTGCGCATAAACGCGCCCGCTGTGGATAACAAGGCCAATAAGGCTCTTGCCTCATTTGTCGCGACCCGTCTGGGTCTTAAAAAAAGCAATATTTCCATTGCATCAGGGCATTCCAACCGTAAAAAGGTTTTACTGGTGGAGTCCGATGTTGAACCGCGTTGGGAAGGAATAATCCCTGCCAGCGCCTGAGTTGCAAACCAATTGCAAAAAAGGAGTTTCAAATGGAACAGAGAGAGATTGATCTGATCGAGCAGCTAGCAGCCCAGGACAGTGAAATTAGTGCTCTATGGAGCCAGCACAATGAATACAAGAAACTCATCGATAAAATGGAAGCCAAGTCCTACCTGAGTGACACTGAGACTCAGGAGGTCAAAGAATTAAAGAAGAAAAAACTCGCTGGAAAGACAAAGCTGCATGCTTTGCTCGACAAGCATAAATAAGGGAGGGTAGCCATGGAGCTCACCGGAGCTCAGATATTTCTTGAATGTCTGAAAAAGGAGGGTGTGGACGTCGTATTCGGATTCCCTGGTGGAGCCGTAATTGATATATACGACGAATTGCCCAATTATCCGTTCAAGCACATACTTGTAAGGCACGAACAGGGTGCAATCCATGCCGCGGACGGCTATGCACGCGCCACCGGCGATGTAGGGGTTTGCCTCGTGACTTCAGGTCCCGGAGCAACCAACACTGTAACCGGCATAGCAACGGCTTACATGGATTCGATCCCGGTGGTTATTTTCACCGGGCAGGTTCCTACCCCGCTGATTGGAAACGACGCGTTTCAGGAAGTGGATATCGTTGGAATCACCAGACCCTGCACCAAGCATAATTATTTGGTAAAGGATATCAAAGACCTTGCCTTTACTGTCCGACAGGCCTTTTATCTGGCCCGTACCGGACGCCCCGGCCCGGTTCTTGTTGACTTGCCAAAAGACATTATGCAGCAGAAATTCGAGTTCGAATGGCCTGAAGATGTGTCGCTTAGGAGCTATAACCCTAACTTGAAACCGCATGTGCGGCAGATTAAAAAAGTCGCAAAATTGATCAAAGGAGCAGAAAGGCCCTTGATTTATGCAGGCGGAGGGGTTATCAGCTCTGGAGCTGAGGATGAATTAACGTGGCTCGCTAAGAGCCTGAACATTCCGGTGACCGCTACCCTTATGGGGCTGGGCGCCTTTCCCGGAGATGACCCCCTCTGGCTGGGGATGCTGGGAATGCACGGCACCTATGCCGCAAACATGGCAATAAATAACGCGGACCTCGTCCTGGCAATCGGGGCGAGGTTCGATGACCGTGTGACTGGTAAGGTCAGCACATTCGCCCCCAAAGCCACTCTTGTTCATATCGATATTGACCCCACCTCAATTCAAAAGAACGTCGCCGTACACGTGCCGCTGGTCGCTGACTGCAAGGGCGCATTGTCTGCATTAAAGAGTGAAATGGAACCGAATCTCGATTCCGTGGATTGGGAAGTAGCTCACGCCGTTTGGGTCAGGCAGGTTCAGGAATGGTCGGAAACTCACCCCTTACGCTATAAAAAAAGCGACAGCGAATTTATCAAACCCCAGCGGGTCGTGGAAAAAGTCTACGAGATCAGCAACGGGGAAGCAATTGTCGCAACCGAAGTGGGCCAGAACCAGATGTGGGCTGCCCAGTTCTATAAGTTTAAACGCTCCAAATCATTTCTTTCATCAGGTGGTCTCGGAACCATGGGCTTCGGATTTCCCGCAGCGATTGGTGCTCAGATGGCCTTCCCCGACAAACTTGTTGTGAATATTGCCGGAGACGGTTCCATTCAGATGAATATTCAGGAAATGATGACTGCTGTCTGCAATAACCTTCCCGTAAAAATTGTTATCTTGAATAACGGCTATCTCGGAATGGTCCGCCAGTGGCAGGAGCTTTTTTACAATCGCAACTACTGTGAAACCTGCATGGATGCCCAGCCTGACTTCGTTAAACTTGCCGAAGCATACGGAGCAGCCGGGTACAGGATTACTGAAGAAAAGGACCTCGAACCGGTGCTTAAAGAAGCTTTCGCTAACGGAAAGCCTACCATCATCGATGTCCGCGTAGATCCGGAAGAGAACGTGTATCCCATGGTACCTGCCGGAGCTTCATTAACCGACATGCTGCTCGTTTAGGAGGAAGTAATGAGACATACTTTATCCGTGACAGTTGAAAACGAGCCCGGGGTTCTTTCCAGAGTTGCAGGACTGTTCAGCGGGCGAGGATTCAACATCGAATCCCTTAACGTAGCCCCCACCCTTGAGGAAGGGGTTTCCCACATGACTATCACAACCATCGGTGATGAACACATTGTCGAGCAGATCGTTAAACAGCTGCGTAAGCTGGTAACAGTTATCAAGGTTGTTGATATGCTGGAACACAAAGCTGTTGAACGTGAGATGGTCCTCATAAAGGTTAACGCCGAGGATGCAAAACGGGCTGAAATTCTACGTATTGTAGATATTTTTCGCTGTAAGGTCGTTGATGTGAGTGTTGATGAATTATCCATCGAAGTCACTGGAGACCATGAGAAAATTGAAGCCTTGATCAATATGCTCAGCAGGTTCGGTATTAAGGAAGTTGCCCGTACAGGCACCGTTGCAATGAAGCGTGCCCTGCAAGTTTAGTCAAAAATTTCACTAACATTTCGACACAGGAGTGTCTCTCGAACGGCTTTTTTAGCTCTTGTTAAGGGTGAGAGCTGGTCGCCGGGAAATTATTCATTATTTCGTGTCCGAATTAAAGAGAACAACATCTAGGAGAAAGCAATGAAAGTTTATTATGAAAATGACGCTGACCTTAATCTGCTTAAAGATAAGACAGTTGCAATCATCGGTTACGGTAGCCAGGGCCATGCCCATGCGCAGAACCTTCGTGATTCCGGCGTTAAAGTTATAGTTGGTCAGCGTCCCGGCGGTGCGAACTATGAGCTTGCCAAAGAACACGGTTTCGAACCCGTAAGCGCTGCTGAAGCTGCTGCTCAGGCAGATTTGATCATGATTCTTCTGCCCGACCAGGTTCAGGCTGAAGTTTACAAAAACGATATCGCACCCAACCTGAAGTCCGGCGATATTCTCGCTTTCGGTCACGGTTTCAACATTCATTTTGAGCAGATCACCCCGCCTGCAGACGTAGACGTCATCATGGCTGCCCCTAAGGGCCCCGGCCATCTCGTACGCCGCACCTACACTGAAGGTGGTGCAGTACCCGCAATCATCGCTGTTGATCAGGATGCTTCCGGTAAAGCCTTTGATATCGCTCTTGCTTACGCAAAAGGCATCGGCGCAACCCGTTCCGGTGTTCTGCAGACAACTTTCCGTGAAGAAACCGAAACCGACCTTTTCGGTGAGCAGGCTGTTCTTTGCGGCGGTCTTTCCGAACTGATCAAAGCAGGTTTTGAAACTCTCGTAGAAGCTGGTTACAAGCCTGAAATCGCTTATTTTGAGTGTCTCCATGAATGCAAGCTGATCATTGACCTCATTTATGAAGGTGGTCTCGCCAAAATGCGTGATTCCATCTCTGACACCGCTGAGTATGGCGATCTTACCCGCGGTCCTCGCGTCATCAACGAAGAAAGCCGCAAGGAAATGAAAAAGATCCTTAAAGAAATCCAGCAGGGTGAGTTCGCAAAAGAATTCATCAATGAAAATATGACCGGTAAGGCTCACTTCAGTGCAATGCGCCGTATCGGTAAAGAGCACCAGATCGAGCAGGTTGGTGGTGAACTCCGCAAAATGATGAGCTGGCTCAAGAAGTAACTGCCCGCTCTTTTTTGATATTCTGGCCCGCGTAAAAAAGTAGAACTTAAATAACCTTTTTTGCGCGGGCCTATTGCTCTTTTATCCTTCGTGGGGTATGGGGCTATATAGGCTACCGGATTTCAGCCGAATATCATAGATTGTCTTTATAGGTATTTTGTTGATGGCTGGTTATCTCAGCGGGTTTCTGAGATCAGCGAATGTCGTAGGAATTTTAAGGTTCATGTACGGCAGTCTGGTTTGTTTTAAGTTCTAACGATTTATGGAGTTTTTTGAGATGTCGAAGAACATTTACGTGGGCAATCTTCCTTGGAACTCTTCCGAGGAAGATGTTAGGGCAGCTTTTGAAGAATTTGGTGAAGTTATTTCTGTTAAACTCATCAATGACCGTGAAACCGGCCGCCCCCGTGGATTCGGTTTTGTTGAAATGGAAGACGAAGGAGCGATTCAGGCTATCGAAAATCTTGATGGCACTGATTTTGGTGGTCGTAATTTGAAAGTAAACGAAGCCCGTCCTCGCGAACCACGTCCCAGACGCTGGTAATTTGTTGCGAATTGGTATAAAGCCCCTTTGGGCTGGTGAGAACATGTGGTTCTCACTGAAACCATTTTGTACCTAAAGACAGTCTTGATATTCCCGTGTCCGGGAAAATCGAAAATTTAGCCCGCTGTCGCTTATGCGTAAGCGGGCTTTATTTATGTAACGAAATTAAATAGTAAGAGGAATAGTTTTGGCTAAAGAAGAAGGCATTTCAGTTAATGGTACTGTGGAAGAAGCTCTCCCCAACGCAATGTTTCGCGTAGAGCTTGAAAATGGTCATGAGGTTCTGGCTCACATCTCCGGCAAGATGCGTAAATTTCGCATCAGAGTTATGCCCGGCGATAAAGTTACCGTTGAGCTTTCCCCTTATGATCTTACTCGCGGCAGAATTACTTACCGTCCCCGGTAGTAACTACCCGAGATTTCACGATACCTGTATCGATGGAATACCCCATGCGGGGTCGGTCTTTATCTACCGGCCCCGTGGGATGGGGGGATTTCATTTTGGCACTAGGCTGTTTTTATGTCCACCAGTGGTGTTCCGTCTATGGCTTCCATAGGGCGGACTTTTATTTTTAAACCGTCTATTTCTGTAATCGTTACCGGATGGAGTCCAATTGGGTTGGGTCTGTCCGGTGAACGGGTCGAAAAAACCCCACGCTTTGGACGTGATTCATCACCGCGCGGGTGAACCTGCTGGCATCCGCGGTCTGCGACATGAAGCCAGCTAAAGAGAAGAATCTCTCTTCCGACGGACAGTCCGTCCATAGCTTCTTTAAACTTTTCCTTAATTTCCACGACAGCTTCTATTCCGCCCTCGCAACCCTGTTTTGGGGCCTCTTCCCGTGTTTTAATGTCAGAACGCAAGTAACCTATAATTTCAAGTGTTGTGTCCATTGTGATGCCTCCTAAGGCCCTGTCTGGATAATTGTGAGACGCTTGGCGTTTTGGTTTGGGATGAATCAATATGTTATTCTGTTTTCAATGAGAGGGTAGAGTTTTTATCTGTACATGTCCATAGGACCCAAAAAAGCGGGTAACCTGAACAATCAGGTTACCCGCTTTTATTCTTTCTGGTAAACCCCGTTTAAACTCTGGAAATTTAATCCCGGAGTCAGCTACATTAGGGACACCTTTATTTCTTAAAGAAACCAGTCAACGGCAAGCAGACCACCAATAGACATGGTGATGGTGTAGGGAAGTGCCAGCATAACCATTCTGCCGTATGAAAGTCTGATAACCGGAGCGAGTGCACTGGTCAGCAGGAAGAGGAATGCGGCCTGTCCGTTAGGTGTAGCAACGGAAGGAATATTGGTTCCGGTGTTGATTGCAACAGCCAGCTTGTCAAACTGATGCATAACAGCTTTAACCTGAACCGCTGCTTCCTGAGGTAGTGCTGCAATCACATCCGCGCGCACGAGGTGGGAGTCTGTGAGTTTGTCCATAAGTGCCTGACCGGTCATGCCGATGTTGGGAATGGCGTCAAGTACATGCACGAAGTGCAGCTTTGTCTCGGAGATGTATACGGTCGCAACGAATACGTTATCGGAGATAGCGGAAAGAAGTCCATTTGCTACATAATAGGCCATGAGCTGCGCTTGTCCCTGCATGCTGAGTACGAACTCGATAATCGGCTTGAAGAGCTCCTGAGAGTGGATAACGGCGACTACGGCGAAGAATACAACCAGCAGTGCGGTGAAGGGCAAAGCTTCTTCAAATGCGGGACCGAAACGGCTTTCTTCGATAATACCGGTAAAGGCGGTCAGCAGGATGATGATTGAAAGACCAACGATACCTACAGCGGCAAGGTGGAATGCAAGGGCCAGAATGAGCCAGATACCGATTACAGCCTGAATCATGATTCTAAGCTTTCCGGCCTGACCCTGTTTTTCTTCGTTGCGCATCGCTTCTTCGAAGAGGAAAGAGCGGATGTTACCGGGCATGGTGTAGCCGTATCCGCAGATTTTGAACTGTTCGGTGAGCAGGCAGGTCAGCATGCCGATAATGAATACAGGCAATGTTACAGGCGCGACTTTCATTGCAAAGGGCATGAAGTGCCAGCCCATTTCGTTACCGATGAGCAGGTTCTGGGGTTCACCAACGAGGGTGCATACGCCGCCAAGAGCAGTTCCGACTGCGCCGTGCATCATCAGGTTGCGCAGGAAGCCGCGGAACTGCTTGAGTTCTTCCCTGTTCTGCTCTTTGAGATGCAGGTCTGAGTCAAGGCTGTGGGATCCTAAATCTGCACCAGTAGAAATGTATTTGTGGTAAACACTGTAGAATCCGTATGCTACGGCCATGATAACGGCTGTGACTGTAAGCGCGTCGAGGAAGGCGGACAAAAAAGCTCCGGCAAAACAGAATAGCAGCGAGATGATTTTTTTAGACCGGACATTGACTAGAATACGGGTAAAGGTAAACTGCAGGAAGTCTTTCATGAAGTGGATACCGGCTACCATGAAGATCAACAACAGAATAACTTCAAAGTTGTTGTGCGCTTCGTGATACACGGTTTCCGGAGTAGTCAGGCCGATGATGATTGCTTCAATGGCCAGCAGGCCGCCTGCTGGCAGGGGATAGCATTTCAAAGCCATGGTCAGGGTGAAGATGAATTCACCGATCAGGGCCCAGCCAGCGACAAATGGGCCGACTGTAACCATGAGTATGGGGTTGAGGATCAAAAAGGAAATGATACACAGTTTGTACCACATCGGGGCATTGCCCAGAAAGGTATTCATAAAGACTTTCGACATTGGTTGTGTCATGTTTTTCTCTCCATTCGCTTAAATCGTGTGAAAAAGAATACTGAAGATTCGTCCCGACATATCCCGGCATATGGTGTGGTCTTGGCTTGAGTAGCGGGAAATGCATAAGGCTGAAGTCGGTCTGCTGTCATGCCGCATCCATGACATTGCTGGCGTACAACCGGAGCGGCTGTGCAGTATCAGTAAGCAAAGGACGTAAATCCCTATCATCCGGAGGAGTTTATATTCCTGAGTGGAACGGATGTCCAGTTATGAAATGTCGGATTATAGTATTAAATTATTTTTTGTTTATAATCGGGAATTATTTCACAATATGTCTGTAGGTTTTGTTTTATAAGTCTCTATTAAGCCCATGCAGTAGCTTTCATTTCTATTTAGTGTGTGACATTGTTTTTTATATGGTATTATTTCCAATCACTGATTTGATGAGATAATTTATGCCATATGGATTTAAAACATGTTTTGGCAATGATTGTTGTTACGAATTAATTTTTTGCATTGCCAAAGTTTACAAAAATAAACTTTGTGGCGTAAATGGGAGTGACCGGTATGATGCCGATGAATATTATGATAATGATGGCAGAGATGCTTAGTCCGGCAGTATTTATTCCGGTAGTGAAGATTGATGTACTAACGATTAATTATTGCTTTGAATGAAGGTAGATTACGGTGAGATGTTTTATTTGTATATTGGTGTTCATGTTAAGTTCTGTCTCCTCTTCCACTGCTGCTTCTCTGGAAGGTGTTTGGAGCGAGGTTCATCCTTTATTGTCAGAAGCAGTTTTGGAGCTTAATCTGCGCGGCAGTGTTCCGGACTCGTCGTGGAATCCCTTAAAAGAGGACAAAGGGAGCGTCGATAGCAAAATAAATAAGTTACTGGATGAATGCATCGAAATACTGGGTGTTTCCGGCATGTCAGAAACTAAGGATGCTATTCGTGATCTTCAGAGTGATTCGCAGTATTGCCGGGAAAAGATAGCGGAATTGAAGACAGAGCGTTTAGCAGCTCCTAAAAAGGTTAAAAAATGGGAAATCTGGAAAAATGATGTTGGTTCTATCAATGAAAAGATTAAAGAGTTGACTATTCGGGAAGAGGAGAACGGGAAGCGGGTAGATGATTTGATTGATGTCTTGCAGGACGAAATGCGCAAAATCGGGATGAATGTTGAGCGGGAACAGGTAGAGACACTTGTATACAGTGTTACCGGGGATGATGATGTACGACTTGTTTCTGTTTTTTATAATGTGAAATTGATAACTGCTGAGTTGCAGCGGATGACTTCCGAGGCGAATGAAAATATTGAAATGGCAAAGCGTTATTATGGAATGCACACGCTTTTGCTGCGGATTCTGATAAATCTCTACGAAAATTATGAGCACACAATTGATGATGTTTATTTGGTTAGAATTGAGGAGATTATCAGGAAGCAGGAAGAGTTGATCCACAGAACAGTTAAGAAGATTAACAGTGAACCTGCCAAATACAGAGGTGTTTACAAAACCAATCTGGCTGCTCAGGGACTTACCGTGCGAACTGCAAAAATGTATGGTGCATATCTGGACAGGAACCGCAGGCGCATAGAGGATGCACGAGAAGGAATTATCCATGAATATGATGTTGCGCTTAATACTTATGAAACAGTGCAGGGGGCGAACAGCCTTATCGCACTTATGCGCAACGCCAACGCCATGCTGGACCGGATAGCGGAATTGCAGACTCCTGATTTGATGGTATTTCAGAATTCGGAGATGAAGAATGAGTTTATAAAACTAACAAATAGGTTGAACTCACAGAATTAAAAAAATAATATATAAGTGACTGTACTCATTATAGTGTGGTCATTAATTTTGCGTGCTGTGATTGTTCTGGACCGTACAAAATGTTATTGGTGAAGTGTTTATTGTTTTAGATTAGCGGGTATAAGATAATATGGCTGCTATTGAGGGAAGATATGAATCGCAAATTGTCGATAGCAACATTAATCAGTTGGTTGCTGGCCGGGACCTGTTTATTAACTGCTGCAACAATTCTTTATATTGTTAAAGGCCACTCGGATGAAGCAGCGATTGAATCGGCGGAAGAGTACTTCGCGGAAGTCACTGGTAAAGCCGCTGCTAAGCTTGATACTTTTATAGAGCCGGTAGCAAAAATAGCCGATGTTGCCGGGGCAACTCTATGTAGCGATACACATGGTGAAGACGGTAGTAAGTATTGTAGGCGTCTAGAGCCATTAAAGGCCATTCTTGATGCTAATTTTTATCTCATGTCTGCTTATATCGGCTATGAAAACGGTTCGTTTTATCAGGTGATCGCGCCGCGCGGTTGGCAGTTGCTTGAAGATCACTATGAAACACCCCCCGGGTGTGCATACATAGAGAGGTTTGTCAGTGCAGATGAACAAGGCAAAAAAAATCAACATTGGCGTTTTTTTGACTCATCCATGCATCTGCTGGCGGAAAGAAGTGATTATTCTGAATACGATCCGCGCAGGCGTCCATGGTTCCGGCAGGCAATGCTGTCCTGCGACAGCACTTATACCACACCATATATATTCAGCAGTTCCCGTGTGCCGGGTATAACCTGCGCCCGCACTCTTCAGGACGGTTCTGGAGTATTCGGGCTTGATATCTCATTAAAACAGCTGGGAAGTCTGCTTGCCAGCCAGCATATCAGCAGCAACGGCCGCCTATGGATTGTTGACTATGACAATCATGTAGTGGCCTATTCGGGTAAAGGCAGGGTTTTAGATTACAGGCATGATTTCGCCTTACACACTGCGTATTCCTTTCCTGACAAAGCCGTGGAGAGTGTTGCCCGTATTGTGCCTTTTCCGGAAGGCAATCAGATTTCATCTTCAGTTTTTTCCGATTCGCAGGGCCGAGATTATATGGCCAGTCTGACGCCTTTGCATACCGGGAGCGGACTGCATCTGGTTATTGCCGCAGCCGCCCCGTTAAGTGATGTCACCGATCATCTTTCCATGATGCCTGCGCATATTCTTTACAGTTCAACCGCCTTACTCATTGCTATCAGTCTGTTGGCGATTTATATCGGAAACAGTGTGAAAAGGTCGTTCAATTTTCTTTTGCGTGAGGCGGGCAAGATTCAGGAATTGGATTTTTCAGCATCGCCCCCTTTGGAGTCACGTATTAAAGAGTTGAACACCTTGGGTAAGTCCGGTCAGCTGATGAAAGAAACTCTCCGGGATAAAACTGCTATGCTGCATGCCACCCACAGTAAATTGGAAAAGCTGGTCCAATGCGGTTTAGCGCTCTCATCCGAAAAAGATGATGAAAAGCTCATAGAACTTATTTTTGATTCGGCACGTGATTTTGTCGAGGCTGATGGTGGTGTGATTTATCTTGTGGAAGACAATAAACTCGCGGTTGAATTACTGTCTATTGAGGCTTCCAACATTATGCTTGGAGGTTTATCCGGAAATCCTGCCCCAAGGGTTATTATCTCTCCCGATCTGTTGGACTTCATAAGTGAAGATTCCGTTCTGCGCGAGGCCTGCGAAGTCATGACCAGTCGTGAGATCAGGTTTATTGAGAACAAAGATCTTTCTCTTTTTCCAACAGGCCTTGAGGCAGAACTTAAGCGTGGTCAAATCCAGTCCATGATTACTGCCCCGATCATCACCCGTAGTGATGAAGTCCTTGGTGTGATTCAGCTGTTTAATCCGGTAAAAGGAGTGGGGACCGAAGATGGAATGGAAGAATTGTTGGGGTCATTGTTGGCGCAGGTTGCAGTTGGATTGGAAAATCATAATCTGGTTAAATCCCTTGAAGAATTATTTGATGCATTCATTAAGGTTATTGCCGCAGCTATAGATGCCAAATCTCCTTATACGGGTGGACATTGCACGCGTGTTCCGCAACTGGCGGAAATGTTGGCTGTCGCAGTCCACGAAACAAATTCCGGGCCATTGAAAGATTTCCGTGTAGGTAGTGATGATGAATGGCGTCAATTATGGATCGCCGGATGGCTGCATGATTGCGGGAAGGTAATTACCCCTGAATATGTTGTAGACAAGGCAACTAAGCTTGAGACGATTTATGACCGTATCCATGAAGTGCGCATGCGTTTTGAGGTGTTGCGCCGAGATGCCGAAATTGATTATTATCGCAAACTCACACAGGGGGGAGATGAAGACGTTCTGAGAGTTGAGCTTCAAGGGGAGATCAGGAAGCTTGAAAAGGATTTCGCATTCATTGCCGAGAGCAATATCGGGAGTGAATTTATGGATGTGGAGCGTAGAGAGCGTGTGTCCCGTATCGCATCCAGAAAATGGATGCGGTATTTTGATAACCGCATGGGGGTTGGTCATATGGAGCTTGAGCGTATGGGACCACCATCGGATTCTACGCTGCCGGTTGAAGAGAAATTATTGGATGATAAACCGGAACATATTATTCCCCGGACGAAGAGTTATGAGCACATTAAAGATGCCCGCTGCAATCCAATTGATGTGCCTGCAAATGATTACAACCGGGGAGAGGTGTATAATCTATGTGTCTCAAGAGGCACGCTTACTGACGAAGAGCGGTTTAAAATTAATGAACATATGTTAAATGGTCTGGAAATGTTGAGCAATATTCCATTTCCGAAGCATCTTGAGAGGGTGACTGAAATTGCTACCGGGCACCATGAAACTTTGACCGGTACAGGGTATCCATTGAAAAAAGATGAAAATAGTTTGTCTATTGAAACCAGGATACTTGCAGTAGCGGATATTTTTGAGGCTCTTACTGCTTCGGACAGGCCATACAAAAAGGCAAAAAAAATATCTGAAGCATTGAAAATTATGAGCTTTATGCGTGATGACAGGCATATTGACGAAGATGTGTTTGACGTGTTTTTGCTCAAGGGAGTTCATCTTGATTATGCCCGGAAGTTTCTCTTTCCTGATCAGTGTGATGTTGATGATGTCAGTGAATACCTCAGTCGGAAGTAGCAGTTATAAAGGAGTCGGATATGGCTATGCTGGAATGGAACGATAAACTTTCAGTTGGAATAGATGAAATTGATGTGCAACATAAGGAACTTGTGAGGATTATAAACACTGTCCATGATCAAATGACTGACGGTGATTATAATGAGTCCTTTCTTTGCACCATTGTTGATGATCTGCACCATTACGCAGCAGTTCATTTTGGGATGGAAGAGAGTCTGATGGAAAAGTATAATTATCCATACATGTTGAATCATAAAAATAAACATACAGAATTTATTGATAAAATTGTATGCGTCGCAAATGGGCATGGACGTGGGGCATGTTCTATTAATATGGATATCCTCAACTATTTAAGTGATTGGTTGATTACACACATTAATGTAATGGACAAAGAATTGGGTGTGTTCCTGGCTGATAAAATGGACTGAGTCATATTGAATGATTGAATGTATTGATTTTTATCTCGAATTGTGTCTCTTATCTCAAAATTGTAGTGTGGAAAGAGGGGAAGTTTTAGACAGTGGGATATTATGAATGATTCGGGAATAGAGTCTGTTGACGGAAAATTGGCTGTATTTGATTATTTTACTTATTTGAACAGATGCATGGACAAGGTGGCTTCCATGACTTTCTTCAAAGTTTTGAAGCGAAGTCAGTTGCAGGTTTTCCCTTTAATCGTTGTCGGAGCTGTTTTACTCTGTGCTCTTAATTTCCCTTTTGGGAATATTTTAGGCGAGATTCCTGACTCCTATAAGGGGCTGTTGGCAGATGTTGTCAATGGAACCTATGGTGTTGCCGCTTTGGCCATGCTTTGCAGCATGAGTTATAACTATGGGGTAATGCATAACAAGAAAGGTTCCGGTGAATATATAAGCCCCAACTTGTTTGTTGTTATTTCCTTATCTTGTTTTTTTATCCTGCATGGGGAAGTTAATTTTCTGACCTTCAGTGAAATTGCTTCATTGGGAAACGGCATTGCACAGGCCTTTTTTGTTTCATCCGTAGCCAGCTTTTTACTGCATATCTTTATCCGGATTGGGATGCGCATCCCGGTCTCTGATGCCGGTTACGATTTATATTCGCGTGAAATTTTATCGCTTATTCCTGCCTGCGTGGGAGTAATCGTGTTTTTTGCCCTGCTTAAAAAGCTTGTCATGGTTCTAGGGTTCGGAAATCTTTATGGATTCAAAGACTATGTCGTTTGCAGGATTTTAAGCCTTAATGACTCTGAGTTCCTAAATGGTTTGTTTTATACTCTAAGCTCTCAATGTCTCTGGTTTTTCGGTGTTCACGGCCCAAATTCCCTTTCCTTTTTTAATAATACAGTTTTAAGCAGCAATATGGATGCCAATATTGCTCTTATACAGGCCGGAGGAATTCCTACTCATGTTTTAACCAAGGAGTTTATCGACTGTTTTGCTATGGCCGGGGGATCAGGGTTGACACTGAGTCTGCTGATTGCCATTTTTATGAAGGGGCGCGATTCCGGGGTTAGGAAAATTTCATTTCTGGCACTACTCGTCTGTATTTTTAATGTTAACGAGCCGTTACTTTTTGGCATCCCTTTGATACTGAATCCTGTTTACGCCCTTCCTTTTATCTTTATTCCGATTCTGGCTTATTGCATAGCATATGGTGCAACCCTCACCGGGTTTGTGCCGGTAATAACCCATGTAGTACACTGGACAACTCCTCCCTTCCTGAATGCTTATCTTGCCACTGGGGCGTGGAGCGGGGTCCTGCTACAGGCCTTTATTGTCATGGTCGGCGCTGCTGCTTATATGCCGTTTGTTATTATTTTTGATATGGTGGTCCGTAAACAATATGAGCAGGGCATGAATGAAGTGCTTGCAGTTGTACGGTCCGGATCAGAATTTTCAGGCTACAAATGCATGGGTTTATCCGGCTTTGAAGGCTTTATTGCGCGATCTTTGGCCCATGACCTGCGTGATGCTATTCGAAATGAAGAACAGCTTTATATGGTTTACCAGCCCCAGGTGGATGTTGATGCTGGTAGAATTCTTGGTGCTGAAGCTCTATTACGCTGGCATCATCCTTCTTACGGGCATATTTCCCCAGAAGTTATTGTTGCCTTGGCTGAGGATATGAATTGCGTGGATCAACTGACATATTTTATTCTAAGGGAATCATGTGCTCAGTTAGGTGTCTGGCATGGCAGGTTTGGTGATGAATTTTTTGTTTCGGTGAATTTCACCCCTTCTCTTTTTACAGATGAAAAGCTTGAGTCGAAGGTGGCTTCGATTATTCGTGATGCTTCTGTTCCGGCGCATTGTTTGGAAATTGAAATTACCGAATCCGTTGCTATGACATCCAGTGACCTGGTTCTTGCCACACTGCATAATTTACGCAGGCAGGGGATACGAATTTCAATTGATGATTTCGGGATGGGACACACTTCACTGCGGTATCTGCGTGAACTGCCTATTGACAAGGTCAAAATTGACCGTTCGTTGACTTTCGGTTCACTGAATGATGTTAACAGACATATTGTGACCAGTATTTTGGACCTGTGCAGAAATATCAACATGAAAGTTGTTGTTGAAGGTGTTGAGGACAACATTCAGTTGGAGCGGTTGCGTCTGATGGGTGGAAGTTGTTTTCAAGGCTACTATTTCAGCAGGCCGGTTCCTGGCGAAGAATGTATGCAGTTTATTGAAAAATGGAAGAAGCGAGATCGCGTGCAGGGTAATTCTTTTCAAGCTAAAGAAGTGCTTTGTGTGTGATGTGTATAAAATGGCCGGGAGATTTATTTCCCGGCCTTTTTTATCTGCTGCATCCCGGCGCTGATAGATGGAAATATGTCATACTAAGTATAAAATTTTATTGATTAATGCTGAAATAAATTTGTATTCATAGATTATATTCTTCTCGGGTCATCAAAAGTCCAGTATGTAGGGTTTTTAATTGTAAAATAATAACATGTTGCTCTATGGTGATATGGATGTTAAATATTTGCAGCAATTGTTTCAAAAGCATTGAGCTTACGAAACTTTTACTCGGGGTGCGGGGTAATTTATATCTATTCGGGAGCAAGCTATGGTTCTAGCTCAGGAAAAGGTTGGAGATTTCGTCGTTCTACGGGTGGCTGATGACAGGGTCGACAGTGCTAATCATACAGCTTTGTCTGATCTCCTTTCCAGTCTTGTGGGTGCGGGCGATCATAAATTTGTCTTAGATCTTTCTTCAGTCGGTTTTATGGATTCCAGTGCTCTTGCCGGTCTTATTCCAGCTGTTCATGTGCTGCCTAATGAAGGCTGTTTGCTGCTCGCAGGGTTGCACCCAAGGATGGAACAGATATTTAAGCTTACCAAGCTTGATACAATTTTTAATATCTATTCTTCTGTTGATGAGGCTTTATTGTCCTGAAATGGGATTTATCGGTACTTGACTAAGTCTTTCTGATTGTTAGATTACAGACGAATTCAGACAGCAAGTAATTTTATGGAGGATATACCATGCCATCGTTTGATATCGTCAGCCAGATCGACGCTCAGGAAGTCGACAACGCTGTTAACAACGTACTCAAAGAAGTTGAGACACGTTATGATTTTCGTGGTGTTAACACCGAACTTACCCTGAATAAGAAGAACAACACAATCAACCTAGTGACCGGGGATGAAATGAAAATCAAAGCCGTAAAGGATATGATGATTACGCATTTCACCAGACGTAAAGTCGATCCGCGATTCCTTGATTTCGGCAAGTTTGAGCCTACTTCAAACGGTCAGTTGAAGCAGGAAGTTAAACTCAAGGAAGGCATTGATAAAGATACTGCCAAAAAGATTGTTAAATTGATTAAAGCATCAAAAATAAAGGTGCAGGCAGCCATTCAGGATGATCAGGTTCGCGTTACCGGTAAAAAACTGGACGATCTGCAATCTGTTATATCTCTTGTGAAAGAGTCAGATATAGACATGCCTTTCCAGTTCGTGAATATGAAAAAATAGTTTTTTACTTATCCAATCTGGAAATAGAAAAGCCGCTATGATGATGTCATAGCGGCTTTTTTGTTTTCAATAGTTTCAATATAAAAAACGTGGATAAATATCACCGACGTGTGTTATAGATGCAATATCCATAGTTCCAATATGGACATATGCAACACAACACGGTCAACGGGGGGGATGAAGCAGAACAAGTATAACATTCATGGATGTTTTTATTTATAAACTCGTTAGGCAAGGGCGACTGTCAGTAACTGTGTTTTGGATTAAAAGTTTGTGTTTATAGAAATCGTCCCGTTTCTGCTGACCGGGAAAAATGTAACCACTTATTTCTCAAGGAGAGTGACATGAGGAAAATAATACTGCTTCTCATCGCTATAGGCTGCTTTCTGGTAGCACCTTCAATTGCACTAGCGACAGACCTGCCGCGGGTTATGATTGTAGGGGAAGACTCTGATCCTGATACCGTACCCCGTAATTCCCGTGTTTTTAAACGCGTTCTCAACGCAATTTCCAATGAAATGGTTAATCTCGGCTTTGATGTAAAAGACGAAACCGCCTTGACCCATATAACTCATGTTCAGGGGCGTAGCAGACGCAATGATGCTGAGCTGATCCAGATCGCCAAGGATGCCGGTATTGATGTGCTCTGTATTTTCAGTATTTACCCCAATGCCAAGACTAACCAGAACAGCGTAAGGGTTACAGCACGAATTGAAGGCCGTCTGCTTTCCGTTTGGGACGGTTCAAGATTGGGTAACTTTGAATCAGA
Organism: Maridesulfovibrio sp.; assembly: GCF_963667685.1. Lineage (NCBI taxonomy): Bacteria > Pseudomonadati > Thermodesulfobacteriota > Desulfovibrionia > Desulfovibrionales > Desulfovibrionaceae > Maridesulfovibrio > Maridesulfovibrio sp. The sequence continues at coordinate 1,243,607 of NZ_OY763931.1, read as the reverse complement.
ACCTCAACAGTATCAACTTGTCCCCAGTCCTTACAGCCGCAATGACGTTCTCGAAGCGGTCGGCAAGCTCTCCAAGATTATCGGGTCCGATGTGGGTGCCGTTCTTGCTGATCGTCTTGGTCAGTATCACCCTGAAGGCGGAAGCGACTCTGCGGTTGACGGTTCAGGAGCTGGCGGAGGTTCCGGTATCGGTTCCGGCGGACGTCTGCTCGAATGGAATCTGGTTTTTGACGGATTCAGCGACGATGATATGCTTGATGTTGAAGATTACATCACAATTTTTACCGGTTATGACAGCCACAGACCCAAGAGCAACGCCCTGAATACTTCCTCACACCACGAACTCTGGTACAAGTCCTCTATTGATTCCGCTCATCTGAAGCGTAACATGGTTCGCATGCTCAGAAAGCTGAATATGCAGGGCCGTGTCTACATTTCCGGCAACGAAGTGAAGATTGTCAAGCAGCACCGTGTGAAGCAGCGCAGGAAGCAGAGCAACAGTGAATGGTAGATCCATCTGCCGAAAAATATGAGGTCTGTATGTCCTTAACAAAATTGTACCTTCAAGTGGTTGCAATTTCATTAGCAGTCTTGCTGGCAGCCGCCACGGCTTTTGCCGTGGAGGCCACCGGCGAGGGAATTGACCGTCAGCAGGCGCTTAATTCCGCTCTGCGAACTGCTGTCGAAATGCAGATCGGAACAGCAGTGGCTTCGGATTCGATTGTGGACTCCGGAGTGCTGGTCCGGGACGAAATAGCCAGTCACTCCAAAGGGTATGTTGCCTCTTATAAAGTGTTGCAAGAAGGGGCCACAGCTGACGGTTATGCCATCACTATTGACGCCGTCGTCGACAGTGAACTGATGTATTCTGATTACACAACTCTTGCCATTCTGCAGAAGATGTCCGGTCTGCCGCGGCTGCTCATTTTCGGTTCCGGGGCCGGATTCGATTCTGTCCCGCCGGAATCAATGAAAGAATTGGTGCATGATGTTTCGCGTACATTCAGGGAAAAATTCCAGTTTGAAGTCATTGACTGGCCCATGGCTCGAGCCAGATATAGCGAAATTGAAGGCTCCATGAACTTGAAAAAGGCAGCGAAGTATAACGGCTTGATCAAGGCTGAATATGTAGTCGCCGTGGATCTTGAACTTCCGCGCAACGCGAATCCGGTAATGCATATGACTTGTGTGCGGATCTCAGACGGTCTCAAGGTTGGCGAAGTGAGGCGTCCTCTGGAACAATACGTAAGTCTTTCCGGCAAGCCGTCGGAAGTCTACAGACGTGCTGTAGAAGCTGCCAAGCCGGAGACTTACTGGGCTTCTGTACGTGTTGCACGTGAACTGCTGCAGAATATGGAATCCGAACTGGATCGCGGCAAGGGGTTTCGTTACTCGCTGACCTTCCTCGGCTTTCCTGAGCTACCTTCTGTCTGCACGACTCTTGAGGAAGTTCCCGGTTTTGTACGTAAGGAGATCACGCGTCAGAACGGGATGAATATGGAAGTTACTTACTGGTCTACCCTGCGTGCTGAAAATCTATTCAAGCGGATTTCTACCGCTCTTAAAAATGAAGGAGTAGTGAAGTTTCAGAGCAGGATGGAAGGTCGGAATATGAGATTCCGGTGGCAGAATCCTGAAGGTTTTTAGTCGACATTCAGCGGCAGGATAAACGAGCCTGTTTTTACTAGTTTGTTTAGAATGTGGATGCAGCATGCAGGTAAATCATGATTGCCGGCGGAACGCATCCACTGCAAGGAGGATAACAGGATGAAAAAATATTTAGTATTTTTAACGGGCCTGCTTTTGATTCTATCCCTTGCGGGATGCGGAAAAAAAGTAAAACCCATGTCTATCGAAGATAATCCAGCCCATCATTATCTGATGGGCATGGAGCTGATAGATCAAGGCATGCCTGATAAAGCTTTTGCCCGTTTTGAAAGGGCAGTGGCTCTTGATGATGAATTTGCCCCGGCCATTGCCGGTAAGGCCCTTGTATACGCTATCCGCGCCGAGAGCGAGAGTGACGCTGAATACAGTGCCGTAGATGCTGAAAGGGCTATTGACCAGTTTGATAAGGCTGTCTCCGAGGCCAGAAGGGACCGTTCCCAGAAATTCAGCGTTTATGTAACTGGAATTCGGGTTTATACCCATATAGCTTCTCGCGGCTGGCTGCAAAGGGCGGAAGACCTTTACGTTGATGCCAAGCTGATGCTCAAGTATGTGCTTGAAGAAGACCTTCCTTATTATCGCCAGACCGAAGCCGTCCATTATTTCATGGGCATGGCTTACTTTAAAGGTGGCGAATTTCGCAAAGCTGAAGATGTACTGGGTATAGTACTGGCTGCCTCTCCGGGCAAGTGGCATGACAAAGCTAACGCCCTCTATAACCGGGCACAGAAAATCCTGCGGGCTATGAGCAACTATACCCTTACCGACGTTGCCAAGAAGATTGCGGTTAAGGAAGAAGTAGACAGGGCTGATGTCGCTGCCCTGCTGGTTGATGAACTGCATCTGGATAGGCTTTTCGCTGGTCGTATCCCAGTTCCCGGAACAGATATGAAGGCTGAGTTCACTCCAGCTGATGTAGTGGGGCATATGTTCGAGCCGGAAATAATGACTGTACTCAAATGGCATGTTCGCGGTCTTGAACCCACTTATGATGAGCAGACCCACGCGTATCTTTTCCATCCTGCCAAGTCTATGACCCGCAAGGAGCTGGCGTTTGTGCTTGAGGATGTACTTATCAAGCTTACCGGTGATGACGAGATGTCTACCCAGCATATGGGGCAGAAGAAGTCTCTCTATCCTGACGTTGAAGCTACAGACGCATGGTATAACGCCATTGTTACTGTAGTTAACCGCAATTTGATGGAAACAGACCTATCCGGTGCTTTTCGGCCTGATTCCAATATGGACGGTGCAGACCTGATCCTTTCCTTAATGCGTTTACGTAATATAATGAATATTTATTAACAGTGGAGGATAACGTGAAAAAATTATTGCTCGCCCTGATTGCGGTAGTGCTTTTTGCCGGCTCCGCTGTTGCCGGGGAAAAGATTGTTGAAGTCGTGAATGCGGATGAAGTGTTTCAGAAGGGCTATATTCAGGTCATCGGTGAATCCGAAGCCGGGCAGAGCCGCTACCGGGCAAAGCGCGCCGCAGAAGTGGTCGCCCAGAGAAGGATGCTTGAAATCTTTCAGGGGTTGCGGCTGAGTGGTACAACCACTGTGCGTGACGGAATGCTTACCAGCGAGCGGGTTCGCACTACTGTTCAGGGAACCTTGCGCGGCGCTGTGCCTTGCGGTGAATCTTTTGATCGTACTGAAGGTTATGCCCGTGTTTGTTTGAGGCTGAACCTGCATGGCCGCGATTCTGTTTACAGCGCATTTGACGAAATCATCGTCAAAGAGCCTGAGGAATTGAAAGTCCGCGATATCCCGGCTTTTAAGCCTGAAACCCTGCCGGAAGTGGTTGTTCCAGCAGTAGAACAGAAGATTGATGAAGTTCCAGCCAAGGCTGAAAATGTTCAGGCCCCGGAAGAAACAGAGAAGGTAGAAGCTCCGGTCCAGACTACTGAGCCTGCATCGCAAAAGATTCAGGAGGCTGTGGCGACTCCGGTTGACGGTATAATTGTTGATGTCCGTAATTTTGATTTCAAACCCGCTCTGGTTAACCGTATTCTGACTGAAAAGAATGAAGTTCTTTTCGATCCTTCAAAGGTTCTTAATCAGGTTCTGATTGAACGGGGGTGCGGCGGCTATACTACTGATTTGCAAAAGGCCCGGGCATTGCTTGAATCATGGGGCAGCAAGTCACCCATGGTGCTCAAGGGCAAGACCGTACAAAATGTGACTGACGCCGTGGTCAGTGTTGAAGATGCTTCTACCGTATTTGCGTATGACCAGAAGTATAACCTGCTTGCGCAAGCAAGGGTTGTTTTCGTTCTCAAGTAAATAGAAGGGCGGTGTTGCGTGTTACATAAAAAAGGAATCCTTATTGGTGGAATTCTTACGGCCATGTTAATGGTCGGTTCCATAGTACTGGTCAGGATTCATCTTGTCGATGCCGCGCAGGTACTGCTTTCCGATATGACTGATATGGGGGTGGTAATGGATGACATAGAACTCCATTACTCCCCCTTTCCTTCCTTACTGGTCAAAAATCTTCGTATTCAAAGCGGAGAGGATACTGTCCGCATTCCTCAAATGGAGATTTTTCCTGATGTTGCCAGTCTGCTGACCGGGGAGATCAAGCTTAGGCACGTAATTTTGCAGGACCCTGACGTTAAAGCCCTTGCCCATCACAAAGGGGCGGATTCCGAATCTACAGAGACCATGTATTTGGAACTGCCTGCTATTTTTCCCGAGAAAATAGATGTTGTTTCCGGCAGGGTGCAGCTGACAAATTCTTACCATGCCGAACCGTTAACTGTTTCCGCAAGTGTCGAAAAAGGTAGCGGCGGTTTTGCATTTAATGTCCGCAGCGCTTCTGTTGCCGAGTTGGGATTCAAATTTTCCGGAAGGCTGGAGATGCTTTCCACTTCACCGCTTAAGCTTAATCTTCAGGCCAGCCAATGCTCAATTGATCCGGCTTCACTTCTCGGTTTCCTAAACGGTTTCGGATATCTTTCCAATTCTACCATTCCTGAACTGGCAGAGGCCGGGAAGTTTGAGACAACTGACCTTAAATTCAGCGTGGACAGTGCGGCCGGAACCATGAATGTTGAGTCCGGTGGCGTGGTTCTTGACTCCTCCAGTGGTAAGGGACTGGTTTTACAGATGGGGCAGGGCGGTACTTTTCAGGTATCTCTTGAGGAAGCAAAGGTTGATGCCGGGGAACTCTATGCCATGGCCCAGAAAAGTGCACGGGGACGTAATGCCACCCAATCACTTTGTGAATCTGCTAAGCTGAAATCCATTAAGCCGCAAGGTACGCTGGTTTTCAAATCTGTTGCCCTGTCAAATCCTTCCGGTTCAGTGGAGAATAGGGGATTGTCCGGCAAAATGACGGTCAGTGCCAAGGACCTCAAGCTGGTGCTGGAATCACTGGACGGGCGCAAGCAGGAGCTTAGTATTTCGGATATTGATGCCGATGTGGAACTGAAAGACGGCAGACCCGTGGTTTCAGTGCGTAGGTTCAACGTGGCTTCAGCAACTGGCGGAAATCTTAAGGCACAGGCTTCTTTGGTTTTTCCTTTTGATTTGAAAGAGGCTCGTTTTAAGGCTGAGGCCCTTGATTTTTCTGTTTTCGATTACAAGATTACTTGCGAGGCTGAAAAAAAAAATCCTTTGAGGACTGCGTTTGATACCCAGTTGAAACACAAGGAAACCAGAATCTCAGCATCCGGATATTTCAATACTCCACGTAATAAGCTCTCCGGCTATGAAGCGCAGCTGAAATCTTTGAGTATTCGTATTCCTGAAACAAAAGTTGATGATTCGGTTGCAAAAGTTGCTGCCGCACCTGAGGATTTCAACTTTGAAAATTTGCTTGGGCGAGACATAAGCGGCAAGGCCTCAATCCGTAAATTTTATTATAATGATTGGCCGTTCAGTGATGTGGTGGTTTTTGTTCATTCAGGAAGCGAGCGTGGTCTGATTAAAGCCAGCGGTAAGCTTTTCTATCTTAATTTAAATGCAGACGTAGTGCTGGCTCGTGATCAGCTGGCAGCGCAGTGCAATGTTAAGGGGCGGGGGACCAGCCTGCCCAGCCTGATAGCCTGTTTTGCCAAGGACCTTTCTGTGTCTTTACGCGGTAAAATATATCTCAACGCCAATGTGTTCATGCAGGGTGGAAATTCAGAAAAGCTCGTTAAATCCGTGCGCGGTGAAGCTTCGGCCAAAATTGATGGATTGCATATCTTTAACCTTGCTAACCTTGACCCTCGATTGGGCTTTTTCATTGATCTGCTGGATGCTGTTTCCTTCAACCCCCAAGGCGGGCAGGGCCTTAATTTTAGCATAGCGCGAATGCGGGCGGCATTCACAGGGAAGGATATGCTCATTAATTCATTTGATCTCAGCGGACGTCAAATACAGGCTTGGGGCGGTGGGAAATATTCTCTTTCAGATAAGCACCTTCAGCTTAAGGGGGAGGTGCGCTCTATACTAGGTACTGTGAATTCATTTAACATCGATAGAAAGTTGAAGTCTTAGCCATGATTAACAAGGGTAGCTCCATAATATTTCTGTTGCTTGCAGTCCTTTTTCTGGGGGGCTGTCTAGGCAAGCGGACAACGCAGGCCGTGCAGTATACCGAGGAAGAAGCAATTCCGTATAAAATTGCGGTATTGCCCGCTGAGTATATCAAGCATGCCGAGAATTCTACGGAACACAGGTCTGTGCTGGTGCTGGATGATGACAGGCTGTTTGTGGCTGATATTTCGCGTGCGGCTATCACCAACCAACTGGCCGGAAAGGGATTCATGCCGCTGCAGAAGGATGTGGTGGATAATGCTCTTGCTGGGTTGGGTCGCGATGGAGGCTGGCAGTTAAAGAGTGATGCTGAGCTGTGTAAGATTCTTAACGCGGACGGCATTGTGAAGACCGATATTTACAGTGCCGATATGATCAAGGCGCTGGCCTTCGATCTGTTTCAGCTTGATGCTGAGGTTGTAATGTATAATTCCGCCGGTACCATGGTCGGTAAATGGCGCGATAGTGCATCAAAACGCAGGATTTCCGTCCCTACGGGCATAATCGGGCTGGCTGGAACCATAGTGGAAGAAGTTTTTGCCGATCCGATCAGGCGGCAGATGCGCATGGTTGTTTACGACTGGGCATGGAATATGGCGCAGGTGTTGCCTGATTGTCCCAAAGGGACGAAGCTGCCGGAAGTTATTGCTGTGGATACCAATGTGGATAACCGTCTTTTTGGCGTTGGTCAGAAAATTGCGGTGCGTGTTGATGCCGAGCCGGGTTTGAAGTGTTCATTCGACATTGGCGAATTTAAGAAAAATATTGCTTTGCCGCAGACCTCGCAGGGTGTTTATGAAGGCTTTTATGTGGTCCACGAGGGTGACAAGTCTGTAGATGATACTCTTATGGTCAGAATGCGTAAGGCAAATGGCGTAGAGAGGATCTGGCCGGAATCCGGCTCAATGATCACTATTGACGGAGAGTTGCCGCCGGAGCTTGAGACTGTGAAATGTCAGACCGGGCGTACAGGTGTTCGTCTTCTTTGGGAAGTCCCTGCCGGCACTGATCTGGATGAATTTGTTGTCGAGAAAGGAAATGATCCTGTTGGTGATTTTGAGATAATATACCGGACAAGAACTCCTGAATTCATGGATCAGGATGTACTTCAGGGAAGTACTGTTTTTTATCGGGTGCGAATTAAAGACAAAGCCGGGAACCTGTCCCCCATTCACGGGGCGATCAAAGTAATAGTGCCGCAGTTTGATGAACGTGATCTTTTTGGACAGCTCTACGGTACTTTGATCAAAGGTAATTACCGTATCTCTTTTCCGGTCAGTGTTCCTGAAGGGGCTGAGTTTATTGTGCAGCCCGGCACGAAGATACGCTTCACGGATAAAGGACGTGTCGATGTTTTTGGTGAGTTGAAAGTTCTCGGAGAAATCAGTGCTCCTGTCCGTTTTCAGGCTAATTCTACCGAGGGGATCATAGTTTTGCCCGGTGGTAAGGCTGTGCTGTCGCAATGTGAATTTAATGGGTTCAGCAAAGGGGTTACTGCTGCGGGCGGTTATGTGGAATTGCGTTCCTCTTCATTCTCCGGGGGAGATTATGCCGCGGCAGTAATTGCGGACGGTAATTTTGCTTTTAAAGGATTGCGGGTGAAAGGTGCCCGGCAGGGATTATTACTAAGCGCCGGAAATGGAACTGTGATGCGTTCCAGTGTTGACAATTGCACACAGGGGATTGTTTTTGAGGGCGGTAGGGCCATAATCAGGGATAATAATATTTTCGCTAACAAGGTGAATCTGCTGGCCTCCCAACAGCTTGTCATCAGTGACAATTATTTGGGATCGGTTTCCAGAGATCTATTGAAACTGGAAGGTGATGTTCTGGTCAAATCAATTCTTGATGCTCCTTATCCACATGGGAGAAGGATTATTCTTGTCGATGATAAGGACATAACTCCTGAAGAGCTGGAAAGAAAATTTGTCGACCTCAAAACAAGGGGAGTGAATTCTTTTCACAGTCAGCATTACGGTGACGCTTATCAGAACCTGAATAAAGCGGTTAAGATGAAGGATGACCGTGATGTCTATCTTTATCTCGCTTATACCTTGCTAGCGCTTAATGATGACATTGCCGTTGCCGAGATTTTGAATGAAGGGGTGTCCAAGTTCCCGTATGATGTGCGTTTACACCAGTTGTACGTGCGTCACCTGCTGAATAAAGGAGACCTTAAGCAGGCCAGACTGGTGCTGGAGAAGGCTTTGCTGCTCAGCCCGGCCGACAACAACTTGATATATATGAAAGATTATCTGGATCATCTTGCGGCTCCGGCTGAACATGCGTCGGACGATATGGATGATACACACATGGATAAAGTGAAAGAAGATAAGCCGAAGGAGAATAAAGATGATCAATAAATTAAGAATAATACATAGCGTTTTCCTTTTGGCCCTAATCATTGCACTGCTGCTTCCTTCGGTAGCATCTGCCCGTAAGTATTCGTCTATTGAGATAGAGGATCAGGCACAGGCTCAGTGGCATATCAACTATGCCAGTTACCTTATAGATATTGGTAAGTATTTTGAGGCCCTTGAGCAGTATGATACGGCTATTGATTATTCTCCGGTTGCCAAGACCAGAGTGCATGCCATGTTCGGCAAGGCTATGGTTCTATCAACTTTTCTGGATGCCCCGGAAAAGGCTGCTGATCTGTATCGCATGGTAGGACGTAATTACCCTGATTATTCAGACACGGCCCTTTACCGCTTAGGGTTCCTTTATTATCAGATGAATCACTATGACCGGGCGAACGCAGTTTTCAGGCAGTATTTGCGCTATTTTCCAAAGGGTAAATTCAAATTTCAGGCCGAGGCTGTTATCTTATCCATGAAGGCCAAAGAGGATCAAAAACCGGAAGTTAAACCTGATGAAAAGCCGGATCAGAAGATTCCAGAAGAGATTGGAAAGGAGCCGATTATTAGGGTGTGTCTAAGCCGTAAGGTTACGGCCATGACAGTAATCAGCGGATCAGGCAAGGATAAGATCTGTACCGATGAGCTTGGCTGTGGACGTCAGTATAAAGTCGGAATATCCGGTAATAAATTGACTCTTGACGGCAAGGTTGTTTCCGCTAACCGGATTAAATTCAAGTCTAACGGAACCTTGAAGGCCAGCTATGGTTCAGAGACTAAAAAAGTGCGGGGAACAATAGATGTCAGCATCCGTAAGGGAAACTTGTTGATCCTTAATCTGGTTGAGATTGAAGATTACCTGCGGTCTGTTGTTCCCGCTGAGTCTTATGCATCGTGGCCGGCGGAGACTTTGAAAGCTCAGGCTGTGGCGGCACGGACTTATGCCTACTATCAGAAACAGCACCGTACCCATCTCTTCTACGATGTGTATGCCGATACTTATGATCAGATGTATGCCGGGGTGGAGCGGGAAGATAAACGCACCGACAAGGCTGTTCAGCAGACTAAAGGAAATGTCCTGATCTATAAGGATAAACCCATACTTTCGCAATATACTGCCAACAGCGGCGGATTTACCGCTGATGCCAAAGCCATTTTCGGCGCGGGTAAGGCTTACCTGATTGCCCAGAAGGATTCTGCCAGTCTTAAAGGAAAGATGGCATCCTGGACTAAGAAGTACAGTACTTCGGATATTGAAGCCAAGCTGAAGAAAATAGGGATTTCTGTCCCCGGAATAAAGGACATTACCGCCTTGGAAAAGGGACCATCGGGTAGAATTATCAAGGTACGCATCAAGTATAAGTCCGGTTCGCGCGATTTGCGTACGCGGACAACTCTGGGCAGTTCCCGCGTATTGAATTTGCCTGATATTCTCCTGAGGATTGACAAGAGCGGAGATAGTTATACATTCAAAGGCCGTGGATGGGGTCATGGTGTAGGCTATTCGCAATGGGGAGCTGCGGAGCTTGGAAAGTCCAAGAAATACGATGACATTTTGAAGTTCTACTATCCAGGCAGCAGCATCAAGCGGCTCTGGTAGTATAGTGAAGGCCCTTAATGAATAGAACTGAAAGGATTATCTGGCTGGTTTGTGTGGTCCTTACCCTGACTGTAATGCTAAGCATCATTGAATGCCGGGCGGATACTGCCGCTTTTGACTCGGAGGTTGCCTGCGGGAGGATGGGGCAGGAGTTGATTGATCTCGGGGATTATGAACTCGCGGTCACCAGCCTTGAACAAAGCTTGAAACAATACCCCCGTTCCGACTGGCTTTACAGCCTGCTCGGGCGGGCTTATTTTAAGATGGGTGATCTGGAACGGGCTGAGGCCCAGTTCCGCATGGCTTTGGATATCAACAAGAATAACCCGGTTGCTAAACGGATGGTTCTTGAAATGCGCAAGACGCAGGATCTGCTCAAGGACCGTGACATCTCGGAATGGATAAACATTGCCAAGGAGAGGATTGCTGATCTGGTTACTCTTGTTATCGGTGTCTGGCTGGGTACTTTACTGTCCGGAATTTCAGGCCGCTTCTATTCGCATTTTGTGCGCACAAGCTTTAGAAAAGCACTTGCCAAGAAAGATTTTGATTACGTTACTGATATTCTGGAAGATCTTCAGATAAAACGTGAAAAAGCACAGCTGCGTATGAGGTTGCGCGAATTGCTTCAAGCTTACGATATTGAAGCGGCAAAAGAAATGATCATCGAATATGTGGATGATCGTGAGATAGAAGATAAACTGGTCCATTTTCTGGTCCAGATCCATAAAAAATCACAGATTCAGTCCTGATTTTAGCCCAGTCCTGAAATAAAACGCAGCGCTACCTGATTCACATCTTCATCGTCTGCCACAACCGGATGGTGGAGAGCTATGTGGGCAATGAGATGTCCGGTGGTGGCAAGCATCTTCTGGATTTCAGGTTCCCTTCCTTTCTTTAGAATCCCCACAATCATATCGCCTTGATGAGTTGTTTTGAATCCTTGTGAATCAAGTGTTTTCTTGATGAATTTAATTCTGGCAATACGCTGGTCCGGTGTGCCATGCCCGCCCTTGAAACGGAAATGGATATGGTTCGCCTGAGCATCAGGATCGCAGACAGCGTCCACTTCTGTAAGATCTTTTTCTGATTTCAGAGTTATATTCATGTAGGTCCGCGAAAGAATCGCGTAGCCGTCAATGCTGGTTTCGCCCTGCCAACCGGGACGTTCTGCGCCAAGTCCGAACCAAAGCGCCCACATGGGTGCTGATTTTATGTCGTCAGGAGATATATCCATTTTACCCGCCGCAGTACTGAACAAACCGTCCGCAAGATTGAGGACAGTAATATCAATTGGCTGACGGGCTTTTAAATGTTTTGCCCCGTCTATACCCAGCCCTTTTTTACTGACCAGAGAGAACATTTCTTCAATTCCCTTCTCGTTGGCAAAGCGGACCAGATCATACATTGATCGGCTTTTTTCCGGGAGGAACATTTCCGTGTTGCGTGGAGAGATGTTCAGACTGGCAATGTATGACAGAGCCTGTTTGATACGCGCAGTCTCTTTTTCGCCTTTGAATGGGTATGAGCGTACAGAGGTGATCATTACCCGGTTGCGAAGATCGGTTACCCAGTGGCATTTCTGGGGTGTTTTGAAAAGTTCTTCGGCTTTCCTGCCCATTGTGGCTATTGATTTTGCCGAATGCGTGGAAAGCGGAGAATTTTCCGGTTTGGAAAGAACCCTTTGCTGTTCACGCCTCGAAATCAGGTAAGGGGTGGGCGAGTGTTTGCTGAAAATAGCGGAGCAACCATGTTCACGGTCCTTTGGTGGAAGATCAGATGAATCATGAAAAGTCTCGAGAACACCGGAATCATGGATGTCTTTCATGGGTTGGATAATGACTGAAGCCGGGCTTTCACGGTCAGCATAACCTGATTCAATGCGGGATTTGATTGATTCTGCTGAAAATTTACAGGTGACTGCTTTTTTCCATGCTTCTACAATGTTCTGCGCAGGAACAGGGGAGATTGTGCACCAGCTTTCCGGGAGAGCGTATAAGCTTCCTTCCGGGGTTGATGATACCGTAAGGGACAGGCTTCCGCTTCCGCGCGAAGTCTCAAGGGCGGCGATTTCGATCTCATTGGCTATCGCGTCCGGCATTTTGCCTTGCATGAAGCGGTCGATGATTGTGCGTGAAATCTGGTGCAGGTCGGAAATATTGGTTGTTACCGCTGTTTCAAGTATTTCGTCTATGGCAATCCGTAAGTTGTTTGCTTCAATGAAATAGTTGTAAACATCAGAACCGATAATCATCCCGTCCAGAACAGGAACACCTGACTTTTTTAGCCTTGCCAGATCAGCAGCGCAGGCCCCGGCCTTGAATTCATAGTCAATTGCATCGTCAAGAGAGAAAGTGAAAGGCTTCGATATTTCGGGGTCTGGTACGGTAACCGCCATGCGTACATAAAAGTTGATTTTATTGTAATAGTCCATGATATCCATGAATCGCACAGGATTCATGTCCTGAAGGTGTTCAAGCATTGTCCGGATGTTGATACCGAGATCTGCGGCTTGTTTTTCAACATAAGCCCAGTCGGTAATTGTCAGTCCGAATCCGATATCTTCAATATGCGAAATAGACTCAAGGCATAACTCCTCAAGCTCCATAAGCTTCTTAAAGGAGTTATAGCGGCGTCTGAGCAACCTTCCGGGGGGAAAGGTTTCATAGGTCCAGTGGCTGAAAACATGTCGAAATCTCATAATATTAACTCTATCAAAGAGGAATAGATAAAGGAAGACTAAGTCTTGTCTTCGTCAGAAAGATCGTCCAGAGGCAGAGTTACCTTGAATAATGTTCCGGGGCCGGAGTTGCCCGGCAGATCTAGCCTCCGGCGCAAGTCGCTCGGTAGCGGACTTACAGCTTCAATGATTCCGTCGTGGTCATTGATAATTCCAAAAGAAACGGAGAGTCCCAGTCCGGTTCCTTTGCCTACCGGTTTGGTTGAGTAAAAAGGCTCAAAAATTGCGTTAATATTTTTAGGTTCAACTCCATGCCCTGTATCCGCAAAAATAGCGGTGATGGTCATGGTGGCTATATCCAGTTTGGTCGAGATGTAAATAGTGCCTTTGTCACCAATGGCTTCCAGAGCATTGGAAAGCAGGTTCAGCCAGACTTGTTTCAGTTTTTCAGGGTCGCCGTGAATTATGGGGAAACGATCATCCAATTCTGTTGAAATCTGTACTTGTTCCAGCTTAAAAGTGTGGCTGACCAACTGCACTACTTCAAGGATGGAGTTATTGAAGCACATGGAAATCTTTTCGCTTTGATTCTGGCGCGAGAAGCCAAGCAGATCGGCTACAATTTTGCGGCAGACGCGAGCTTGTTTTTCAATGATAGCCACATCTTTGGCTATTTGTTCTTCAGAATCGAGATCTTCTTGCAGAAGCTGGGCATATCCAAGGATTATTCCCAGCGGGGTGTTTATTTCGTGCGCGACACCGCCCGCCAGCTTACCGATAGACTCCATTTTTTGTGATTGAATAAGCTGGGCCTGATAATTCTTCAATTCAGTTGTTTCACGCGAAGTCGACAATACGCCGATGATGTTATTCTTCTGTCCGTATACGGGAACACGAATGATGTGAAACCAGCGTGCCGGACTTTTTTCTGTCTCCGCTTCACGGATTTCTTTATTTACAGGACGGCCTGTTTTCAAAATCATTTTTGCTTCTGCTATGCGTGTAGCGGCCATCTCTTCCGGGTAGAGCTCTTTATCTGTCAGACCGATGATTTCTTCTTCATCCCTGCCAAGATGCTCGGCGTATGATTTGTTGACCGCAAGATATGTCAGTTGCGGACCCAGCAGGGAAACAAAGTCCGGTGAAACATTGATAATAGTTTTGAGCAGTTCTTTTTGTCGTATAAGATCTGCCTCGGTTATTTGCAGGTCTTCAATATGACAGGCGAGACTCATGCCCATGGCGTCAAATGTTTCGGTTAATTCCTGAATTTCATCGCCCTTGAGCGGGTCGCTGATAGCCCGTCTTAACTTTTCTCTTAAGCCTTTGTTCTTTATTTCTTTTTTGCGGAGGCTTGGTCCAAGGTGGGTGGTTACAATGTTTTCGGCATGTGTTTGCAGCAAACCAAGCCTTAAAGTTAATTCACGGGCGAACTGGGTGGAAATAAGTACAGAAAGGAGCAGGACGGCTCCAGTAAGAGCCATAATTGCAACAATCAGGTTTTGGACTACAGCATGAATTCCTGCCCGTGAAAGTCCGATACGGACCATTCCCAACTTTTTGTCGCCGAGAAAAATCGGTGCAGCAAAGTCGAAAATACGGTTTTTACCGGTGTCGATGGTAACTATGCTTATTGAATTGTTACTGCTCCCATTGGCTTCTTTCAGCTCAACAGGGAAGCCATCGCTGAAGGTATTGGCCAGCACACGGTTCTGTTCGTCCATAATAAAGGCGTATTCAATTTCATTGTCGGCTTTTTTCAGCTCATTGACCATGGCCCCGAGATTGAGCAGGTCCACCGAAAGCAGGGGGTTCTCAGCACGTAGAGCCAGATTGCCGGCGAGTACTTCACCGCGTTTGCGTGATTGCTCAATAAGGGCATCAGCAGACATACGGATAACAAAGATAGCAATCAGCAGGGAAGTGAAAGCAACGATCATTGTTGTACCGAGATTAATTTTTGTGCGAAATCTTAAGCGGGAAAATAAATTTGTCATTAATGTTCCCCCTGCTGGCTGTCGTGGAGAAGCCCAAGTTCTTCTGCAAGTTCCCTAACCGGATCGTAGTCGCTGTCTTCTGCGGGGATTATGCCGCGCATTCCGGCTTGATACAGTATTGCGGCCTGCTCCGGATCGGCCATAGACATGGAGAACATACAGTATTTAATTTTATTGATAATTTTAGGAGAAAGACCTTTGCGCGCAGCGTATACCCAGCCGGGGAACGGTTCAGTTTCCGCAACGATTTTGATTTTATCAATATTGATTTTATCTCGGACCACATTCAGGGTCCCCTCGCGGATGGAGGCGAAATCATATTTTCCGGCATAAACAGCAAGTACAGCCTTTTCCTGCTTGCCGCCCGGTCCGGGAGCAAAAGAAATCTCTTTGAAATCAGACTGCTTGATCCCGTGTTTGAAAAATAATCCCAACGGGAAAAGGTAACCGCCGGCTGAAAGGCGGTCTACTGCGATCCATGTTTTTCCTATACAGTCTTCAAGGCGGGTGATGGCCCGGTTATCTTTGCGGGTGATTATTTGCCCGCGGAAAGTCGGACTGCCGGACGGTTCGATGATCCGGGCAAAGGCCCGAGCACCGCTCCGGGCTATTTCTACATAAGTCATGGGATTGGAGAATGAAATATCGATTTCGCCGTTTTCAACCATACGGCGATGCTCTTCAAAAGTGTCCGGGAATACCTGCCTTAGCGCGAAACCAGATTTGCGGGAAAGGTAATCTATAAGTTTGCTATGCCTGAGATAGGAGACTTTGTGTGAATACTGGGGCAGGTAGGCGTATGTTATGGCTTGCTTTGGTTCAGGGACACGTATTTCCGCGCGGACGGACATGTCCACGCGAACGATTTTTTCTTCCGGCTGCGATCCGAAGAAGTATATGGCAGCACCGACAAGCAGCAGAATAGCCGGCAGTGTGTATCGTAATTTGAACATGAATTCTCCACTTTGCGGGGGCGTGTCTGCTGGAGAATTCTTTCCTCGTCTAAGCCTTGCTTTCAAGACCTGTCTCGGCAACAGTGTCTTTTTTGGCTTCAGAGTCCTGCGCCAGCTCACTCCACGAGGTCATCTCTCCGACTTTTTCAGCGTCTTCCGCTTTCATCTCATCTATTTTTTTAAATACCGGTATATAAGATCTTATCTTAGAAAAGCCATAGCGTACAATAATATATGATAAAATAAAAACAAACGAATATCCGAGGGAAAATTTTGTAAAGGGGACAGTGTGGATATCAATGCCTGCAAAACGTGACTGCAGCCAGCCCATGGCAAACGGTACAGGCCAGAGGGAAACCGCGAAAAGGGCGGCATGGGAAAAGAAAACCTTGCCGAAGTATTCATTTGCCCATTTGTTGGCGGATTTGAATGTGGATTTTTCCTTATGACGGACGGCTTCCACGGAAATATTGTGCATGCGGGTCATTTTTCGGTTCAAGTCAGTGTAATAGTCCCGGTTCCAGACATAAATCAGGCCCATTGAGATTTCTCCGGCAAATGTACACCATAAGGCCATGACAGCGGTACCGAACCAGAATGCCGCAAGGGCAGGAATGCCTATGCGGTAGGGGGTGATCAGAATGCTGTCTATAATCGGATATAATGACTCGAACATATTTTTACCCCATTTAAAAAACTATTTGAAATTAGAGTTCAGAAGGGGAAACTCATGAAAAGTTTCCCCTTCTGTAAATCGGGACAATTTTTAGAACGGGGGCAACAGGCTGTAACCGAGAAATCCTTTGGAGGTGTAGCGGATACCTACGTACAGAGCCAGCACGACGAAGAGTCGTTTGAGCCATACGTCCGGGATGTACTTGGAAGTACGGGGTCCGATGAAGGAACCGACGAGGATACCAAGGAGTTCAACACCGATGAGGGGCCAGAACACGGGGGTATCTTTAACAACCATGTAGGTGAAGACGGAGGTGGTCATACCGACGAGTACTGCCAGTGCGGAAGTACCTGCAACAAGGTACATGGGCAGACCTGCAACACTGGTCAGGAAAGGTACGAGCAGGAATCCGCCGCCAACGCCGAGGAAGGAAGCGAGTGCTGCGATGATGAAGCCGCCGACAACCGGGATAAGGGGGTTGAAGGAGAATTCAACACCATAGAAGGTGAATACGCACCTGGTCATGGCGAAGCTGACAACTTTAACACCCATAGCGGCGGTATCAACTTTTCCACCCTCTTTTTCTTCCTTGATGGAAGCTTCGAAAGCCTTTGCTGCTTCTTTAGCCTGCTTTTTACCGGCCTGTCCTTTAGGTGTGGTTTCGTAGAACAGGTAGCAGCCAAGAGCGAGAACAAAGAGACCGAAGAATCCGATGTAGGATTTCAGTGAAATCTTACCTGCGGTAAGCCAGGGAACGAGGTAGGAACCGGCGATGGAACCTGCCGCAAGGGAAAGACCCAAAGGCAGAACCAGACGGCCCATTTTATAGTAGTTGAAGGAGGACATTGCCGCGGAAGTACCTACCAGCCACTGGTTGGATACGCGGATGGAGTCGGTTACCAGCTTGTTCATGACCGGTGAGGTCTTTTTGAAGGTGGAAGCATAGTTACCGAAGCCGTAAATAGTGATATGACCAACACCAGCCATGATGCCGCCGAATGCGCCGACAGTAGAGAAGATCCAACCAACCCAGATCGCCCATACAAAGCCGATCACAAGGTTAACGCTGGGGCCGCCGGGAATTCCTAGGAATCCGGGAGCCAGTTCCTGATTGATTTGGCCGACTTCAGCACCTTTAGGTGTTGCGTTGATGGCCTCTGACAGACGGTCGGCGAACGCAGGCTGGATGTAAACAGCTACAGCCAGCAGTGCGAGAGCCAGAATGATGTACGCTCTGCGTGATTTAAACATGAAATGTTTCTCCTTTAGATTTTTTGTTCCCCTGAGAATCAACGTTGCCGTTATTCTACTAGGGTCTCAGACCCTTTCCTCCAAGGGTCTGAGAATCCCAAAACATATTTACAGGCTTTACGCACTTCTCTGGCGGCGCAGGCCTGATTTATTCTAATTTTCTTTCTTGAAGATAATGAGCGGACAGTTCTTGCAGACGTCCTGACCGGGGAAGCCGTCGCCGGGCTTGGTGATGGAAGAGCTTGCCAGTTCAATACGGTCGCAGAGTCTCTGAACCATTTTTTTGAACTTGGTTCCCGGGATCATGACGTTGATTTCGCCGCGTTCGGTTTTACCGGCATTGTAGCTGCCGGAACATGCCGGAACCATGTTGAATTCCTGCTCGTTGTAGGTGAACACGCAACCCGCACAAGCGGAGGAGTTCATGGTAACGTTCGGGCGCAGGGGATGGGTGTCGGTTGCAGCTGCGTAGTCTACTGCAAGGTGGTAAGCCTGCATGTTGTCACAGTAGAAGTGAACAACGTCAGGTTCGAAAATTCCGTCGATGGAACCGAGAGGGGCTACAGCTATACCAATCAGGCCTTCTTTCATACGGGGCTTGCTCAGTACGAACTTTTCAGCCTGTTCCATGTCTACAACATACTTGGAGTGGCCTTTGATCTCGCCTTCATCCAGCTCTTTCCATGCGAAAGCGTATTTTGCGTTACCACAACCGAGTCCGGAAACATCAGAGTAAACTGTCTGACCTTTCATACGGGCTGCGATTTCCCACTGACAGAAGGTCATGGGTTTCAAGGGTACATGGTACTCTGCTTTCTCTTTGAATTCGTCAACCTCTGCCTGATCGAAGAAATATTTAACGGCAACAGGATAATGATAAAGTCTCATTTCCTTCATCAGCAGCTCTTGAATCTCTTTGTAAGTCATGGCTTCCTCCTCACTGTCCTTTTATAATTGATGAACGCCGGTGACGCTCGCCGGCAATTTTTTAACTGTCCTCTTATTTAGGGATCTGTGAAAAAAGAAACAATCAATTTTGAAATAAAGAAAAAATTAACTTTTTTCACATTGTATTAAAGCTTAAAACATTAATTTGGCCTTTTATTTTGTTATTTATTTCACAATATATTTATTAACTCTTTGAAATTCATTAACTTAAATGTATTGTGAAATAATAATCAAAATTCTTTTAAGTTTGTTTTTGCAAATTAAAATATATTGAGAGGGCTTATTGTTTAAAATTTCACTTTTATAACCCTGGGGATAGCTGTTTAAAATTTTACATTTAATGCTAAAATGTCCTAAGTTCAGTGCAGGTCTATATTAATATGAATATGTTTGGGTGGGCGACAGGCCCCGGGAGCAAATATGGCTAAATATAAAATTCATCCTATAGTAATGGGAACAAAAAGATTCGACAAAGGTATGATGACTTACCAGCATGATTATGGTCAGCCGTATATCATTCCCATTTACAGTTGGTATCTTGAAGGCGGAGATAAAAAAATTCTGGTTGATACCGGTGAAATGCAGCCTATCATTTCGAACGATCGCGAGGCTGAGCTCGGCGGGAAGATTTATACATTCGAAGAAGGGTTGGCAAAGTACGGCCTGAAGCCTGAAGATATAGATATTGTCATCCATACCCATTTGCATAACGATCATTGCGAGAATGACTATAAATGCACAAATGCAAAGTTTTATGTGCACAAGGCCGAGCTTGAGCATGTTCACGATCCCCATCCGCTGGATTTCCGTTATCTTGAGGATTATGTGGAGGATGTCGAGGATGCTGGACAGGTCGTCGCATTGGATGGGGATTACGAGGTTCTGCCCGGTATCCGTATGATGCATACACCGGCGCATACTCCCGGCGGCATGACTATCTTAATTGATACAGAGGGCGGTCTTGCGGCAATTACCGGGTTCTGTGTGATTATGGAGAATTTCACCCCCCCGCCGGAAGTGCGCGGTATGGAGATGGAAGTAATTCCGCCGGGAACTTCCGTAAACACCTATGAAGCCTATAATATAATGCTTAAGGTTAAAGATATGGCTGATATCCTTATTCCTTTGCATGAACCGGCTTTTGCGAAGATGGATGTGGTGGAGGGGACTTAAACATGCTTTAGAGCTATATGTAATTGCTTACTGAAAATAGAGTAATAATCAGTCGCGAAACTCCAAATTAATTTCGTAATGCTGATCAATGTACCGGTAGGGAGCTATATTAAATGGAAATAATGTTCTTGAATTCTGATAGATAATATTTATTTACAATTCCAAACTTGACACAACTCCCGCATTACTTCATTCCTGCAATCGCAGGTATGGCTTTTGGGCCTGCTTGTTTCCACTCCATGAAATCAGACAGGCCCTGTAAATTATTTTATATCAGTACATTACCAGTAAACAAGAACATATATCATGAATGTAATGATCACCGGGGCAACCGGATTGATTGGTTCAAGGCTTGTCAAAATTCTTGCCGGTCAGGGATTTAATATTAAAGCATTGGTTCGCGATGAAAGCAGGGCGCGGGAGCTGATTGATGATCCTGTGGAGTTCGTCTGCGGGAACCTGAATGATGAAGCCGCTATTGAAAAAGCACTGAACGGTTGTGAATTCCTTTTTCATCTGGCTGCGGATTACCGTCTCTGGGTCCCGGACCCGGAAGTCATGACCCGTACTAATGTTGAGGGTACCAGATTGCTGATGCGTAAAGCCCTTGAAGCCGGAGTTGAACGTATCGTTTATACTTCCAGTGTTTGTGTTTTAGGCTGCAATAACGATGGCAGCCCGGCAAATGAAGAGGCTTCATCCTCTGTTGCGGACATGATCAGCCCGTATAAAAAATCCAAATTTTTGGCTGAGAAACTGGTTATGGAGATGTTTCGTGATGAGGGATTACCCGTTGTTATCGTAAACCCTTCGACCCCGGTCGGTCCGGGTGATTCTCGCCCAACTCCTACCGGGACCATGATTCTTAATACCGCACGTGACGGGGGAATGTTTTACGCTGATACCGGGTTGAATGTGGCTCATGTGGATGATATCGCCCTTGGGCATCTGCTGGCACTTAAGAATGGAAAGCTCGGGCGGCGGTATATTCTTGGAGGAGATAATCTCAGTCTCAAAGATTTGTTTGCCATGACAGCACGGATTACCCATAAACCCGGTCCGAAGTTCAAGGTTCCCGTCGCGGTGATGTATGCCGCCGGATTTATCGGGGAACTGCTGGCAAAGCAGGGTTTGATAAAGAACCCAGTAGCTACCATGGACAGCGTGCGCATGGCATCCAAGAAGATGTATTATAGCTCTGACCGAGCTGAAAAGGAACTGGGCTATACTCATCGCCCGGCAGCTGAAGCTGTTGAGGACGCTGTGCGCTGGTTCAGGAAACGGCGGATGCTGAACTAGCATATGTATTTCGTTATTAAAGCCCCCGGCGCTTATATGGCTGCCGGGGGCTTTTACGTTTCATGCTTTGTTTATGATTCTTTTCTTGGCGTTGCCGGAACATATTGCTAAAAATAGACGTTACCAAATCCAGGGGGAAAATATGCGCGCTATATATTTTGAAAAAGGAAGAATTGATTTTATTGAGCGGGATAAACCCCTGCCCGGGGCGGGCGAGGCTTTACTGAAAGTACTGGTGGCTGGAATCTGCAATACCGATATTGAGCTGCACAAGGGATATTACGGATTTGCCGGGATTCCGGGGCATGAGTTTGTTGCCGTGGTGGTAGAATGTCCCGATAGACCTGAATTGGTCGGTAAGCGCGTAGTAGCGGATATAAACTGTCCGGTAGGACCTTATGTAGGTGATCGCAGGCACGTTGCTGAGCGTACTGTGGTTGGAATTGTGAACCATGATGGCTGCTTTGCTGAGTACCTTAAAGTTCCGGCTGAAAATCTTGTTGTGGTCTCTGACAGTGTTGAAGACCGGGAAGCGGTCTTTGCCGAACCTTTGGCGGCGGGGCTGGAAGTGAGCCAGCAGATTCACGTGACCGGAGATATGAAGGTAATGGTACTTGGAGACGGTAAGCTGGGTATTTTGACTGCATTATCCCTTGGAATTTATAACCCGCACGTGTTGCTTGTAGGTAAGCACGAGGATAAACTTTCCATTGCAGGTAAGCAGGGGGTTACTACTCATTGTATAGGTGACCCTGCCGAGTTAAGTGATCTGGCTGCACAGTGGGATAAATTTGATCTGGTTGTGGAAGCTACCGGAAGTGAGCAGGGTATTAATTATGC
This sequence comes from Maridesulfovibrio sp., assembly GCF_963667685.1. Classification (NCBI taxonomy): domain Bacteria; kingdom Pseudomonadati; phylum Thermodesulfobacteriota; class Desulfovibrionia; order Desulfovibrionales; family Desulfovibrionaceae; genus Maridesulfovibrio; species Maridesulfovibrio sp. The sequence goes on along the minus strand of NZ_OY763931.1, from coordinate 1,221,639 downwards.
TATTGATTTTGTGCGTCCGGAAGGGACAGTTGTAGCCAAGACCACCTCACATCTCCCCAGTTCCATAAATCTTGCCAAGCTGGTGGTGGATGAAATTTCAATTGTTGGTTCCCGCTGCGGAGACATAGAACTGGCCATGAATGTGCTGGAACGGGGCATGGTTGATGTCAGCGGTTTGATTGATGCTGAATATGATTTTTCTGATTTTAAGCAGGCATTTGAACAGGCTATGACCAGAGGGGCCAAGAAGATCTTAGTTCGGATGTCATAGAAAAAGCCCGCCAAAGCTTTGGCGGGCCTTAAAATTATTTAGATTGAGCTAATCTCTGTATTACAGTGTTAAGTCTTTCGACGTTGCCACTTATTTCTTCTAGCGCTCCAGCTGAGGTGTTCATTCCTTGTGCTGTCTCAGATGCCACAGTTGAGATATCCCCCAAAGCTCGGTTAATTTCTTCAGATGTTGCAGACTGCTGTTCACTGGCAGCGGCAATGGATTGGATGAGACCTGCTGTTTCATCAACTATGCCGACAATTTCGTCCATGAATTTTTTGGATTCAGAGGCTGCGTCCGTACTTTCGGTTATATCCTCCGCTGCTAATTCTACTGCATTGATATTTTCCTTGGCATTTGACTGAATCCCGGAAATCGCTTTTTCTACTTCTTTTGTGGCATCCATTGTTTTTTCTGCCAGCTTGCGGACTTCATCTGCCACTACAGCAAAACCCCGTCCTGCTTCACCTGCCCGGGCTGCTTCAATTGCAGCATTCAAGGCCAACAGGTTTGTCTGGTCGGCAATATCGGTAATAACATCCATGATATGCCCAATACTGTCAGCCTGTTTACCAAGTGTATCCATGGTTTCCTTTAATCCGGTGATACGTCTTTGGATTTGGTTGATCGAGTTAACAGCTCTGGAGACTCCCTGAGCTCCTGTTTGGGCATTTATGCGCGACTGTTCAGCGCTTTCGGCGGCATTGGATGCATTATGGGCAACTTCCAGCACTGTACTGTTCATTTCTTCCATGGCTGTGGCTGTTTCTGTAAGTCTGTCCCGCTGAACATCGACACCGCGATTGACCTGCTCAACCTGCGCAGCAAGTTCACCTAGCGATTCGAAAACCATGCTGGATATTCGTCCTGCTTCATCTGCTCCCGATTCCATTGAAGATAACAGTTTTTCGACTTCTTCCTGCTTTTGCTGGACTGTCACCAGAGTCTGCTCTGTTTTGTGTGATGCCTGTTCCGCGAGTTTTCCTTTTTCTACAGCTTCTGCAATAGTTTTTGTAATAGTCTTAACCATATCATCGATAGCATTCTTCAGATCCAGAAGTTCCGCATCGTAGCTGCCTGAAATCTTGGCATCAAGTTTTCCGGCAGCTACTGCCAGAGCGTAATTTTTTAATCGCTCCAACGGGCCGGATATTTTTTTCCGCATCATAAACAGTATAACAAATACGCAGATAACAGCGAGGATTGTGAAGCCTATCTGTATATAAACCAGCATGTGGGTATTGTGCTCTGCATCTTTCTGCAGCATGACTACAGCCTTGTTTATTTCCTTCAGGAGAGTCATGCTTTTACCAGACATTATGTCCGGAGAAGTTTCATTTGAACCGTTGAGAATCCCGTCAACCGTTTGGGAGTAGTCAGTCCAGATGGAGTTTACTTTCTTTAGCTGTTTTGCAATTTCAATTTCCGGTTTCGGTATGGCCGCAGATGGACCATTTATGTCAAGTGTGAGTGGAGCTTCACCGGAATAAGTCAGGACTTTCAGGGTCTTTGAAAATACTTGTTCGGTTTTGTATATTTGCTGTTTATGTGCTTCATTTTTTTCCAGCATATATATCATGACTTCTTTTGTTATTTTTTGGGAAAGCATGCGTTGTCTGCCTGCGAGGTTAATCACAAGGCCGTCATCCTTCTGTTTAAAAGCAACATATGTAGTTCCTGCGAACATGCATAATGTTATGGTGAACATACCAATGATGGAAAGGGCTAAACGGATCCTTAAGCTCATTATTTTTCCTTATATATCCTTATTTTTGACTTAAATGATATTGCTATTCATTACTAAAATGATGTTTGCCACAGTTTAAACATGAAAGCTATGAAAAAAATAATGATTAATTTTGTTGTAATGTCTTTGTTATTTCTTTGCTCAGGTGAAGCTGCAAGGAAAGTTGAGGTATGCGCAAAAGTCAGGAGTGATCTTTATGATGTCCGTCAGATCGGGAGCCTCATCCAGTTGAGTTTAAAGCTGCTACGGGAAGTTGAGCTGAATTAACACGTCAAATTTTAATATTACAGGACTTGTGAATATCCTCCCCGGTAAAATGGGGAGGATTTTTTTGTGTTTTTTCAAAAAGTTTAAAGGGGCGGACCTGATTTCTCTGATTCAGGTCCGCCCTCACAATTACCTTATAGTTAAAGGAGGACGAAAAAATGCAAGAAATTAAGGCTGAAACACTCGCTGCGCTTTATCCGCTGGAAACTCGGCGAACAATTAAAAATTATGCGGCTTTTATTCAGGAGCATCCTGAATGGCTGGAAACCGGACATTCGCTTCTTGATTATAAGAGACGAAAGGTACTCCCGATTTATAACGGATCGGCCACATCAAGCATAAGCATTTGCGGGGAACCGGAATGATCGGGTCAATTCTTGATCTTGGATCAACTATTATAGACAAAATCTGGCCAGACGCCGGAGAGCGGGAAAAGGCCAAGCTCCGGCTCTTGGAAATGCAGAAGAAGGGAGAGCTTGCCGAGCTGGAGACCCGAGTGCAAGTCATGCTGGCTGAGATGTCCGGTAACTGGCTTCAGCGTTCATGGCGGCCGATTCTAATGCTGACCATCATTGCCATTGTGGCTAACAATTACCTTATTTATCCCTATCTTGCCTTGTTCTGGCAGAAGGCTCCGCATCTTGATCTGCCCTTGCAGTTATGGTCGCTCATGGAGCTTGGGCTCGGCGGGTACGTGGTCGGCCGCAGCGCGGAGAAGGTTGCAAAAACATGGAGGGAGAAAAATGGCTGAGGAAAGGCATGAATTACATGATCTACTTATCCGTATAGACGAACGTGTTAAATCCATTCAGGAGGACATTGCCGAAATTAATGGAGCTAGGAGATGCCATACCCATGCGGAGAAGTTTCGAAATCTTGAACGGGCTGTCTGGGGAACTGCAGCGGTTGTTGCCGGAATGGCTGGGCGCGTGGCTTATGAGGCCTTCAAGTGACCGGGGCGGGGGTACTCGTCGAATGTTCGTTATGTGGCGGCGGATCTTGGGATGGTGAGCATTGCGAACACTGTGGATGCGGCGGCAAGCTGGATACTTTACAGGTCAAAGTTTCATTCGGGAAAAAGAAGGTTGTCCGCAATGCAAGACTCTGCCGTAAATGTATTAAACACATGGAGCTGGAAACTTTCGGCCTGTCGCAAGAGAATGGAATTAACAGGATAGATCGAAAACAGCGCGAAGCGTATCAACTTCAATGACCTAGACAAGGAAATAACAAGAATGACCAAAAATGAAGTCATTAAAAAACAGAAAGAGGAGCTGGACCGGTTCCGGGAGGTATTCGCACTGGCGGTTGAGAGCGATGATTCTGATATGGTCAAGGACCTTAAAGCCAAGCTGGATATTATGCAGAAGAGGCACGACATGGAACGCAAGGCATGGGGCATAGGCGATATTAAAAAGGAGGGTACAGCCAAAGGCAGTAAGACAAGCCGCGCTATCAGCCCTGAATTAAGGGAGAAGCTCGATGAAGTTTACGGATCTGTCCAGTGTAAATAAATGGTATGCCGAAATATTGCGCGAAGCCGAAGAATGTAAGCAACCCTTGCTTGTCATGGCCGAACTTGGCCGTAATGATCTTTTCTTTTTGCTGACCAGATTGCTTGGCCGCGCGGACGCAAACAATGAATGGGTTTTCGCTCGCTGCCGTGAAGTTCAGGCGAACCCCGACGGTCATCTCGATCTTTGGTCGCGTGAGCATTACAAGTCGACCATTATCACTTTCGCGCTGACCATACAGGATATTCTGCGCAACCCTGAAGTCACCGTAGGTATTTTCAGCCATACCCGGCCTGTCGCCAAAGGTTTTCTGCGTCAGATAAAGCAGGAATTAGAGCGGAACGAGTTGCTTAAGCAGTGCTACCCGGATGTGCTCTGGGAAAATCCTAAAAAGGATTCACCTAAATGGTCCGAGGAGGACGGAATTATCGTCAAGCGTGAATCCAACCCCAAGGAAGCAACTGTCGAGGCATGGGGACTGGTTGACGGCCAGCCCACAGGCAAACATTTTTCCCGGTTGATCTACGACGATGTTGTGACCCGCGAATCGGTTACATCGCCGGATATGATTTTCAAGACCACCGAGGCATGGGCTTTGTCTATCAATCTGGGTACGCGTGAAGGTCTTAAACGCTATATCGGAACCCGCTATCATTTTAATGATACCTATCGCGAAATAATTAAGCGTGAGGCGGCAATTCCCCGAATTTACGCAGCGACTTCTGATGGCACCATGGATGGAGATCCTGTTTTGCTCAACAAGGATCAGTTGCAGACCAAGCGGCGTGAAATGGGACCATATGTGTTCGGATGCCAGATGATGCAGGACCCGCGTGCGGATGACGTGCAGGGGTTTCGTGAAGAGTGGCTTAACCGTTGGGACCCGCGTGACAGCAGAGGTAAATCACGGTGGCAGCAGTTCAATCGTTATCTGTTGGTGGACCCGGCCAGCGAAAAAAAGGCCGGAAGTGACTATACGGTCATGCTGGTTGTAGGGCTTGGCCCGGACCGAAATTATTACCTGATTGACGGTATCCGTGACCGTTTGAATCTCACCGAGCGGGCGCGGGCTTTATTCCGTTTGCACAGGTCGTATGTTCCTCAGGCGGTGGGCTATGAAAAATACGGTCAGCAGGCTGACGTGGAGCACATGCGTTATGTGATGAATGAGCAGAATTACCGTTTTGCCATAACGCCGCTTGGCGGGAATGTGCCCAAAGTCGACCGTATCCGTAAACTGGTCCCGCTATTTGAACAATCTCGGTTCTATCTGCCCTGGCAGTCCCGGTTCATGGATCATCAGGGCCGGGAGCGCGATCTTGTCCGGGAGTTTGTTGATGATGAGTTTCTGGCTTTCCCGGTGGCTGCGCATGACGACATGCTTGACTGCATGGCCCGTATTCTGGACCCCGCATTGGGGGCTGTTTTTCCTAAAGAGCAGCACGTGCTGGAACAGCAGGAGAATATGCAGGGCTTGATGGATTACGATATTTTCACGGGAGCTTGATTATGTACGGTTTTGAAGTCGACGGAGGCTTTACTTTCTATAAATTCAGGGATTTTGACGGTACGCAGTCGCTAACTGACGAACACCTGCGCTGGTTTTGGGAAATTATGTGCGCAGCCGGACAGATTCCGGTCATTTTTTATGATGGCTCAGTGGAAACCTTCGGTGAGTTTAAGCGCTTGGTCCATCGCAAGGATCAGCACTTCTTTTTCGGCTTTAAAGGCAACACCCCTTCGGGATTATTCTGGTTGAACGGATTCGGTTTAAAGTCCTGTTTTGTCCATCTTGCTATTATGCCTGAATTTCACGGTAAGGGGACTTTGCAGATGGGGCGCGGTGTATTGCGTCATTTGTTGTCAGGCACTGACGTGTCGGGTGAATATATATTCGACTGTATAAAGGGGTTGATACCAATGGCGAACTCGTTGGCCTGCCGCATGGCGGAAAGGTCCGGTTTTATAAAAGCGGGAGTTCTCCCGCAGGCCGTATTCAATGCGGCAGCAGATAAAAGTGTTGATGCCGCCATTTTTTGTGCGGTCAGGAATAAAGAGGACAATGAGTCCGCAACAGGAATTTCTAAACAAGGAGTATGACTATGGGAGGCGGAGGAGGAAAATCACCTTCAGCACCAGTTTCACCACCACCGGCACCGCCAGTGGCCCCACCACCGGCACCACCTAAGATGGAAGACATCGGCAAAAGTGAGCAGGAGCTTCGGGCCAAGAAAATGCGCGAAATGGAGCGCATGAAGAAAGGACGAAGCGCAACTGTACTTACCGGAGGACAGGGGGATACCGGACAGCTGGCTACGGCGACCCAGAATTTACAGGCCCAAAAGACCAAGCTTGGTCAGTAGGGGGAGCGCATGCCAGATTACTACAGGCCAGACCTGCCCCAAGCCCTGCAAGGCCAATCGCAGGTCTGGTTTAAAAACGGTTCTCCGGGGTTCAACGGTTACTACAAATGGCATCGCTATACCTACGGGACCAATCCTTCAGCAAATAATGACGGGCTTAATGCTCCGGCTGATTGGCGAGTCCCGGAAGATTGGACTTTCTCGTCCAAGACAGGGCACTGGTATACTCCAACTGAAATGAAGGATGCCGGGTTCAATAAAATTAATGGTGAATGGCTGCATCCTAACGATATACGCCGTCAAGAAGTGGAACGCCAGAATGCGGAATTTGATGCCCGGATAGCTGCACGAATGAAAAGTCAGGCCCGTATGCGTAAGGTTCATGCGCTCGGGCGCAAAGCGACTATCCTGACCGGGCCGGACGGAGTGGTTGCAAATGCAGAGGTCAGCAAGGAAATTTTAGAGCGTTCTAAAGGAGTAATGAGATGACTGAACACCGTTGCCCTGTTTGCCGTCGTCTGCTGATGAAAGGCAAGGTAATAGAAGTGCATATTAAATGCCCCAAGTGTAAGAAGCTGGTGCGTATTGTTGAGGATGAGTGAACATGAAACATGTAGAGAATAATCAATATTTGCAGCGATTGCAGAGCTTGCGGCAGGAACGCGGCAGCTGGGAACCGCATTGGCAGGAGATAAGTGATTATATCCTGCCGCGTAAGGGTATTTATGCCGGGCATCGTCCCAATGACGGAGGTATAAGGTCCGGTAAGATTATTGATTCTACCGCGACAAGGGCTTTGCGCATCCTCGCCGCGGGCTTGCAGGGGGGGCTTACTTCTCCTGCAAGACCGTGGTTCAGATTAGGTATTTCGGACAGGGATCTTTCACGTCACAAGTCTGTGAGAGAATGGATTTCCAAGGTGGAGAGTACCATGTATCGCGTTTTGGCCCGCAGTAATTTCTATTCCTGTATTCATTCGCTATATACTGAGCTGGCAGGATTCGGGACCGGGATTCTCTATTGTGAGCCGGATGAAGACAGTGGGATCAGGTTCAGGACATTGACCGCCGGCGAATATTGTCTTGCTACTGATGCACAGGGCAGGGTGGATTCGGTATACCGTGAATTCAAGATGACTGCCCGTCAGTTGGAAAAGCGTTTTGGGAAAGCGAACCTGCCTTCCTCTGTACATACAAGTTTGGGCGCTAACCGTGATCATTGGTTTGATGTGCTTCATGTCGTCCAGCCGCGTGACGAGTTTGATGTTGAACGTATGGATGCACTGAATATGCCTTTTGAATCAGTTTTTCTGCTTAATGGTCGAGGTGGGCATGTGCTTTCGGAAAGTGGCTTTGTGGAGAACCCGTACATGGCCCCCCGCTGGGATACTGCGGCAATGGATGTGTACGGCCGGTCTCCGGCTATGGATGTGTTGGCCGATGTAAAGATGCTCATGGAGATGAGCAAGAGCCAGATTCAGGCTGTTCATCTGACTCTGCGCCCGCCCATGAAGGTTCCTTCCATGTACTCAAGGCGGCTGAACCTGCTGCCCGGCGGACAGAATCCCGTGGAGCAGAACCAGCAGGATTCGGTTTCCCCTCTATATCAGGTTCGTCCTGATCTGGCCGGGGTCAGTAATAAAATTCAGGATGTGCGCACAGCCATTCGTGAAGGATTCTATAACGACATTTTCATGATGATGGCTGGTTCTAACCGTAGGACAATAACCGCAGCAGAGGTTGCTGAGCGCCATGAAGAAAAGTTGATTCAGCTTGGTCCGGTTATCGAGCGTCAGCATACTGAGCTGCTTGATCCGCTCATCGACAGGGTTTTTGGCATACTCAATCGTTCCGGGGAGTTGCCGGAAGCACCTTCGATTCTCGACGGCGTGGATATCAGAATTGATTATATTTCTGTGCTTGCACAAGCCCAGAAAATGGTCGGAACGCAATCTATCGAATCACTTGCCCAGTTTGTGGGCACTCTGGCTCAGGCAAATCCAGAGGTATTGGATAAAGTTGATATGGATCGGGCTCTTGATGATTACGCTGAATTAATCGGCGTCCCTATTGGTATAGTCCGTTCCGGTGATGAGGTGCAAAAATTCAGGAACATGCGTAGGAAGGAAGAGTTAAGGCAGCAACAGTTGCAGCAAAGTTTACAAACTGCTTCGTTGGGATCTGGTATAATCAAGGACCTTGCTAATTCGGGCTTAAATCCGGTCCAGATGCAGGGTGTTATCGACCATCTCGGGCATAAAATTCAACCATAAATTAACAAAGCGGAGTCGTAATGACTCCGCTTTTTGTTTAGCTGCGCAGAAATTTATCATTTTGTTTTGTCAGGACTACTCTGGCATCTTTTTCCAACTCTTTAGGAAATCCCATTCTCAGGAGATGGTTCATGGACTCGTCAAGTAGGCAGTTGAAAAATTGCCTTTTCGTGGCTATGGGTTTATCCGCTATCTCTTTCCAGTTGTTGAATCCTTGTTTGGCAAGGGCTCCTTTGATGCCCATCCTGAGAGCTCCTTTGAGTGATAATTTGTTTGTCCCGTGGTGAAGTTGTGCAAGAATGTCTGCCATGGTTTCAATTTTTTTTTCCTGTCTATTTACGCCGGTAACCTGCATGAAGATCTCCTGTTATTCAAATTTGATTTTGTGAAGTAGTTCTGATGTTTGTGGCTTGTTTGCAGAATAAATATATCGTGTCAGTGTGTCATTGATCAGGATCAATCGTGTTGATTTTATGAAGAATAATCCCTAGTTCTACGATTATTTTGCTATTCTATTAGATTAGCTCAAGCCCTGATGTACTTGACTTTTTTTGATTATTTGTGCTTTTTACAGAGAGAGAATAGATGTAAAATTTAATGAGTTAAAGGATTTCAAATGCTGGTTCTGACCGATTTGACTAGATTTAAAGACAGCGACAATGTTTGTATGGCTCTGCTGGATGAGAATGACTGTACCTGTTACCGTCCACTGCCTTATGAAGATATGTCTTTTGTGGAGTTCAGGAATATTCGTCCTGGCATGATTGTTTCTGCTGATATTATTAAACAGAGCAATACTAATTGTCCTCATGTTGAAGACTGTCGTTTTGAAAATGATGTCTGGCTGGATTGCGTTGATGAACAGACATTTCGTGATTTGCTTGAGCGAAGTGCATTAGATTCTGTAAAAGAGGCTTTTGATGGTCTCGTTACTTCTAAGAACAGGTGTGTTCCAGCTGATTCGCCGTGTTCCTGCTCAATTAGAACCATCCGGGTGGACGCAAAGTCTGTCAGCATCTCAGTCATTGATTCCGGTGGTGAAATAAAATTGCGGCTGGGTTTTACAGACAAGAGCGGAGAGAGATTCCGTCTCACTCCCATTGCTGACCTGTATTTTCACCGCATGGCTATGGGATATGTTGTTCAGGATCGCCTTGATGAACTGGAAGCCCTGCTCGCCGGCGGGGAAGAGGTCTACATTCGCGCCGGACTGAGCAGGCTTTATGAAAGCAAAAGTGGTAAGCAGGGGTTTTGGTTACAGGCTAACGGAGTTTATATTTTCCCCGGTTACTCAAACTATTAGGCTTCATTTTAAGTTACTTTTTTTGATTTTCGCAAGCAGAATGCAGCAAGGCATAGGTTGAAAATCAGACTGATTCCCAGCATGACTTTGATTGCTTTGCTGGCTTGCAAAGGGTTCTTTTTCGCTTTTTCCGCGTTCATTTTTCCATTAGATTCCGCGACATTTAGATCGAAGGAGAGCTTATGTCCCAGCCCACCTTCTACTTCAACTTTCCATGTGCCGGGTCTATCCGGCAGAAATGAAAAGACTCCATTCTGGTCGGTGCGGCCATTCTGGAATTCCACCTCATCATTTCCAGGGGCATAAATGAGTACTTCTCCGTAAGAGATAGGTTCGCCAGAGGAGAAGCCTGATTTAAATGTTACTGCAGGTGAATCTTTAAGCATTTCATAAGAAACACCGTGGGCACATGCAATATTCCCTGAGCATATGATTCCGGCCGTGAGAATGATCACGGCCGGGAGTATTTTTTTTAGCAGCATTTATTTAACTTCAAAGACCAGCACAGATCGCATAACGAAGTTATCGTAGTCCGGTGTAGGATTTTTATCAGCATGCTGAACGCGGACCATCCATGTGCCTGGTGCGGTAATTTTAAGTTTTGTGATACCGTTGCCATATGGCTCGGTGAAATAAGCAAAAGTGTTCGGGTTCATTGAAAAACCATCATATGTAGCGACCATGTTTTCTACAGATACAGGCTTACCGTCCAGTAATGTTTGGAATTCAATCTCGTCTCCGACTTTAGCTTTTGCGGGGTCGCTCATGGGAACTATTTCAAGGCGTTGACCGATAATCTTGTTATAGGCTCCGTCAGGTTCTCCTACAGTGACAAGAGTTTTGCAGAATTTTTCATATTTTCCGCTACTGATAACTCCCTTGAGTTCCTTCTTGGATTGCTGCTTCCAGCCTCTTGTTGTCTGGGTCCAGATTATCCCATGGCGATGCCCGGTAATAATAGCAGTTCCTTCTGATTTAGGTTTGATCTGACCATCCAGTGTCATCAGCATTTTATTTTCAGAAAGCTTCAGTGGAGTGGTTTCACCTTTGAGAACCAGTGCGGCTTCTACCTGATCAATGGGCTCCATTTCTTCGCTGATCATGAAAACATGAGCAGAAACAACGCTGAAAGGAACAATATGGTCTTTCTGGGCTGTCAGCTGTACAGGTTTGATTATGAATTCATGGGCAAATGCAGCTGTGCAGCTGAGAGCAACAAGCAGACATGCGAGAACAAGTGAAATACGTTTACAACATTTCATGACTAACTCCAGTTATTAGGTGTAAATTTGTTTTCTAATGTGCTACGTATTTGAAAATAATATGTCAATATTAAAATCAATTACTAAAATATGTCTAGTGCTCACATTCTAACTCATTTAAAGTCTGAGAGTTTGCATGGCATACTATTTTGATCAGAGCTGGAAAGTCCAAAAAAAATCCCCTGCTGATTGCTCAGCAGGGGATTTTTGTAAGTCAGTATAGTCAGTACTAAAATTTCAAATACAAGCGGACACCGGACATGTAAAATTTATTTTCAGGTTCAATGTAAGTTCCGCTACTGACGGTATCTTTTTCAGAGTCGTCAATCTGCCAATAACGGAAGTACGGCTCCAGGCCTAGCGAATAGTTCTCGAAGTCCCGTTCCAGAAAAGCGGATATACGCCCTCCAGCCCCGGATGCGAATTCCTGAGTATTTTCGATATCTTCATAACCTGGACCGGCGTCGGAAAGCATGCTTTTTACCTTACCACCCAAAAGCAGGTCGCCTTCGAAGGTTCCGCCGATGGACCAGCCGTCACTTAAGCGGGTGATCAGATTAACCCCAACCGGAAGATAAACCTGTTTAATCTGGCGTTCGTAGCCACCAGTGGTTTTAATATCATCATTCCAGTACCGGGCGCCAATTCCGATGTAAGGGGTTACTCCTGTTCTATCGAAATCGAATCCCATACCGACGGTAGCCCTGCCACTGACGAAGTAATCATCAGTATCGCACTCTAAAGGGGTGCCGCTGGATCTTTCACCGTTATAGCGAAGGCCTCCGGCCAGCCCTTCCACCTCAGCATCAAGCATGAGGTTGTATTCCGTAAAATATCCGGTCCAGGAAGCGAATCCGCCGTTTAGGACCCCTTTTTCGTGCATAACATCGGGTTCGTCATAATACATATACATGCCTTCATACCCCAGCTTGAATTCGCTGGTGGGGAAAAGTTCCTTTTCTGCAGCAAAAGCAGAACCGGAGATGAGTAGCAGGCCGATGACGAAAAGAATTAATTTGTTTTTAAGCATGAGTTCATGAACATTTTGATTAAAGATTCTGATTCATTATATATATCTACTTCTTCAGGAAAGAATTGAGAGTACTGTGCAAGACCTAGGAGAATGGAAAAATATTGTGCAGCGGCAACCTTGGGTTTTATGTCATCCCGGAATGTGCCTTCCCGCTGTCCTTCTGCAATTATCTGTTCAGTTCTTTTGATGAATTTAAATTCATACTCTCTGAACTTTAATTTGAAAGGCATGAGTTCTTCAGACCACTCGGTTTTATTGAACATGATTCCAAAGGCTGCACGGAAATTTTCATTTTTTCCGGCGTGCTCAATCCAGACCCGCATGAGACCGTCAATCATTTCTTTGGGAGGCAAGTTTTCTTCAAATTTGCTGAAAAGCAGATCACGCACTGGCATGAATGCATAGTCAAAAAGTTTTTCGAATAAATCGGTTTTATTTTTGAAATGCCAATATATTGCGCCACGGGTAACGCCCGAGTCTTCAGCGATATCTTGCAGAGTGGTTTTAGCGTACCCTTTTTCGTTGAATACTTTGAAAGCGGAGGCAAGCAATGCTTGGCGGGTTTTTTCAGCCTCTTCTTTGGTCTTTCTGGCCATGTGAGTTCCTGTTTTTGTTTATTTAAGCACAATCAGTCAATATATTATGAATACAGATTGATACTGAAAAAGTCCAGCTGTGCAGGTAAACGCTACTATTTCCGAAACAGAATTGGCTTCATTCGTGAATATTCGTTTTGATAAAAAAAGCCCGGCTGAGTATTTTCAGCCGGGCTTGATTCAGGTCGGATTGATTTAGAAACGAACAGGAAGGGATTTTTCCAGTCCTGCAAGCACCTTCTGGTGTTCTTTGTCTACAGCCTTGTCTGTCAAAGTCTTCTGGCCGTGACGGTAGGTGATGCGGAAGGAGAGGTTACGCTCGTCTTCCTGATCTTTGGGGACGAAGACGTTAACCAGTTCCACTGATTCGATCAGCGGCAATTTCAGCGCGAGAATCGCGTCCTTAACAGTTTCGGCGTGCAGGGAAACGGGACCGATTACAGTCACGTCTCTTCTGGACGGCGGGAATACCGGAAGCGGGCTGAATTTAATTTTGTGAGCCATTACGATGTCACGCAGCAGATCGGCATTAAGGTCTGCCATCCAGATCTCTTTTTTGGCGTGGTACTTATCGGCTATGTCCGCCTTCACCATACCCATGAAACCGATTTCCCGATCACCGATGCTAATGTTGACACATGGTTCAAGATAGCTGTTATCTTCCGCAAGGGCCAAGGATGCTTCGCCCAGTTTGAGGTCGGCCAACAGATGTTCTACGAGACCTTTGATATCAAGATAGTCTGCATCTCCCTGTTCATTTGGCCATTCAGCGTTTGAACGGGGACCGTAGAGCATAATACCCAGCCGGGACTGTTCACGGGTTTCGGTATCGGACTCAGCATCTTTGATGAATTTTTTAGCGATCTCAAATACCCGGATATGGGTGTTGCCCTGTGCTAGGTTGTGGCGAACTGTGTTGAGCAACCCGGGGGCAAGCTCAGTACGCATCACGTTCTGGTCTTCACTCAGAGGGTTGGCGATGTTTACACGGCCTTCCTTAGGTAGACCAAGCAGGTCGAGATCGTCATCACCTACAAAGCTGTAGTTAATCGCTTCGTGCAGACCGACACCGCGACCCCAGTTTTTGATGCGGCGATAGAAACCGTAAGGAGTATCTGCAATAACCGCAGCATCAAATGTCTTGGAAATGCGGGGCAGAACCGACGGTATTTTATCCATGCCAAAGTAGCGGGCTACTTCTTCGTACAGATCGGCTTCACGTTCAAGGTCGAGTCTGTATGAAGGGGTAGAGACTTTCCAGCAATCAGCATCGCTATCATCTACTTTCAGCCCCATAAGGGAGAATGCTTTTTTGCTGAATTCAGGTTCAAGATCAAGACCGAGCCTGCTGTTACAGCGCTGATGACGGTAATCGTGGGTGCGGTCCTGCCATGGTTTGGGTTCGCTTTTTGCCACTCCGGAAACGACTTTTGCACCGGAAAGTTCACTCATGAGCTGGGCCGCACGGTCCATTGCAAAGGTGTTAAGCTGTTGGTCAACTCCACGCTCGAAACGGTAAGACGCTTCGGAGGGAAGTGCCAGACGGCGGGCTGTTTTGCGGATTGTGCCGGGGCGGAAAACGGCAGATTCAAGAATCACGTTGGTAGAACCATCGCTGATCTCGGAGTTCATGCCACCCATTACACCGGCCAGAGCAACCGGACGCTCTGCGTCCCAGATAAGCAGGTCTGTATCAATGAGTTTACGTTCCTGTTCATCAAGAGTGGTAAATTTAGCGTCGTCAGTAGCAAGACCGACCCTGATTTTGCCACCTTTGATCAAATCTGCGTCAAAAGAGTGTAAGGGCTGGCCAAGTTCGAAAAGGATATAGTTGGTAACATCAACAATATTGCTGATGGGACGAACGCCAACGGAAAGAAGGCGGTAACGCATCCAGTCCGGAGATGGCCCGATTTTGGCGCCTTGCAGGATTCTGGCCTGATAGAGCGGGCATTGTTCGGGGTCATCAATCTCAATCTTGAGCATGTCTGCGGCGTTACCGCCAGACTCAACAAGGTTGAGTTTAGGCATGGTAATGGGCAGGTCAAACGCCAAGGCCGCTTCACGGGCAATTCCGAGCATGGACAGGCAGTCGGCACGGTTGGGTGTGATACCCAGGTCCATGACGGTGTCTTCCATGTTCATTGCTTTAGTGAACTTTACTCCGGGGGTGAGTCCTTCAGGCAGGATCATGATACCTTCGTGCGCGTCGGAAAGTTCCAGTTCACGCTCTGAGCAGATCATACCGTTGGATTTTACACCGCGAAGTTTGGCTTTTTTGATTTTGAAATCACCGGGCATGGTCACGCCGACTTTGGCCACAGGTACATTAATGCCCTGGGTCACGTTGGGTGCGCCGCAAACAATATCAAGAAGTTCGCCGTCGCCGACGTCAACTTTACAAACAGACAGCTTGTCCGCTTCGGGGTGCTTGCCGCACTCCACAACGTGTCCGACAACGATGTCCTTGATCGCTTCAAAAGGATTGAAAATTTCTTCAAGCTCAAGGCCGAGCATGGTCAGCCTGTCGCCAAGCTCCTGAATTTCGCCCTCATATGGAACGAAATCCCGCAGCCATTGCATGCTTAAAAGCATTTGAGCCTCCAGCGGTCCATAGAGACCGCGAATATTTTAAAGTTATGAAAGCCAGATTGCCCCCGGCGGCCCTGCCGGGGCCTTAAACCCTTTTAAAAAGGGTTTAAGAATCCCAAAAACTATATGATGGCTTCGCCTGTTGCTGGCGTGAGATTTGCTGTGAAACAACAATGATTATCCAATGGAAATCCTGAAGGGTTAAGTCCCTCTGGTTGCTGGAGGCTAAATCAGATCACCAAAAGCGCGAAGCACATAGAATTGTCTTAGGAGAATTGCTCTAAAAATCGGATGTCGTTTTCAAAGAACATGCGTAAGTCGCCGATGCCATATTTAAGCATGGCTACGCGTTCGATGCCGAGTCCGAATGCGAAACCGGAATACTTCTCGGTGTCGTAATCAACTGCTTTCATTACGTTAGGATCCATCATGCCGCAGCCGAGGATTTCAACCCAGCCGGTCTGCTTGCACACACGGCAGGGTTTGCCGTCGATGGTACCTTTACCACCGCACATAACACAGGAGATATCAACTTCTGCGCTGGGTTCGGTAAAGGGGAAGAAGCTGGGGCGGAAACGCACGCCGGTCTTGGGTCCGAAAAGCTGGTGGACAAATGCAGTCAGTGTTCCGCGCAGATCCGCCATGCTCACGTTCTGATCAATGAGAAACCCTTCGATCTGATGGAACATAGGGGTATGGGTCAGGTCAGAGTCCCTGCGGTAAACCTTGCCCGGGGCGATCGCTGCAACCGGAGGAGTTCTGTCCATCATGGTGCGGACCTGTAGCGGGGAGGTGTGGGTACGCAGCAGGATAGAATCTGAAATGTACAGGGTATCCTGCATGTCGCGAGCTGGATGTTCCGGCGGAATGTTCAGTGCTTCGAAGTTGTACCAGTCATTCTCAACTTCGGGTCCGGTTACGACCTCAAAGCCAAGCCCGATGAAAACGTCACAGATTTCATCCATGGCAAGGGTTACCGGGTGCAGAGAACCTTCAGCAGGTTTGCGTCCGGGCATTGTGGGGTCGAAACGGGATAGGCTCTCAGCGATGGCGGCTTTTTCAAGCTCGCTCTGCTTTCCCTCGATAAGCTCGGTGAGAGTGGCCTTTACTTCATTGGCTTTTTTACCTGCTACAGGCTTGTCTTCGTTAGAAAGCGAGGGCAGACCGGACATGATTTTGGCTACACGGCCTTTCCGGCCGAGCATGTCGATCTTGATGTCTTCCAGTTCAGACAAAGAAGCCTGATCCAGGCGTGCAGAGCACTCCGGGACCAGGCCTTCAAGTTCCTGTAACAGGGACTTTACGTCCGACACCTTAGCTAACCTGAGCTTTGGCGATCTCAACTACTTTGGCGAATGCGGGTGCATCGTTAACAGCCAGATCAGCGAGAACTTTACGGTTCAGGGTAACGCCAGCAGTGGACAGTCCGTGAATGAGACGGCTGTAGGACATGCCGTTGAGGCGTGCAGCAGCGTTGATACGCTGAATCCAGAGTTTGCGCATATCACGTTTGCGCAGTTTGCGGCCGACGTAGGCCATGCAGAGGGAGCGTTCAACTCTCTCTCTGGCGGTACGGTAAAGGGTTGATCCGGAGCCACGGAAACCCTTGGCCATCTTTAAATATTTTTTATGACGCCTCTTAGCGGCTACACCACGTTTTACTCTCATTGTATTCCTCCAGGAATCTTTCTCTAAAACCAGCCGCGAACGTAGTTCCGCGGACAGGAGTGTTCATTCATTGTTTAAATCGAATTTACGCTAATTAAGCGTAGGGAAGCATGCGTTTGACCTGACCGATGTTCGCACTGTCAACAGTTGCGCTCTGGCCGAGTCTGCTCTTACGCTTCGCATTCTTCTTGGTCAGGATGTGACGCAGACCCTGCTTGCGACGTTTGAATTTGCCGCTGCCGGTCTTAGCAAAACGCTTTGCTGCGCCTCTTCTGGTTTTCATTTTAGGCATTTTTTTCCTCCTTGGGAATACCGGCACATAAGCCGGAAAAAACCTTATTTTTTAATGGGGGCCAGCATCATATTCATGGTGCGGCCTTCAGACCTAGGGGCCTGCTCCATTTTGGAAATGTCCAGAGTTTCCTGTTGGACACGTTCCAGAACGGCAAGTCCTCTGTCCTTATGGACAATTTCTCGGCCCCTGAAAAATATAGTGACTTTGCACCTGTCGCCGCCTTCGAGAAACCGACGGATGTGCTTGAGCTTTGTCTGGTAGTCGTGCTCGTCTGTCTTGGGGCGAAATTTGACTTCCTTGATCTGAATTACAGTCTGCTTCTTTTTGGCTTCCTGCTTACGCTTCTGCTGCTGATATTTGAACTTACCATAGTCCATTATCTTGCAAACAGGCGGATCTGCCTTTTCTGCAACTTCAACCAGATCAAGACCCCGTTCCTGTGCAATTTCCAGGGCTTCACGTGTGGGGAGAACTCCCAGTTGATTACCCTCGTCGTCAATAACCATGACCTTGGGAACTCTAATGCGCTCGTTTCGGCGGGCACCGTCATCCCTGCGATAGGGACGCCTGTCTTTATGAAAAGCTATAGCTCATGCCTCCGCGTTTGAATGGTTCACTAATGGCGGTCGACATAAGCTCTGCCGCTTCTTCAATAGACTTGAGTCCGGGGTCTTCCCCGTCGCGGGCCCTTACATTGACCGATTCCGCGGCAACTTCTTTGTCGCCAACTACTAACATGAACGGGATTTTTTCTAGCTGGGCTTCCCGAACTTTGTAACCCAGTTTCTCATTGCGATCATCGACCTCGGCACGAATGCCCTTTTCTTGGAGAAACTGCAAGACTTTTTGTGCAAATTCGTTCTGAGAATCGGTGACAGTGAGAATTTTTGCCTGAACAGGGGACAGCCAGGAGGGCAGAGCGCCACCGGTGTGTTCAAGCAGGACACCGATGAAACGTTCGATGGAACCGAGGATAACCCGGTGCAGCATTACAGGTCTGTGACGCTCTCCATCTTCGCCCACATAGCTTAAGTCGAACCTTTCTGGCAAGGTGAAATCACACTGGATTGTAGCACATTGCCAGCGACGTTCAAGTGCATCTTTAATAATGATGTCGATTTTGGGACCGTAGAACGCTCCGTCGCCTTCATTGATTGAGTAATCCATACCCATTTCGTTGAGTGCGCCTTTGAGTGCTTCGGTGGCTCTATCCCAGTCTTCTTCAGAACCGATGGCCTTTTCGGGCTTGGTGCTGATTTCTGCTTCATATTCAAATCCGAACAGACCCATTACATCGCCGACGAACTTTGCAACTCCGATAATTTCTTCCCGGAGCTGATCAGGGCGGCAGATGAGATGCGCATCATCCTGTGTGAAAGAACGTACACGCAGCAGGCCGTGCAGTACGCCGGACTTTTCGTGGCGATGAACCACACCCAGTTCAAAGTAGCGCTGGGGCAGATCGCGGTAGCTGCGGAGTCTGGATTTGAATACCAGCATGTGAGAAAGGCAGTTCATGGGCTTGATGCCGTAGGCCTGCTCATCAATCTCAGTAAAGTACATATTTTCGCGGTAGTTGTCGTAGTGGCCGGATTTTTCCCAAAGTTCACGTTTGAGAATAAGCGGACCCTGTACGAACTGATAGCCGCGTTTGAGGTGTTCCTTGCGTTCAAAGTCTTCAAGGATTGCGCGGACCAGTGCGCCCTTGGGATGCCAGATGGTCATACCCGCACCCACTTCATGGTTTACGGAAAATAGATCAAGCTGGGTTCCAAGTTTACGATGGTCGCGTTTTTTGGCTTCCTCAATCTGTGCGAGGTGTTTCTTCAAAGATTTGGGGTCGGCGAAAGCGGTTCCGTAAATACGTTGGAGTTGTTCGCGTTTTTCATCCCCGCGCCAGTACGCACCGGCAACGGAAAGCAGCTTAAAAGCCTTGAGCATACCGGTTCTAGGCACATGAGGGCCACGGCAAAGGTCTGCGAAATCTCCGTTAGTGTATAATGATACAGTGTCCGCTCCCAGATCGTTGATCAGTTCGACCTTGTAGGATTCGCCCATTTCCTCAAATTTTTTGAGTGCTTCTGCGCTGGAAAGTTCCTCGCGGGTAAATTCTTCATTGGCTCCGACACGGCGCAGCATTTCGGCTTCTATGGCCTCTAAATCTTCAGGAGTGAAGGGGCGTTCATAATCGAAGTCGTAGTAAAAGCCGCTGGCAATAGAGGGGCCAATGGTCACCTTGGCTGTAGGGTAGAGTTTTTTAACTGCTTCAGCCATAAGGTGTGCTGTGGAGTGGCGGATTACCTCCAGACCTTCTTCGGAATCGGCCATAACCGGCTCAAGGTCGGTACAGTCGGCAGGCACGGTAGTGGTGAGATCAAGAAGCGTATCGCCACATCTGGCAACTATAACGTTCTTGAACTGCTTCTTGGACAAGGCTTCTTGGAGAACCTCGCCGCAAAGCGCACCCTGCTGAACCTCAAGTTCTTTACCTGCAACTTGCATATCCACTCTCTCTTTGCGGAAAAAATGTTTCGATGTCCGACAAGTGCGGACAAATATAAAAAGTCTTCTTTTTCGCGAAAAGCTGCCCTTGCAACTCTCCGTTATCCTTGATTTTGCAAAGACTGAAGACCCGGAACATAATAAAGACCGCGCAGTAATATTACTGCACGAAAGGCGGTATATTTAGCTCTTAAATGATGGGAAGTCAAGGGATGTAAGGAATTAAGCCCAGAATTATTCAATTTTCAGCGCAAAAGCGGCTCTATTTTCAGTCTCATTGAACCCTATCAATTCAAAACCATCATCTGAACAGTTGCAACTCATTAACTTAATTATGTTCCCTTCAAAGACTTCAGAGAGAAAAGCAATGCGTATGGATTTAATCTCATTCTGATCCAGACCCATCGGGCGCAGTCCGTCGAAGGACCAACGCAGGTATTCAGCATTATTGACGTGTCCGTTAGCGTCAAGGGAGCTGTAGCCAACGGTCAAGGTTCGGATTTCTTTTTCAGGGGTTCCGGGGCGCAGTCGTTTCATTGCGTTCTGGAAAACGCATTTGTCTTGTGCGTAAAAATTAAAGTCCGGGTTAATTACAATCGGTTTGCGTGTAGCTTCATCAAGCACCATCCATTCTGAAGATGCGCGGATTCTTTCCCGTCCATTTGCATCACAGCCGGAAAATTCGCGGAAGGCGCGCAATCTTTTTACTCCCCGGGACCATGTGGTCAGTTCGAACTCTTCTTCACGCCGGGGGAGTTCCTCTATCCCGATGCGCATGGAGGTCAGCACCCACATCTGTCCTGATTTAGCGAGGTCATTAACACCTATTCCAAGCGTATCAGCATGGAGAGTTGCTGCTTCCTGCATGTGATTCATGAGCCAGTGGCAATGCATGCGGTCGTCCGGGCCTGTTTCATAAGCCGGGACGACCTTTTTGATCTGTACTGATTTTTTATTCATTCTACCATTTCCTGCCGAGGTCGAGAGGGGATTTTCGACGCATGAGAATCTGCATGGTATCTTCTTCTGCGGAGAAACGTTGATATACGCCAAGCGCCCACATTGGGAAGTACTGGGAGTATCCGTGATAGCGCAGGTAGAAGACGCGCGGGAATCCGGTTCCGGTAAAAAGGGTTTCATCCCAGCTTCCGTCATCTTTCTGGGTATCAAGCAGGTACCGGACTCCTCGGCTGACAGCTTTGGAGTGAACCCGTCCGGCGGCCATGAGGCCCAGCAGAGCCCATGAGGTCTGGGATGCTGTGGAGTCACCAAGTCCGGCGTAATTCTTATCATTGTAACTCAGGCATGATTCGCCCCAGCCGCCGTCCTTATTCTGATGCTTTTCAAACCATTCCACGGCCTTGCAGACGTAGGAGGAGTTCATGTCTTCACCGGCCTGACGCAATCCGCACAGAACAGACCATGTTCCGTAAATATAGTTGACCCCCCAGCGACCGAACCAGCAGCCGTCGTCTTCCTGTTCTTTTTTGAGGAAGTCTATGCCGTTTTTAATCGGGCGGAAGCTCTTGTCGTATCCGATTACGCCCAGCAGTTCGATGACACGGGCGGTCAGGTCCGAAGTGGGCGGGTCGAGCAGTGCGCCGTGGTCTGCAAAGGGGATGTCGTTCAGGTATTCCGCGCAGTTGTCTATATCGAAGGCAGCCCAGCCGCCGTTTGAGGACTGCATGCCGATGAGCCAGTTTACGCCTTTAACGAAATTCTCACGGTGTTCGGGCTGATTCAGAACCCCGGCACGGCACATGGCCATGAGCACCATAGCGGTGTCATCAAGGTCGGGGTAGAAGGTATTTTCAAACTGAAATGCCCATCCTCCGCCTTCAAGGGCAGGGGCTTTTGAAATCCAGTCTCCACGGAAAAAAATCTGTTGATCCCAGAGCCATTCCAAGGATTTCTGTGTGCATTTGCTATCCTGATCTTCGCCCGCTTCCATCATGGCCGAGAGGGCCAGACAGGTATCCCAGATCGGAGAGTTGCAGGGCTGGCACATTGCCTGTTCGAGGTTTTCAGCTGTACCATGGTCAGGTGAAATATCCAGCTCAGGTGCTGCGGAAAGTTCTGCTCCGCCTGTCACGACAGTGTGTTCCCATGGGGATTTTTCCGGAACATGAAATTTGTCGACCATAAGGTCGTCCACAGCCTGCATGCCGCGTGCGAAATCAGGATCGGATTCGTCATAGCCGAGTAGGTGCAATGCGGTCACAGCATTAGCCATTGCCGGGAAGATTGCACCGATTCCGCCACGTCCTGCCATGTGTTCGCGGGTCCATTTTTCAGCAAAGGTCAGGGCTTTTTTGTTAATGGACTTGGGAACCAGATGCATGGTCCGTTTAAGAACGCGGTCGAGCAGAATGAAAAGGTTTTTCCGCCAGCCTTTGTCGCGATATCTGTCAATATGGATATGTTCTTCTGCCGGTTTGCAGAAAAGTTCCGGCACAGCTTCTTCCGGACGCAGACGGCAGACCGGACGCTTGGCGTAGATGATCAGCAGCGGATAGATAACTGAGCGTGACCAGTAAGAAACCTTATCCAGATGAAAGAAAAACCATTTAGGCAGCAGTACTATTTCAATGGGCATGGCCGGGGGGCAGTGCCACGGAATCTGTCCAAAGGTTGCAAGGCAGATGCGGGTGAAGACGTTGGATGTCTCCGCACCGCCCTTAGCTAGGATAATCTGTCGTGCGCGGACCATGTGTTCCGCATCTTTGTCATCGCCAAGCATCTTGAGAGCCATGTACGCTTTTACAGAAGCGCTAATATTCATAGGGCCGTCATCGTCATGCAGGGGCCAGCCGCCATCAGGCATCTGTTTGGCACGAATGTAGTTACCAAGCCGTTCGGCAAGTCCTTTATCCATCTTGCGTCCCAGAAATCTGTTGAACATGATGTATTCGGATGGGATCGTCACATCCGCTTCAAGAGCGAAAACCCAGTACCCTTCAGGGGATTGCAGAGAACGGAAACGTTTCATTACCCGGTTCAGGGCATCTTTGGGCTGCAGCAGCGAAACAACTTGATTTTTGGCCTTCTTATTTATTTTCATGGCGCTTTTCTTGTTCATGGTGAAATTCCTTATGTAAACGGATTTTAACTCCGACCCGTGCGAAAAAAATTTGTTCGATTATAGTAATCAGGCGATGGCGTCAACGGCGGAGTCGATAACTTGTACTTTCAATCTGTCCAGCGGGCCCCATTCAAAGGTAGGGTATGTGATTAAAAGAGAGGTCAGCCCGTGTGTTGCTGCAACAACAGAATTTGATGTAACCAGAATATCTTCCTCGGTACAGTCTTTGGGTAGACAATTTTTTACGCATTGATTGATGCGGTTGTACATGGTTTTACCCAGCGGGTTGTCTTGGAAATGCGCGTTGTGATCTTTCCAGAGGTCACTTTCCATCATGAAACCTACCCGGTATGCACTGGGGTTTTCAAGTCCCATATCTACGAGGGTGTAAAGTATGTTTTTAAGTGCTTCACGTGGCGGGGGAGTGGTCGCGATAATGCTGTTGATGCGTTGCAGGAAATCGCGGTAGGTCTCTTCGGTCAGGCAGAGGAAGAGTTCCTTTTTATCTTTGAAATGATGATAGATAGTTGTCGGCGAGTAGCCGATAGTTGTCGCCAGCTTACGCATGGAGACTTGTGCGTATCCATGTTCGGCAAATAGTTTGCGGGCGGCATCCAGTATCAGCATACGCAGTGGCTGCTGCGGTGCATCGATTGTTTTTGAATTAGCATTCATCGTTGATTCTCCTAAGCTTAACGGTGTTAAGCTGAAAAAGCGTTCTGTCATGAATGTATACGCCTGTCAACAGTATGTGTTTGTTTATACGATTTTTTTTAGGCTGGCCTCAAACTCAGCCTTAATTATATGTATTAAACGCAGGTAGGGATAATATTTTTCGTGAAAGTATGGTTGATCTTAAAAATTGTTAAAAAGTTCAAAAATTACTTGCAATAGGCAAGTGCTTTGGATATTAGTTCTCGCCTCGGATGGAGAAATGCGCTAAAGTTCTTCAACCGTTTTCACATAAAGTGGCCCCGTAGCTCAGTAGGATAGAGCACAGGATTCCTAATCCTGGTGCCGCAGGTTCGATTCCTGCCGGGGTCACCATCTAGTACAAAACTAGTATAATATTAAAGGGTTAACTCATTTTCTGGGTTAACCCTTTTATACGTTTATTTGCGTTTTTTTTGGGCTGCTGCCAACCTTTGGTGCCAACCGTGGTTGGTGAGTGATGTTGTGATTGCTGTTATAATTAGTGTCTATAGTGTGTTGGTATGTATGTCTTCTGATGATTTGTTTAAGTTAATTCCAAGTATTTCAGATAGTTGAGTTAATTGATTGATTTGTATCTGTTTATTCCCGTCATTAAATTCACTGAGTTTCGTTTCTAACATTGATGAGATGGTAGAGTCAGTAGGAATTTGGATGTTCGACTGATTGCTTAACATGTCAGTTATATGTGGCAACGCTTTTTCCTCTTGGTCGATAAAGCGAATTAAGCTCTTTATTGTATCTTCTTTTGCTATTGCTAACACCTTTTTATGGCTCTCAATGAACGATAGGTTTAAGTTAATCTGTCCATTAGCTATTTTAGCTTCTACTGTTTCGCTATATAATTCAGCAAGTTTTGGTTTGAGGAGTTTTATGAATTTTCCCCATTGGTCTTTAGCGTAGTTATCTAATAGATCCCAATACCCGTTTTCTGTAGCTGCTTGCTTTAACGCATTGTATGCGTTTTCACGCAAAGAGTAGTCCTTTTGAGTCTGAATTATTAATGACCACAGGAACCCTGACTTTAAGTCTTCTTTTAAATAAGCGGTTTCTAGTTGGCTTATTTTGTTTTGAAGGATAAATTGGTCATTTTCAGAGAAAGCATTCCGGTCTGCAAAATGGGATAATGCCTCAGCAAGGGTAACTATATCTGTAGATTCTGTTATTATATTTCTATCGTCTTTAGTTGTTAAGCTTTGCAGTAATAAATCTATATATTTTTTTCTTATATCATCATTATATTTTTTACTTTGCTCAAGAACGTCATTTACTTTTTTGAAATCTTCAAGAATGTTCTCATACTGAAAGAATAAAGACGTCTCATTTTGATGATTAATTGTCTGAATAAATAGAGCTCGAAACCAGTTTGTTTCAGTTTCAAGTAATGTTTCTGTTAAGATTGTTGAGTTTCCGTAAGTGTTTATCAATTCTAAAACATCATAGTCTTCTGCTATGTTGGGATTGCTTATGGCTGAGTTTAATAGGTTGTTTATATGCTGAGTATCATTGTTTGTACTACACGGAATACTTTTGAACTTATTTAAATGGAGCAAAAGAATGATATTGTTAATGTATTTTTTTGATATTTCCGAATTGTTCGCGATGTGTATTTGTATTTGTGCCCAAAAATGAGTTTCTTTTATAGGTGTAGAGAGAATACTGTTTACACGTTCTTGATCTACTAAGTTCATAGCAATAAGAGTCATCATGTTTTTATAATGACCTTCTTGGTTGCTTTTGAAAAAGCTTGTATCCTGAAAGGCTTTTACAGATGTGTCAATTAATTTGTCTGGTATTTGTGTGTTTGATTTATATAAATAGTCAAATAAGTAATAAGTGCTTGTTTTATATATTTCAACATCGGAATTTAAGTTGTTGCTGTTTGGTACGATCCATTTGTACGCCTTTGAATCAAGTATATTTGTCACCTGGGACCAAAGCGTCCATGTTATTAAATTGAGCTTGTTTAGAGTGACTGGTTGAATGTTGTAGTTGCTAAATATATCAATCAAATATTTAAAGTTTGAACCAACATCCATGAGTAGGTCTTTTCTTTTAGAATTTTCTTCTTGATGTATCGATATTATGTCTTCTTCAAATGCATGCGCAAATTTATCCCACAATCTTGATGAAGAATAACCAGTAGCAAGTAATAGTTTTCCATAATTTAACCATGATGAAATGTCGTAACTAGGATCAAAATGTATTTTGAGCGATTGTAATTTTTTTAATAAAAATTCGCATTGCTCAAGTTCGTAGTGCAGTCCTGTGTATACTGCATCGCTATGAAATACTTCAATCTTGTGGTTTGTGAAGTACCACCTTAACATTTCCCAGAAGATGTCATTGTGAGTTTGTTCTAGTATTGAAATTTTATCGCCAGTATCATCTTCGAATGCTAGTTTAAGTTCATTTTCGAAAAGTAACTCAAGCCCCTTTTTGGAGTTAACACCAAAGGATAAGCCTGCAATATCGGAGACTGGTAAAGAAATATTTTTTTTGAATGTTTCTTCAGGGAATATCCCAGCAACTAATCCATTGCGGATAGAGTTTGGAGTTTCTCCTTTTAAATATCTAGCTTGCACGTAATATGCGATGCATTCAGTAGAAATGTCAGACTCAGCATAGTTGCGTATTATCGCAATATGGTTGAGGTATGTATTTATTTCTCTAGGTGTTGGAGGTGCTGATAGATCATTAAAGGACAGCATTAGGATTTCATATAATCTGTTTCCGATATTGTTTTCACATGTAAGTTGGCTCTTAGTTAATTGTTTGAAGAAAAAATCTTTCCAGTTGCTAGGAATGGGTTTGGGTACTTCAATGCGAATCTGGAAGGATTTGTTAAAGAAGCTAAGTGCGCGTTGTCCTATTGATGAATTTGTTTGGGGTTTACTTTCGGTAGGATCAATTTCTTTAGCCCATAATTTGGATAATGACCTAATGTCACATGGTATAACTACCCAAAGGTTATTAAGGCAGCTTATTGTTGAGCAGGTTGTTTTTTTGTTTGCAATGAATGTTTGAAGAGTACTCCAAATCTTTAAAGCTTCTTGAGGCTCTACTCGATCAAGATTGTCGATTACGATGATTGTTTTTAAATCTGGAGTTTTATGAACTATTAATTCTAATAGTTCATTAAAATATTTTTCAAATTCTACAGTGCTTCTTTCTTCTCCATAGACTTCTTGCTCCTCTGTTTTGCCTCCTTCAGAAGAAAGGAAAGCCCAATTCTTGACAGCAAAGATTTTTTTTATGTCTGTTTTATATCTAATTAGGCATTTAATTAGATTTATTAAAAGTACTAAAATAGGTGCGAATAAGCATGTAAATGATATTATCGCATGCCAGTGGACAGGCAAGCTTGTATCAAATGTTAATTTTGAATAATCAATACCTCTGGCTAGCGAAATTCCTATTGGAACTAGCAACGTTGCTATGCTTAGTATTTTTCCTAATCCTGTGGCGGTTGTTTTTGTTGTCGTTTTTAAATATTTCGTTCTGTTGGAGACAATAGATTTGATTCGTATTAGTTCTTCTTTGTCAATAGAGTTGGTAAGTTCACTTTCTATGCATTTGTCTGCAAATAGTTCTAGGAATATTCTTCGTAATGGATCGCCTGCGTGTTGCCATGCATCAAAATAGAAGAAATGAGTGTTAACACTTGGATCATTCTCCATTAACTTTCTACATATCTCAACTATTGTTGATTTGCCTGTTCCCCAGCCACCTTCAAGGCTGACTGTTTGCCCTTGAGGAGTCGTCGCTATTATATTCTTTAGTGTTGATGCAATTTTTTTATGGGTCTGTTCTGGGTACAAATCTTCACTAGAAACTTGATCGCTGAGTAAAGTAAATTGAGATGTGTTTTCTGACATTCTGTGCGGCCTATTCCAATAATTTCTGGTGTGTCTAATTAAGCAGTTGTTTGATTTTTTTAATATCAACTAGTTCTTCCGCTTGCAACATCGATATTTTAATGATTCATAGAAATTGCAGTCATCTTCGGTCAACCGAAGAATCCGCCTCAGAACACACACCACCGTCTGATCCACAGAATCACCAAAAAAATCCGAAAGATAATCACCCCACCCCAGTGACCAAATCAAACCAATCAGGATAACCTTCAATTTTCATGATTATTTAACAATATGAAATTGAAGGAGATTTACTGATGCACGGACTTGACGATTCACTGTTCAATGTAATTTTTTCATATACCCGGAAGCAGGCAATCGAAGACGGAAATCTAATTGATGTGACCGAACAGGCGAAGGAAACCGGATTCAAGGTTCCAGTGGCTGTTTCGCTGAACTTGTATGAACGCTACATCACTCCACCTAAAGGACTTGAAGGCGAAGGGCAGAGCGTTACTGGTCGACTCCATGACCTGTTTAGCATGTGTTTGTTAGCGATGCAGGATAAACTGGACCAGAGCAGGATCAGTTTTCAGGTATTGTTTTTAACCAAGTCACAGCCGAGGACCCTTGAAGAAGTAGAAGTGGTCTGCCAGTGCGGGCCTGAGGTAGTCCCCCCATTCTTAGGGGGCCTGAAAAGTAGAGGCTATGCTGGGTAACCAAAAAAGAAAAAGAACCCCATTAAAAAATAATGAGGTTCTTGATTAGCCTGATGTAAAGCGTCTGGTTTTTAATTTTCTTTTTCGAATCGGCTTCTGAAAAGTAACAGGACAATACTGATACCCAATAGTAACCATTCAAAGCTGAAATCCGCGTCAGGGTTAAATACACACCCGGTCTCTTCGCTAGGTCCCAAACCCGGAGCAACCGGGTCGGTTATTGCCCCTGCTGTCGAATTTGCATCATATTCTCCGTTATCGAGAATAGAGAAGTTGAGAGTGTAACTCCGTCCTCCGACCAGTATTGTGTTTGGATCAATATATTGTCCGCTATTTCCTTCATCTGTTATCCAGAAGCAACCTTCTTCTGCAGGAGTTTTATCTGGACTGTACGTGTATTGCAGACTGTTTTTATCTGTAAAAAGTTTGTAGAGTTTCACTTCTCCGGCCCTGCGTTCCCCAAGGCTTGTACTGTTGAACGCAAAGTAAGCCAGCTGGTTAGCTGTGACCGTTGCTGAAAAATCATAAATCTGTGAGCCCAGCATGGAATCCATGCCCACGTTTTGATATTGTGACCTTAGCTCATCTGCTGTTCTTACCTTTATTTCAATTTCATCAATGGTAACACTTGTCCCTGAAGGTTGATCTTTAGTCGGTACAACTATTTTATCCGGGATAGTCGTCTCTGATCCACCTGAATCTCCGCCTGAATCTCCACCTGAATTTCCACCTGAGTCAGCGCCTGAGTCGCCGTCTGAGTCGCCGTCCGAGTCACCGCCGGGTGTTGAGTCATCAGTAATCTTGTAAAAGAATACAGAGCCTTTAGAGCTAGGAGACTCCTTTGGTGCAGGTTGACCTATAGCTACATGATTTTGGAAAATATTAACACTGTAGCCCAATTTATGATTAACCGGGCTATCAGTACTTGGTGCAAGTCTTTTAACAATATGCCATTCAGCTCCGTTGGTATTGGTGCCTTTGGCAAAGATATAGGCTGCCCCCGGGCTGTCATTAATAATAAGTTGTCCGGGCGCTCCAATTGCTATTTTATCTCCGGAAATGGAAACACTTTGTCCAAAATGAAGTGCGGCAGTATCTTCATTGCCGTCTGTTTCTTGAGGCGTTAGCTTCTGAACCAGCCCCCAGCCCTTATTATCTTCACTCGCTTTATCTTTAGAATATATGTATGCACTTCCAACCGTTTTAGTATAATTATCATTGGTGGGGCCGCAACTTCCAATCACAATTATATCACCGGATATTGCTACAGAATGTCCAAAGTAGCTTGTGTCATTTTCTTTTAGTTCCTTAAGTAGAGTCCACCCATTTTCATCGCTAGTCTCTCTCGTAAAAATGTATGCAGAATCTTGACGATTAAGCATTCCATCGGCTCCAATAACTATTGTATTTTCATAAATAGAAACAGAAATCCCGAATTGTGAATTTACCTTAGCGTCAGAGCTGTATTGATAGTATTTAAGTTGGAAAGGCTCAGGCTTCATCGCTTCATAAACATAGGCAGTACCTACACTATTTTTATCACCATACTTATATCCTGAAGCGCCTACAACAATCGTGCTGCCGGATATAGAAACGCTATACCCAAAGTTGCCATCTTCAGGTGCTTCTATAATTCCATTTGTTCCGTAATCTGTGTCAGCGATCCATTCCCCGTCTGTGTTTTTTGAATAGACGTAAACTTTATTTTCAGTATATGCTCCAATAACAGCGACATTTCCGGAAATTGCGCAACTATATCCGAAAGATATTTCTCCAGATAGTTTTTGTGTTTGGACCCAGTTATTGTCAGCATTTTTTGAGAAAATATATACTTCACCAGCCCTCATGGCTCCAATAAGTATGGTATCGTCCGAAACTGCAACAGAGCTTCCATAGTAATCATTATCTTCTACTTCCTCCGTTGGTATTAGAGCTGTTGCAACAGAGACAGTAGGGTCAACAGTGATAGGATATTGGGCCTTAGCATCGTCAATGATCCAGCTGATATTTCCCGAATCGGCAACTAATAAGCAGGGAAGACGCTTACCTGTCCTATCCCATGCTTTTATTCCGGAATAATTTATGTTTTTAGTACCGGTAAAGATAATGTCCTTTCCGTTTTGTTCCGGGGTGAGGTTACCGGTTGCAGCAAAGGAAATATTAAGTTTCCCTGTTCCGGCAGGTCTTTTATTCAGAACAAGACTATGCTCAATGCTTTGTTCTCCGTTTTTATACCATTGTGTCAGGCTCTGTTTTTTATAAACCATGCAGAGTTCGTTAGATTTGGAACTGACAATGGGCGACCCCACGTTTTTCATATTACCGGAACGCCCTACAGATTTTAATTTTAGCCCAAACCAGTTGTCACCACTATCAAACCTGATTGTCTCGGAGTCAGCCTTAAGTGACAGGCTTTTGTCTGCGGTAGTAGCTTGAATTCTGCCGCTGCCATCAGTCGTGAAGCTGCATAATTCATGATTCAAGCGTTCCTTAATAAAGTCTGCGGTATTTGAATCCAGCTTGGACCATGCATTGTTTGTAGGGTTTGCTGCCATAGCAAAGGTTGTTGTCAGTACAATTGCGGCAGCTGTGATTGTTATTGCCAAAAGCCTGATCTTGGAAGGTTTGATGTCTGTCATATTGAGTGTGTCTAGTTTGTTTGATGCTTAATATAATGTATTGATTCAAAGAAATATTAAAAATATAAATGTCTATTAAACTGAATTAACAACTATGTCTGTCCGCCAAAATGACTACACAGTCAGTATTTTGAATATTTGATATAGGTGGAAAATGTTGTTAACTTAGTTTTAAGTATAGTTATGTAATAAATTTCTATAAATGGAGGGGGCATGCGTAGTTTATCATCTAAATTCCTTATTCCGACTTTGGTTTTGATCATCGTATGTCTGTTCACGATGTCTTCGTTGGTCTATCGGAAATCGGTTAATTCGTCCTCAGCAGCAGCAGAATCGCTGAATGTTGCTAAGCTTGCTAATACCGTATCATTAATTGATATTTGGCTTGATGGTCTTGAACAAAAGCTTGCCGCAATTTCAAAATTTAAGGAAATTGTCGATTCTGCAAGTAACGGTATTTCAGATAAAGAAGCGCAACGAGAAGCTGTTTCTGTGCTTAAAGATATGGTCGGAGGACAAAATATCGTTCCACGTATGAATCTTATGGATATTAATGGTATTGTTACAGCTTCTTCAAAAACAAAATCAATCGGTAATAATTATTCAGATCGTGCTTATTTTAAAGCTGCTGCTGCGGGAAGTCCGTATTTATCAAATGTTATTATAGGTAGAACGTCAGGAGCTCCTGTTCTAATGGCTTCTCATCCAGTAAAAAAAGATGGTAAAGTTGTAGGAGTTGTTGCTTTAGTAATTGAAATTAGTGCCTTTGCACAGAAATTTATTGATAACATAACTGTTGGTAAGACAGGGTATATTTATATATCAAGTGATGATGGATTAGTTATAGTTCATAAAGACAAAAAATTGATTGCAAAGCTCAATCTGGCTAATGAATTTGAGTGGGGAAGAGAGATTGTAAGCAAAGGCGATGGCGTTGTTGAGTACGATTATAACGGAGAACGTTGTTTAACATATTTTACTAAATCAGAAAAAACAGGATGGATTATTTGTTCTACAGCTCCTGTTTCCGAATTTTTTAGCGAGTCGCGTTCGATAGGCATATTTATCATATCGTCGGCAATAGTTATTATGTTTGTTATCGGGTTGGGGGTATTTTTCATTCTAAAAATGAATGTGGTTGTTCCGGTAAAAGGCATTGTGGATGTTGCTTCAAAAATTTCTGAAGGAGACTTAGAAACGAATCTGCAAGTTGATCGTAACGATGAAATTGGTCTGCTCCAGACAAGTCTATTGAAGATGGTTGAGCGGCTTCGTGAAATGATTGCAAGTGCAGAAGAGAAGACTGAGCTCGCTCGGGAAGAGTCGCAAAAAGCCCAAATTGCCACTCAGGAAGCTGAAGAAGCCCGCAAACAGGCAGAGCGGGCTAAGGCTGAAGGAATGTTAGCGGCAGCTAATCATCTTGAAGGTATTGTTGAACAAGTTACTTCTGCGTCAGAAGAGCTTTCTTCCCAGATAGAGGAATCTGCTCGAGGCTCTAAAATTCAGCTTGAACGCACTTCTGAATCAGCTACTGCAATGGAAGAAATGAATGCTTCAGTGCTTGAAGTTGCCAAAAATGCATCGCAGGCTGCGGAAAGTGCAATGGATGCTAAAGGTCAAGCTGAAGATGGAGGAAAGATTGTCGGTGACGTTGTCGCCTCAATTGATTCAGTAAACGAAGCTTCCGTCAAAATGGTGGAAGGGTTGAACGTACTTGGAGATCAGGCAGAGGATATTTCCAAGGTTGTCACTGTAATTACCGACATTGCAGACCAAACGAACCTGCTTGCACTCAACGCAGCTATTGAAGCTGCTCGGGCCGGAGAAGCAGGACGAGGCTTTGCAGTTGTTGCTGATGAAGTTCGTAAGTTGGCTGAAAAAACAATGGAGGCTACTCAAGAAGTAGAGCAGTCAGTTCGAGGTATTCAGTCCGGCACCCGCGCGAATATTGAAGAAATGGACAATGCGGCCAAGCTGATTTCTCAAAGTAAGGAACATGCTGGTAAAGCTGGTGAAAGTCTTCAGATAATTGTTGAAAATATTGAATCAACCGCTGATCAGGTTCGAGCTATTGCTACAGCAAGTGAAGAACAATCTGCTGCAAGTGAGGAGATCAATCGTGGTTCTGATGAAGTAAACCGTATTGCGATGGAGACATCCGAGGCTATGCAGCAATCAATGACTGCTGTCTCCGATCTTGCTCGATTGACGGGGGATCTTCAAAAACTCATTGATGAGCTTAAAGATGTTTAACTGATTGCATCCAAAGTAAATTGTGAAGAGCTGGTGGATTTGTTCGCCAGCTCTTTTTTATGCTGCCACATTACCATCTGATCCACAGAATCACCAAAAAAATCGAAAGATAATCACCACCCCAGTGACCAAATCAAACCAATCAGGATAACCTTCAATTTTCATGATTATTTAACAATATGAAATTGAAGGAGATTTACTGAGGGTAATTAACTGCGATCCACTGTTTCGGATGATCTATTCCTATACTCGTA
The DNA here is from genome assembly GCF_963667685.1 of Maridesulfovibrio sp. Taxonomy (NCBI): domain Bacteria; kingdom Pseudomonadati; phylum Thermodesulfobacteriota; class Desulfovibrionia; order Desulfovibrionales; family Desulfovibrionaceae; genus Maridesulfovibrio; species Maridesulfovibrio sp. Next base: position 1,188,439 of record NZ_OY763931.1, on the reverse strand, counting down.
AACAGGCGATTGAAGACGAAAACCTTATCGATGTGACCGGGCAGGCCAAGGAAACCGGATTCAAGGTTCCAGTAGCTGTGTCGTTGAACCTGTACAGTAGTGGAGCAGTGGGGTTTTGGTGATCTTGGGCAGGTTGTATCAGTAACTACCGAGAAATGATCCGAGTGATACCGTAAAGCTGGCGCAGGGTGTTACTGTCAGCTTTGGAAATATAGTCGCTCATGAGTTTTCGTAGGTCTTCAGTGAACAACTGGAACTCTGCGGTATCAAACAGTTCGGCCACTGATATTCCAAGTGCCTGTGCAATCTTTGCCAGCACGTTGATGGTCGCATTGGCCTTCCCACGCTCCACATCTCCTAAATACTGCACAGAGATGCCACACAGTTCAGCAAGCTTATCCTGTGTCAGTCCTTTTGATTTTCTTAACTATTTAAGATGTTCACCGAATACGTTTTGTAGATCTTTCATTTTATCCTCCAGATGTAAACCCAAAGGATAGACGATAAATCTGAGTGACTGTCAGTAACATATCTCTTAACTAGATATGGCTGTTAGGGTATAATCGTGTTAAAAATAATTATTCCTTTTTGATGTTACCAGTCGGTGCAGATTCATATTTAATTTTGAGGATCAACTTCAGGAGAACATTATGTCCATAATTACTATTTCAAGAGGATCTTACAGTCGCGGAAAAGAGATAGCTGAAAAAGTAGCTGAAATTATGCATTACAGCTGTGTTTCCCGAGATCTTCTTTTGGAATCATCGAAGGAGTTTGACATACCGGAAGTAAAGCTGGTCAGGGCCCTTCATGATTCTCCTTCAATTCTTGAACGGTTTACACATGGAAAGGAAAAGTATCTGGCGCATATTCGCAGTTCTCTTCTGCAGCATGCCCAGAAGGATAATCTTGTATATCACGGCTTGGCGGGACAATATTTTTTATCCAATATTCCACATATTTTTAAAGTCAGGATTACTGCGAATATGGAAGATAGAGTCTGTGAAGAAAGTCAGAGAGAAAACATATCTAAAGATCAGGCCAGATATATATTAAAAAAAGATGACGAAGAGCGCAGAAAATGGGGGCTTCAGGTTTACGGTATCGATACATGGGACAGCAGGCTTTACGATATGGTTCTCCATATCGGAGCACTGTCGGTTGATGATGCTGTAAATATAATCTGCAATACAGTTCAAAAGGATGCTTTTAAAATTACTGCTGAAGATAAAAAGTATATCGATAACATAGCCATAGCTTCATATGTTCAGGTCGGAATCATACAAATTGCTTCTCATGCTTTGGTGTCATGTGATGAAGGTCACGTAACTATACATTTTCCACAGCCGATAAGCAGTTTCAGCAACAAGCAACTTGATAATATCAAAGCCATCGCAATGAAAATTGACGGGGTGAACTCTGTAACTCTTCTCGGGGCTGATGCAAGACAGCACAACATGGTTAATCCGTTCCATAACATTAATTAACCACATCTGGATTCAGGGGCTGATGTAAAATTTTTTGTGCAATGTTTATAGTGCGAGGCTCTTGTTCCCGGGGGCTTTGGTTGCTTTCGGATGTTCATAGCGTTCCAGGGTGATTAGTATTTAATCACCCTGGTTTGTTAGTACAGGGTATGAGGTCCTGCTTTGAAAGCATGCTTACCAGCTTCTTGGGGGTGTCTTTGGCTACAACGGGCAGTGCGTTGACATTCAGCGATCATTTTTCCGTGCGGTCTGCAGGATAAACTGGACCAGAGCAGGATAAGCTTTCAGGTTTTATTTTCAACCAGGTCATCGCCGAGGACCCTTGAAGAAGTAGAAGTAGTCTGTCAGTGCGGGCCGGATGATGACATGAAGCCCTGTATTACTCTGATGCTGCCGGATGATGATTAGGTCATAAGTTGAAAAGGACTGATAGGATTCTGTGGGGTGATTCAAAACATACAGGCTGATAACTGGAGCAGGGACGGTATGAGATTTACTGGATAGAAGACTGATGAAGACAATACCGGGTCTGTGAATATGGGGTGGCGGTGTCCTCTGTAATTCTTCCTAATACAAAACTAGTATAATATTAAAGGGTTAACTAATTTTCTGAGTTAGCCCTTTTTTGCGTTTATTTGCGGTTTTTTAGGGGTACTGCCAACCTTTGGTGTCAACCGTGTCTATAGATTACGTGTTCAGTTTTTCGTTTATTTTTCATCATAATATATTAATTTTTTAACTTTTCCTAATTATAATAATTTTGATTGATTAATTAATATGGCTTGTTTAAAATTATTTATTTCGTCGAGTTAACTATTTGTAATTGTTGTAATACATTCAGGAATATCAGATGAATCGAAGATTTTTTTTACAGATTTCAGCACTGGCCGCTATGAATACTCTTGTCGGTTGGAATTTTGCTAAAGCAGCTCATGTTGCCGGAGATGGTATGTATGACGCTGTGGTGGTTGGAGCCGGGTTAGGCGGGCTTACCTGTGCTGCATATTTAGCGAGGCACGGTTTTAAAGTGTTGTTGCTTGAGCAGTACAATATTCCCGGTGGATATGCGACGTCGTTTTCCAGATATACTGACAGTGGTAAATTTACCTGCGAAGTCTCTCTGCATTCTTCTGTTTTGAAGGCAGGGTCCACCAAAAAGATTTTAAAAGATCTTGATGTCTGGAATAAGCTTACATTTGTGGATCATCCACATGCTTGGTGTTCGAATTTCACTGATTTTAAATTGGAAGTTCCTGCTAAATGTGGATTAAACGGTTTTCATAAACAATTATTGAATCTGTTTCCTGATGAAGCAAAAGGCCTAGCAGAGTATTTCAAACTTTGGAATGGTGTTATGGCTGATTGTGACCAGTTGAACCATGGTGTGTCTAGCTCACAGAAAAAGAGCTTTCCTGAAATGTTTCCATTTTTATGGGAAATTCATGATAAAACTGTGGCCCAGATTATTGATGCACGCATTAGTAACCAAAAACTTAAGGCGGTACTGGCACAGAGCTGTGGCTATTACGGTCTTCCACCGTCCCGGTTGTCAGCTTTTTACTACCTTTTACCTACTGGGAATTATCTTGAGCACGGTGGTAGTTACATAAAAGGAACTTCTCAAGCTTTGTCCGATGCTCTTGCTGAATCGATCACTAATGCTGGCGGGGAGATCATTTACGGTTCACGTGTTAAGGAAGTTTTGATTGAAAAGAATAAAGCTGTTGGCGTAAAAACTTCTGATGGCAGTGTTTTTAAATCAAGGACTGTTGTTTGTAATGCGAATGTTCCTCAGCTTTATAATGATCTTTTACCGAAAGGCATTCTTCCCGTAAAAGAACGTGAGAAGATCGAGACTTATTCTGATAGTCCCTCAAGTTTTATAGTCTGGCTTGGACTTGACCGAAATATTTCTTCAGATTTTAAATTACCTGAAGTTTCATATTACAGCAGCTATGATCTTGATGCCATTTACCGGGAATCAATGATGTGTAATTTTGAAAATGAAGGCCTTTCTATAATGGCTTATGATAATCTTATTCCGGGATTTTCGCCAAAGGGGTGTTCAAGTATCTGCCTTGTAAAGTTATGCGGGTATGATCTATGGAAACCTTTGGAGAAGGAATATGAACAGAGTAACCGTCCCAATTATCTCAAGTTGAAAAATGAACTTACGGAACAATTGATATCACGTGCTGAAGAACTTGCCATTCCCGGTTTATCCAAAATGATTGTGATGCAGGAAAGTGCTACTCCCTTGACTAATCGTAGATACACTCTAAATGCTTCCGGATCAGTATACGGTTTTAATCAGAGCCTGAATAATTCCTTCATGACCCGTATATCCAATAAAACCCCGGTGTCGGGTTTGTTTCTGGCAAGTGCCTGGGGAAATCCAGGTGGAGGTTATGGCGGTGTTCTTGCTGGCGGTAAGCAGGCTTTTAAGGATGTCGTTGAGGCGTTAAGTTAGTCGTTAATATTTGTTCAATTTCGTCTGTAACGATCTTTTGTGCAGCCCCCAGTGACCAAATCAAACCAATCAGTATCTCCTTAAATTTTCATGATTATTTAACAATATGAAATTGAAGGAGATTTAATGATGCACGCACTTGACGATTCACTGTTCAATGTAATCTTTTCGTATACCAGAAAGCAGGCGATCGAAGACGGAAATCTAATCGATGTGATCGAACAGGCTAAACAGACCGGATTCAAGGTTCCAGTGGCTGTTTCTTTGAACTTGTATGAACAAGTACATCGCTCCACCGAAAGGACTTGAAGGCGAAGGGCAGAGTGCAGCAGGAAGACTGCACTATCTCTTCTCTATGTGCTTGCTGGCGAGGCCGATACATTTATGCCAATTAAATGCCAATCAACTTGGCTATAAAGGTTGATACTGCCAACAGAGTTGAATATTTTTTAACTATATAGCTCTTATCGCCTGAGCTTCTGAGTGAACAAAAATCAATTCTATTAGGCCTGACTTTCTAAGCCCGCATGATGTTATATACTTATATTCAGCCCCCATCTATTCGCATTGACAGAGAAATACTCGGATGTTTAATTGGTCTGACCAATGGAAAATGTTTTGATGCGTGAATAATTAGAAAACAGCGAGGGAAGGATTGTGGAACACATTACAGTTGGCGGACTCAAGGTTGCCAAACCTCTGTATGAGCTGGTCGAAAATAAGATTATACCGGGGACAGGAATTTCTTCATGCACTGTTTTTTGGGAAGAGCTGCAATCTATTCTGACTGATCTGATGCCTCGAAACAGGGAACTGCTCGAAAAGCGTGAAGAGCTTCAAGCGCGTATTGATAAGTGGCATTTATCCCGTAAGGGGCAAGCTCATGATGCTGCCGAGTATAAAAAATTTCTTTATGATATAGGATATATTCTTCCTGAAGGTGAGCCTTTTGCCATCGAAACAGAAGGGGTGGACCCTGAACTGGCAACCATCGCCGGACCGCAGCTTGTAGTGCCCATTACCAATGCCCGCTACGCGCTGAACGCTGTCAATTCCCGATGGGGCAGTCTTTATGATGCTCTTTATGGAACAGACGTAATTCCTGAAGATGGCGGCGCAGAAAAAGGCAAGAGTTACAACTCCGTTCGCGGCCGTAAGGTCATGGAATACGCTTCTGGATTTTTGGATAGCGCAGTCCCGCTTGCCGCTGGAAAACATGCTGATGTTGTGGAATACAAAATCTCGTCGAAAGAAAATGTAGAGTTCAGTGCGGTGCTGAAAGATGGATCGGAATCCTTGCTTGCTGATTCTACTCAGTTTGTAGGCTACGCGCAGAATGGTTCTTTACTCCTTTTCCGTAATAATGGTCTTCATATTGAAATCTATATTGATCCAGAAAATATTATCGGGCGTGATCATCCTGCCGGAGTAAAAGATGTTGTTATGGAAGCCGCAGTCACTACTATTCAGGATTGCGAGGATTCCGTTGCAGCTGTGGATGGCGAAGATAAAGCGCTGGCCTACAGTAACTGGTTGGGACTTATCCGGGGTGATCTTGAAACAACTTTTAAGAAAGGTGGTAAAGAGGTTGTGCGCCGTATGGCTGCGGACCGTGAATACACCGGATCTGACGGTGCGACTTTTTCATTGTCCGGTAGGTCTATGCTGCTGATTCGTAATGTAGGGCTGCTCATGACAACCGATGCAGTGCTGCTTGCCGACGGAACAGAAATTCCTGAAGGCATACTTGATGCGATGATGACCGGGCTTATTGCTTTGCACGACATAAAAAAGCTGGGCCGCTTTCAAAATAGTAAAACCGGAAGTGTTTATATCGTTAAGCCCAAGCAGCATGGACCGGAAGAAGTCGCCTTTACCTGCGAGCTTTTTGCGAGAGTTGAAAAAGCTCTGGGTATGACTGCCGGAACTATGAAGATCGGGGTTATGGATGAAGAGCGGCGTACTACAGTTAACCTTAAAGAATGCATCCGTGCGGCAAAAGACCGGATTATTTTTATCAATACCGGATTCCTTGATCGCACAGGAGATGAAATCCATACCAGTATGGAAGCCGGCCCTATGGTTTGCAAGGCGGACATGAAAAATGCACGCTGGATGAGCAAGTATGAAGACTGGAACGTTGATGTGGGCCTTGCCTGCGGTTTTTCCGGTAAAGCGCAAATAGGTAAAGGTATGTGGGCTATGCCGGATCGCATGCGTGAAATGGTGGAAACCAAGCAAGGCCATCCGCTTGCCGGAGCTAATTGCGCATGGGTTCCATCGCCAACTGCTGCGGTGTTGCATGCCATGCATTATCATACCGTGGATGTTTTTAAGCAGCAAGCCAAGCTTTCAGGGGCATCCAGAGCAACTCTTGACGATCTGCTAACAATCCCTCTTTTGGAAGGAACATTAACTCCCGAAGTCATTCAGCGTGAGATAGAAAACAATTGTCAGGGCATTCTGGGCTATGTGGTCCGCTGGGTAGAGCAGGGCATCGGTTGCTCAAAGGTTCCTGATATCAATGATGTGGGACTCATGGAAGACAGGGCAACACTGCGTATTTCCAGCCAGTATCTGGCTAACTGGCTGCATCATGGGCTCTGTACCGAAGCTCAGGTTATGCAGGCTTTGCAGCAGATGGCTGCCGTGGTTGACCGCCAGAATGATGGAGATCCGCACTACCATAATATGGCTCCTGACTATGAAAAGAGCATTGCTTTTCAAGCTGCCTGCGACCTAATTTTTAAAGGCTGCAAACAGCCTAGCGGATATACCGAGCCTATTCTGCATGCCAAACGGTGTGAGGTTAAGGCTGCTAAGTAGTACTAAGGGTTATTGATTTTTATAAAGGGAGGCTGTTAATACAGCTTCCCTTTTTTGCGTTTATTTGCGGTTTTTTGGGGTGCTGCCAACTATTGGTGCCAACCTGGGCTGGTGAGCGTTGATACTGTTTTATGATTGGTATTTAAGTCTGTTTTGGGAAAGATAAGAAAATTTTAAGATAACTTGTTTGATATATAGAGTGATGAGTTTCATAAGGGAGAGTTTCATCGAGATGCGGGAGTGTTCCGTGTTGCAGTCTCTTTTGCAAAACTATTAGCCAACCTTTCCATTACAGCTTCAGAGATACCTTGAAGTAACGGAGATAAATTTCTTCGCTTATGCAGAACCTGTAAAAAAAACCTTGAAAACTGGACATCACTTATTGGCACTGTATAAAATTCATTACGTCTTAATTCGGATTCAACAACCCGTGGGGAGATACAAGTTAACGTTCCAGGGTTATGCAGAACAGTTTTGATGGCTTCATTGTTGCTGAATTCCAAAAAGATCTTAGGAGAAACGCCTTTTTGCATTACATTTTGCAGGAACAACTCTCGAGTTCCTGAACCTTCCTGGCGAATCAACCAATTCTTTTCGGCAAGTTTTGCAATAGGGTAAGGGCCATTTTCGGCCAGTTTAATGTCAGAGCTGATTACAACAAGGTTATCCTTACAAAGTGAGGCCGTGCGAACTCCTGTTGAGGTAACGTCACCTTCCACAAAGCCCATATCGAGCGTGCCGGCTTCAACTTGTTTCACGATTTCTTTTGTACTTCCAGATTCTAAAGAAATATTCACCCGGTCATGCCGGGTTTTAAAATCGTATAAAACCTGTGGCAGCACATAGTCCGCAAGAGTTGCCGAAGCTCCTAGCTTCACATTTCCTACCATCGCTCCTGACATGATCATATCAATGCTGTCGTCAATCTGTCTGTAAAGCGGGGCTAAGTAGGTAAAAAGCAGCCTCCCTTTTTCATTCAAACGAATCTCTCGCCCGACTCTATCAAACAACAAAACACCAAGCTCATTTTCAAACAGCCTTAAAGCGCTGGAGACCCCTGCCTGAGACAGAAACAGTCTAGATGAGACCTCACGCATATTCGGAGTACGGGCCAGTGCTAAAAAAATTTCTATGTGTCTTAACTTCATATCTGATTGATAACTTTTTCTTGTTGAATCATCAATCTTTTACCGTTTGCCTATTTGCTAATTTTCACGAATAAGTCTGAATAACAAAAACAAACGAGGATTTATCGATGATTCAAAAAATTATTTCGCCTGACTTTTATTCAACAAAAGCTTTCAATGGAATTCTTTTTGTAGCTCTTTTTGCATCTGCGGCTTCACAAATTTCTTCTCTGCACATGATTAGTTCGATCAACATCAGTCCCTTAATTGTAGGCATCGTTCTGGGCATGCTATATGGAAACACACTGCGCCATAATCTGCCAGAACAATGGGTTCCTGGAATTCTATTTTCTTCCGGGCGTCTGCTTAGAGCTGCTGTTGTTTTATATGGTTTCCGCCTAACTCTCCAAGATATTTCATCTGTTGGCCTCTCCGGGATTATGGCAGATGTATTTATTGTAAGCAGTACTTTCATTGGCGGAACAGTTTTGGGCACTAAAGTGTTCAAAATGCCCAGAAGGCTGGCAATGCTTACTGCTGCTGGGAGTTCTGTTTGCGGGGCCGCGGCAGTTCTTGGAACTGAACCGGTTGTACGCGCCAAAGCACACGAAAGCAGTATCGCGGTTGGAACTGTGGTGGTTTACGGAACAATCGCCATGCTCCTTTATCCATTATTATATAAAAGCGGACTGCTGAATTTAACGGATCAATCATATGGCATCTGGGTAGGATCAACAATGCACGAGGTAGCTCATGCTGTTGCGGCAGGAAACGCAATTTCACCGGAAGCGGGCAATGTTGCTGTCATAGTTAAAATGCTGCGTGTGGTACTTCTTGCTCCATTACTTATTGCAGTTGGATTGTGGCTTGCCAAATTCCCTGAAAAAAATGCTGAGACAGAAGATACCTCCTCAAAAAGAAAAGGCTTCCCTGTTTTTGCACTGCTTTTTGTCTTATGCGTATTCATAAATTCACTGGGAATCATTCCAGAAAACGTTGTACACTTCATTAATTCATTCGACATTTTCCTGCTGACAATGGCTATGTGTGCTCTTGGTATGGAGACCAATATCGAGAAAGCTAAAGTTGTTGGTCCAAAGCCATTTATTTTAGCCGGAATTTTGGCAATCTGGCTTATGGGTGCCGGATTACTCGTAGCTAAGTATATGCCTAGTTTATGTTCATAGAATGCTGTTACGAGTTAAAGACCTAGCTGACTGGAATCATTGGTCTCGTTAAAATATATGCTATCACAAAGCCCCGGTAAGTAGTCTTACTGGGGCTTTTCAGTAACAACTAGTGCGCTAAAAGTAGCCTCTGATTGTAACAAGCAACTTCAACATTAACGCCGGTATCGGCTGTAGGAGTTTCCTTGAGGATATATAGCTTTATCGCTCCCCCTTGGCTTAAGTTTCAATTTTTACATACTTAAGCTACTTGTTTCACCCAAATCCGAAGATTGATCCCCAGAATCATCCCAAAAAATCAAATCCCCCAGCGCCAAAATCAAACCAATCAGGATAACTTTCAATTTTTATAGTTAGTTAACAATATGAAATTGGAGGAGAAACCCTGATGTTGATCTATTACGATCCACTATTTCGGATGGTCTATTCTTATACCCGTAAACAGGCACTCGAAGACGGGAACTTAATTGATGTGACCGGGCGGCGAAACTAACCGTATTCTAGGAGTCGGTGGCTGTCTCTATTAACCTGTATGACCGATACCTCACCCCACCGAAGGACCTAAATTGATTAATGAAGAGTATATTCAGATGGCACGAACTTGGGGGGCTTACAGTTTACAGCACTACTTGTTTCTAATTTTATATATTTTGATCTAGATTAGAACGTATTCTTATAATATTATTTATAGATGACAGGTGGGGCCGACGGGATAAGTTCTTTTTTAATGACTTAATGAAACGAAGCAAGGATCTGTATTTCTTTTCAATGTAGATTCTTCACGGTCAAAGCTGGGCCCGTAACGTGTAACGGTGTATTCATCATGTCAGTAATGAACTATAGTAATACATGGTAAAATTGTTATTATCGCTAATAATTACATGTTTATGAATAATGGAGAATTTATGAATTTTTTTGACAGAATGACAATCAAATTAAAGTTGATTGGCTCCTTTATTGCTATCGCTATCGCTTTGGTTTTATTTGGTGTTTTCATCCTTATAGAAATGAACGCACTGGGAGATCTTACGACAACATTATATGAACATCCTCTCAGAGTTTCTAATGCAGCTCAGGCAGCCCACAAAGGTGTTATCCGTATACAGGGGGTAATGAAGGACATCATAGTTTCAAATGATATGCCCGCGCTTCGGGAACAGATGAATATTATTCAGAATGAAGAAAAAAACGTGCTTGCTCAGCTTAACATTGTACAAAAATATATTCTCGGTGAACAGGGGCAGGAGCTGGAGGCCGAAGCTCGTGCAACTTTTTTTCAGTGGAAAGAGCTCAGGCTTAAAATTTTATCTCTTATTCGTGACGGAAAACGGGAAGAAGGATTACAGATATTTAAATTGGAGAATGTTGAACTAGTTAATACTCTTGAACTCAACATGCATGACTTAAATGCTTACGCCAGGAACAAAGCAGATGGTTTTATGGCTGAAGCAAACACGGTTCAGCGCAGTATATTAACCAATACTATTATTTTGCTTGGTCTGTTTATCCTGTTTTTTTATTTATTAAGTACAACTTTAATCAAGCATCTTACAGGAAGAATAAACGACCTTCAGTCCACAGTTTCCACTATAACCGAGACAGGTAATTTTGAAGAGATTTCGGTGATCGGCGACAATGAGTTATCAAAACTGGCTGCCAGTTTTAATGAATTGATCAGGTCTTTGTCTCGCCAATTATGGCTTCGGAGTGGGTTGAACAATCTTAATGATGAATTGGCAGCTGTTTATTCACTGGATTCTTTTGCCGAGTCAATCTTAAAATTTCTTGCCGATCATTTGCAAGCCAGTACCGGGGCTTTCTTTTTTTATGATGATAAAGAACAAACAAGTTATATGCTGGCTTCCTACTCTATGGCAGAAGCGGCTAAGCTAACCAGAAAATTTGCTGACGGTGACGGGATTGTCGGGCAGGTAGCCAAGGAGCGCAGCCCCCGGATTCTGACATTTGTACAGCCTGAGGAAGGGCTTATTGAGTCCGGAACAGTTTCTGCCTCGCCCAATGTACTTTTTGTCTATCCTTTAATTTTTGCAAATAGACTTCTTGGAGTTATAGAACTGACTTCATTTAAGGAATTCGGAACTGTTGAGCAGGGATTCATGAAGACTGCCTGTCATAATATTGCTACCGCATTGAATGCTATAATCCAACGTGAAGAGATTGATGCTCTTTATAATGAAACCATAGCGCAAAATGAAGAGCTTACCAAAGCAGGGGAAATCGCCCGCAAAGCAAAAGAAGAGATCGAATCACGCAATAAAGAACTAAGTCTTCGTTCGGAAGAGCTAAGGTTGCAGGCAAATCTTTTGAGGTTGCAGAAAAATGAATTGGAAGCGAAAAAAGTACAGGTAGAGGAGTCCGATCGTCTTAAATCAGAATTCCTTTCCAATATGAGTCATGAACTTCGTACTCCGTTAAACAGTATTCTGGCGCTGTCTCAACTGATGCAGATCAAGGGAACCGGCCGGGATGAGAAAAAAGAGGCTGAATATCTTAACGTTATTGAGAGGAACGGAAAACATTTGCTCTCGTTGATTAATGATATTCTGGATCTTTCAAAGATTGAATCCGGACGTATGGAAGTCTACCCATCAAATTTTATACCGGCCGAGTTGTTGGAAGAGGTTTCGGCAACTATACGGCCCATGGCAGAGGGGAAATCTTTATCTTTCACCACCAGAGTAGATTGTTCTCAGAGTATGTTTTCAGACAGGGATAAGATAAGGCAGATCTTGTTGAATATGCTGTCTAATTCCATAAAATTCACAGATGAAGGAACTATTGAAGTTGAGCTTCTTAATGATGACGATTATCTGGTCCTGAATGTGAAAGATACAGGAATAGGAATAGCTCCAGAAGATCAGGAAGATATTTTTGATGAATTTCGTCAGGTGGACGGGTCAACTTCCCGCAGACATGAGGGGACAGGACTCGGACTTGCCATATGTAAAAAACTGGCCATAGCCCTTGAAGGTGATCTGGAAGTTGCTTCTGAACTTGGCAGTGGAAGTACCTTCACCCTTCGTCTTCCTCTTCGGCTGAGCAATTATAAACAGAAAAAGAAAATTCCGTTAGAAGTCAGCCGTAAAAATCATAATGAGTCTATGGATACGGTGCTGGTCGTTGATGACGATCCAAAATCAAGAGAAATAATTACGGATCATCTTAAAAATGCCGGATACGCTGTTATTGAAGCCGATAACGGCAGCCGGGCTTTGGAGTTGGCAGCCAGTAATTCGCTCGTAGGTATCACTCTGGATATTTTCATGCCCGGAATGGACGGCTGGGAAACATTGAACCTGCTTAAGAATAATCTCAATACAATGGATATTCCAGTTGTAATAGTCTCAATAAGTGACGATGCGACAACAGGATACGTTCTGGGCGCAGCCAGTCACTTAACTAAACCTATCGACAAACAGCAACTGCTCTTTGAGATAAATAATCTTAAAAAGCAGGCTCCGGTAAAAAGTGTTCTTATTGTTGATGATAATGAGAATGATCGTGCTATAATATCTACTATTCTGGAGGAATCCGGATACTCTACCGTAGAAGCTGACAGCGGCCGGTCGGGTGTGGACAAGGCGGTAAGCCTGCTTCCTGATGCCATGACTCTTGATTTGATTATGCCGGGAATGGACGGTTTTCAAGTGCTGGAGGAAATAGACCGGATTCCTTTGCTGGATTATCTGCCTGTAATAATAGTTACCGCTAAGGATCTCAACTCCGAGGATCACAAGAAGCTTTTGGATAGGAGCAGAGTTATTGTCCAGAAGGGTGAACTTGATGTCAAAACACTGCTGCAAAAGCTAGAGAACGGGCTGGAGAATATCCGGATGCAAAAACCTGAACAATCCACACAGAAAATGTGCAAGGCGCATGTTCTGGTCATCGAAGATAATGATATTGCAACCATGCAACTATCAATTCTTTTAAAGGAACTTGGCTTACGTCTGAGTCATGCAGCCAGTGCTGAGAAGGCAGAGCAGTTAATAGAGCAGACAAATCCAGATCTTATCCTGATTGATTTAATGATCTCAAGTTTCAATGTTTTTGATTTATTTGAAACCATCCGCTCCAAACCTGAAACGGCAAGTACTCCGGTTATAGTTATCACCGGCAGGGAGCTGACTGATAAAGATCTTGATGTTCTTCAAAAGCAGAATGTCATGCAGTTTAACCGTAAGGAACCTTTGGACAGAGAATTACTTAAAGAACTTATCCTTACATCAGTTCAGGATATAATGCATCCTGATTGCGTGAATTTGCCGAAAAATGATTTTGGTAAAGTGGAATTTCCGGATTCCGGAATTAATGCCCCCTTCGGGAAAGGAAAGACCATTGTTGTGGTGGAGGATAATAAAGACAATATAGTCACCCTCAAGGCAATTCTGGATGATTTTCAAGGGGAGCTTCATGTTGCATACGACGGTGAAAGCGGGTTGGAAAAAATTCGCGAAATCAGGCCTGATATTGTGCTCATGGATATTCAGTTGCCGGGTATTAACGGGTTGGAAGCGACTGCTGCTATTAAGAGCTCTGATGATCTAAAACACATACCTGTTATCGCTGTTACAGCCAGAGCCATGAAAGGTGACAAAGATAAGATCCTATCCGCAGGGTGTGACGGATTATTGACCAAACCATATGATGTAAAAGTTCTGCGTGGAATGCTTATTAAATGGTTAATGTAAACGTATTGAGGTTATTCCCATGCGCAATTCAATCCTTATAATTGATGATCAGAAGGAAAACTTATTTATTCTGGAAGAAATGCTCAATGAGTTTCTGCCAGATGTTAAGGTTATTAGTGCATTGGGTGCTCAAGAAGGCATGCAGAAACTTGGCCCTGATGTGGGGGTTGTAATCTCGGATGTTCAGATGCCGAGTAAAAATGGAATTGAGCTGTGCAGAAGCATAAAAGAGAAGCCGGAATATAAAGATATATCCGTTCTGCTCATTACTGCCCACCAGTCCACTTCATCTATGCGGGTGCGGGGACTGAAGGCCGGAGCGCTCGATTTTATCTCCCGCCCGATTGATACTGATGAGCTGATTGCTAAAGTAAACGTAGCCTTAAATGTTCACAACAAAGAGCAGGGCCTGCGTCATGAACGGGACGAATTATCAACTAAGGTAGAAGTGACCGGGCAGAAGCTTATAGCTGTGGACAGGCAGTATAAGACTATTTTTGAAAGTGCTAATGATGCAATATTAATTTTTGATACAGACGGGGATATTCTTGAGGCAAATCCTGAGGCGCATCGTATTCTCGGATATAATCCGAAGTCTTTAGTCGGCAGATCTCTTAAAGATATTTTGAACGAACATGACACCATGAAGATTTTAAGCAGCATTGTCCACACTGGTGAAGTGAATATTTCATCTGAGTTTCTTACCGTTGATAAAGCACATATTCTAATCGAAATTCATTGCAGTCTGGTAGACTTGAGTGAAAACAAGGTCATTCTGGCTATAGCACGTGATATAACGAAACAAAAACAGGCAGAGCAAGTCATTAAAGAAAGTGAAAAGCACTTCCGTCTTCTGTATACTGATGCTCCTATCGCATATCAATCTTTGAATGCTTTTGGTGAGTTTCTTGATGTAAACCGGCGCTTCACGGAGGTTACCGGCTACACGGTTAAGGATATTCTCGGTAAGCCTTTTGCGAGTATTTTGCATCCCGATTGTCGGAATTATTTTACAAACCAGTTCTCCAGAATTAATGCAATCGGCGAACTTAAAGGCATTGAATTACGAATGCTGAAAAAGAGCTCTGAAGAAATTCTGGTCTCATTTAACTCTCGTATGGCATCTTCTGCCGGAAGTTTTCAGCAGGTTCATTGTGTTTTTCACGATATTACCAAGGAACGTGATACTGAAAATGCTATGATCAAAGCCAAAGAAGCTGCAGAAATGGCGAATCGCAGTAAATCTGAATTTCTTGCAAATATGAGCCATGAAATCAGAACTCCTTTGAACGGTATCATGGGTATGATGCAATTACTGCAAAGCAGTGACCTGGAAGATGAACAAATAAAGTATGTTAGAATGGCAATTCAATCGTCTAGAAGACTTACAAGCCTGCTTTCAGATATTCTGGATCTTTCACGTGTTGAGGCCGGCAAGCTTAACATCGGTTATAATAAACTTGATCTGGTGGATGTGCTGTACCAGCTAAGGGAGATGTATTCCCCTGTGGCAAGTCAGAGTGGAGTAGATCTTATTCTAAACATAAATCCCAATGTCCCGCGTTATGTCATGGGCGATGCTGTCCGCCTGCAGCAGGTTTTCACTAATATGCTGGAAAATTCCCTGAAATTTACTGAGCAGGGGAATATAACAATAGATGCATATAAACTTCCAGTTTCAAAGAAAGGTACGGTAAAAATCCTATTTTCAATCAGTGATACAGGAATCGGTATACCCGAAGGGAAAATCAAGGAGCTTTTTGTGCCTTTTTCACAGGTTTGCGAAGGCTATACGCGTATGCATCAAGGAGCTGGACTCGGTCTTTCAATTTGTAAGCGTCTTATTCGTCTGATGGGTGGAGTTATCTCGTTAGAAAGTGTGGAAAATAAAGGGACAACAATTTATTTTACGGTTCTTTTCGGTGTTACGGATCAAAAGTGCACAACTGGTTTGGTAAAGACGTATAGTTCTGATATCCAACAATATCCTTTACGTATTTTGCTTGTGGAAGATGAATATATCAGCCGGCTTGCCGCACAAAGGCAGATGGAGAATTTTGGCTGCTATGTTGTTCCTGTTGAGAATGGCCTCCAGGCACTTGAAAAGTTGAAATCAGATCGATTCGATGCATTGTTCATGGATGTCCAGATGCCGGTTATGGATGGCATCGAAGCGACAAAAAGAATTCGTCAAGGGCAGGTTGGCGACGAAAACAAGGATGTACATATTGTCGCCATGACGGCCTATGCCATGCAGGGAGACAAAGATATTTTTTATAATGTCGGTATGGATGACTACCTTCCTAAGCCGGTGGAGATAAAGGAATTGCAGACAGTCCTGAACAGGGTCAGAAAGGCGGTTTCCTAGAATGATCATTAAATTATGCGGGTTAACCCTTTATCAGGTTAACCCTCTTTTTATTCAGAAAAGTTCAAATAAACTTCATCCTTCTGTTGCTGAAGGTAGGTCCAACCGGGGTGGGTGGTATTGTGATTTGTAGTGGGTCATACTTGATCTGACAGTCCGTCTTTTTGATAGGACCGAAATTGTCAGTTTAGTTTAAATTTTGGACATTATCGCTCCAGAGAGCTTTTTCATCCAGCATAGGTGCCCGCAAAGGGCTGCTGGTAGATCCGTCCAACGCCTTTGATTGTGCCGACATAGAAATAGTCTTGACTGCCGAGACTGTAGCAGCCCCATTCTTAGGTGGGCAAAACTATAGGCGTAAGATCCAAGGCTGCTCCATTATAGACAGTCTATGTCGCTTTTCTGCATGGAACAAAGAAACTGAAGACCGTTTTATTACCAACACTTGATTCCAGCCAGAGGTTACCTTCCATGAGCGTAACTATGTGTTTGGATATTGAGAGTCCAAGACCGGCTCCGCCATATCTTTTGGTCATATAGTCTTCGCCAATGGTGAAAGGTTCAAAAATTTTTTCATGTTGATCTTTGGCAATGCCTATTCCTGTATCTGCTATTGTAAAATACATTTTAACTGTATCATGCCTGTCGGAGACTGCTGAGACGGAGATATCAATGGAACCTTGTTCAGTGAACTGAATAGCATTATTGAGCAGGTTTATCAGGACCTGCCTGATTCTTGTTATATCGGCGTTGAGAACTATTGGAAAGTCATCTTCTATATTGAAGGTCAACTTAAGACCCTTCTCTGTTGCCCGATTGCTATAGTGGGCAACAATACCTTTAAGACTGCTGCGCACATTGAAATCGCAAGGAGAAAGTTTAATTTTTCCAGCTTCTACATTAGATATTTCGAGCAGGTCATTTACCATATCAAGCAGATGTGTCGACGATTGGTGGGCATCTTCAAGAAATTCTCTGTTTTCTTTTGATGGGTTGGAATTAATCAGGATTTGTGTCATTCCCATGATTCCGTTCAGAGGAGTACGCAATTCATGGCTCATATTAGCCAGAAAATTACTTTTTGCCTTGTTTGCCATTACAGCTTCATTTTTGGCTTTTTCAAGTTCGGCTGTCCGCTCTTTGATCAGATTCTGCAGTAGTCTTGTTTGATTATACAATGCGATATGTGTCTTCACCCTCGCGAGAACAACAGCCGGGTTGAATGGTTTAACCACGTAATCGACCGCTCCGAATTCAAATCCTTTTTCCTCACTTTGTACTTCGGACCTTGAAGTCACAAAAATAACAGGAATATTGCGAGAATCTTCATTCTCTTTGAGAATTTTACATACCTGATATCCATCAATACCGGGCATCATTATGTCCAGCAGGATGAGGTCCGGCATGGGGGCGGATGTAGCCAGCTCAATAGCATCAAACCCATTTAGCGCAACGCTTACACGGTATTCGGTGGAAAGCAGTTCACTTAGCATTTCAATATTTACAGACATATCATCAACTATCAGCACGCGCGCTTTTTCCATATCGCTACTCCATCTCTTGACATTGCTGAAAAAGTTCTTTGATTTTTTGATGCGCTTTCGCGAAATCGAACCTATCCAGAAGACCGGCTAATTCGGCTGTCTCTACAGGAGCAGCCTGAGCCAAGGACGGCTTCAATGTTGCAAAGATAGCTTTAGCCTCTACGTCATGCTGTTCCAGGAGGTCCGCAATCTTCTCCAACTCCGGACGCAGGTTGTTGATGGTTTTTACATTGATCGAAACAGCAATTGTCGTGTCTTCATCCTGTTGGGGTAAAAACTCCAGTATTCCCTTTGCAACACGTTGAATTTCATCTTTAAACTTTTGAATGATCGGTTCTCCAATGTCCGTTTCCTGTTCTGATAGAGCTTCCATTTCCTGAAGGATTCCGTGCAGATTATCGATGCCAAGGTTACCGGCTACACCTTTCATACTATGAGCCATAGCACGAGTGTTTACGTACGTCTTGTTTGTTATCGATTCCAACAGCTCCGTTTGTTTGTCTGAGCTGTTTTTTGCAAAGTCGCCAAGTAGTTTTAAGTATAATTTTGTATTCCCCCGAACTCTGTGCATTCCTTTTTCAGTATCGATTCCTGGAAGATTTGGAATGTCGGTGGCTTGGCCATCAGGAAACTGAGGCCTCTCGGGAGACCTGCCTGAATGGTTTGTCTTCTTCGGAAGCCATTTGGATAGTGTTTCTATGAGAAGATCCGGGTCAATAGGTTTAGTTATATGGTCGTCCATCCCCATAAGCAGACTTTTCTCCTTGTCTCCTACTAATGCATGAGCTGTCATAGCAATGATCGGAATATCTTTAATCTTTGGTCGGTTGCGAATTATCTTGACTGCTTGAAAACCGTCCATCTCCGGCATTTGAATGTCCATGAGGATTGCGTCGTAAACGTTGTTCTCAAGAGTTTCTATCGCTTCCTTCCCATTGCTTGCGATATCGACAATAATTCCTGCATCTTCCAATATTTCCTGCGCAACTTGCTGGTTGATGAGGGTATCTTCTGCAAGAAGCACTTTTGCTCCGATAATATTCTCGGGAAGATTGTTAGGTTTGGATGACTTTTGCTTCATTTTGGACGTGGGCCGATTTCCGTTGAAATTTTCCATAATGGTGTCAAAAAGAATGGAACGGTTGAAGGGTTTAAGCATAAAGTCATCCAATTCTGCTTGCTCAGCTTGAAAACGAACATCTGCATAACTATAAGCAGTTAACATTATTACTTTTGGCCTATATTGCAGGTTCTTACTAGTTTTTATCCTGCGGGTTAACTCAATTCCATTCATGTCGTGTATCTTCCAGTCTGTAATAACCATCCGGAATGGAGAGTCGGTGTCATTCTCATGAAGCAGCTTGAGTGCCTGTTTTCCGCTTTCTGCAATGGTTACATCAAATGAAAATGATTTCAGAACATTTGCAAGTACGCCTCTCGATGCTTTGCTGGAATCTACAATTAATACCCGTATTCCCCGGATATCATCAGGATAAGTGAAAAAACTATCCTTATGAACTGCCTGAAACGTAAATGGAATTGTGAAGCTGAAGGTACTTCCTTCATCGATAACACTTTCACATTGCAGGGACCCGCCCATCAATTCGATCATCTTTTTACTTATGACCAGCCCCAGTCCGGAACCTCCGAACTTACGGGTGATAGAGCCGTCAGCCTGACTGAAAGGTTGAAACAGCCTGCCAAGCTGTTCCTCCGAAATCCCTATACCGGAATCCTCAATGGAAAACCTGATTACAGCTATATCATTTGATCGTTCGACAAGTTCTACAGTGACAAAGACTTCGCCTTTTTCCGTAAACTTGATTGCATTTCCAATCAGATTAAGCAGGACCTGCCCCAGACGTAACGGATCGCCAATAAGCCGACTGGGGACGTTGCTTATTACCTGCAGCAGAAGTTCAATCCCTTTTTCCTCTGCTTTTATGCTCAGCATGCTGGTTATATTATTCAGAACGTCATCAATATTGAATTCGATAGAGTCTACTTCCATCTGGTTGGCTTCAATTTTGGAAAAATCAAGAATATCATTAATGATTCCCAGCAATGAATTCGCAGCCATTGATATTTTGTTCAGGTAGTCGGTCTGCTTTGGGGAAAGAGTCGTCTTAAGAGCTAGATGTGTCAGGCCTATAACAGCATTCATAGGAGTCCGTATCTCATGACTCATTTTTGCAAGAAAGTCGCTTTTGGCTTTATTGGCATTTTCCGCTTCCTGTTTTGCCTGCTTTAAGCTTATGCGTCCCAACTCTTTGCTACGGACAAAGCGAGCGCGAGTTATCGCTGCGAAAAGAATGAGTAAAAATAATCCTGTAAAAATTGCGGTGTATTTTTTAAAAATTGAATTCTTTTTCGTTTCAATCAAGTAAGTAGGGTAGATATTGACAAGCTTCCATGAAAGAGCATCGATAACAGCAGATTCAGAGGGATCACTGGAAGTCTGTACTGTGGAGAAGGTGTACTCGCCTTCCGGACAGTAAAACTGACCTTGTGGAGATGAAGAAATCTTTGCCCAGGCTTCTGGATACCTCGAAGCAAATGAAATAGATTTTTTGTCTTCATACATGAAGGTCCATTCCAGCTCTTTATCCGGGGAAATCAACCAATATCCTTCTTTATTCAGCAGTATCGTTTTAGAACAGCAATAGTCCTCCTGTTTGATCGCATCCAGTAAATTTTGGGCAAGATAATTCAAAATAGTAATGCCTATGCGTTCACCTGAATCGCTATAAACTGGAGTACTGATACGAATTGTCGGTTTTCTCGGTTGTTCTATCTTTCCGTTCTCAATATTAAGATCCAAAGGGGATGTATATATTTCTCCAGGGGATAATTTTAACGATTCCTTGAAATAGTAGCGGCTGCTTTTGCTCTGCAACTTATCCTGGGAAACGATAACGGGATTACCGTTATTGTAATTGACGCGTACAAGCTCCATTCCGTCATTGCTTAGCAATCTGACCTGATCAAAGTGTTTACTTGCTTTGCATAGATTGAGGGCTTCCGCTTCCAATCGTTGCCGGCTTTTCTGATTTCTGTTTAACAAAAATTGTTTGACCTCATAGTGGTTGGCAAAAATTCTGAGTTCAATAAATACATCTTTCAAGTTAAAGCCAGCAGTCTTTGAGTTTATTTTGTTGTGCATCTTTTCTTCGATATTTCGGGTTTGTGTTCCGGAAGCTACTTCTTGACTACACAAATAAAATAGCGCCCAGAAAGAAAGGCCGGTAAATAAGATAGTAATGGTCAGGAAACTGCGCAAATCAATCGGAAAAAAAGAATGTGCCTTTTTCATTTAATTCTCGTGTAGGATAAGGTTTATATAAGTATAGCAAACTAATTATTATCCAGCTATTATTTGGTGAGAAAAGGATATGTAGAATCTCAATAAATAATCCTCCATATCAAATTCCTGACTGCTCAGGGTAGCGCAAAGACACTTAACAGGAGAACGCGATGACTTCTCACGAAAAACAAACAGTGTTAATTGTTGATGACGTTCCTCAGAACCTGGATCTTCTGTATGAAGTGCTTAAAGACCGCTACAGAGTGAAGGCCGCCATGAACGGAACTAAGGCCGTAGAGATTCTCTTTTCCAGTGAACCGCCGGATATTGTGCTGCTTGATGTCATGATGCCCGAAATGGACGGATATGAGGTGTGTAGAAGAATAAAGGCGGATTTGCGCAGCATGAAAATTCCTGTAATTTTTGTAACAGCTATGGGAGAAGAGCAGGATGAAACATATGGATTTGAACTTGGTGCTGTTGATTATATAACAAAACCGATTAATCCTGCCATCGTTCTGGCAAGGGTGAAGACCCAGCTTGCGTTATATAATCAAAGCCAGCACTTGGAAGAACTGGTTCAGGAACGGACCAAAGTAATTTATGCGACGCGTCAGGATATTGTTCGCAGCCTCGGTATTGCAGCAAGATACAAGGATAACGAAACCGGAGCGCATATTAAGCGTATGAGCATATTTTGTCAGATTATTGCTAAAAATATAGGTATGAAGGACTCTGAAGGAAATATTTTGCTCAATGCCGCTCCCATGCACGATATCGGTAAGATCGGCATACCCGATTCCATTCTGACTAAGCCGGGCAAGCTTGATAAAGCAGAATGGGAGATTATGAAAACCCATACAACAATCGGTGGAGCAATTCTCGGCGAACATGATTACGATTTAATGAAGGTAGCAAATCGGGTAGTTCTGAATCATCATGAAAGATGGGATGGCTCTGGCTATCCTGCAGGACTGCGCGGGGAGGAGATACCAATAGAAGGAAGGATTTCGGCTATTGCAGATGTATTTGATGCTTTGACTTCGAAACGCCCGTATAAAGAAGCATGGCCGGTTGATAAAGCTTGTGATTATATCTGGAATGGGCGGGGTAGTCATTTCGACCCACGACTGGTGGATGCCTTCAAGGCTAGTTTAGATAAGATCCTTATAATCAAAGAGCAGTACTCTGAAGATGACTAGATTTATAACGAAGCAGCCACAACACCGAACTGTTTAGAGTAAATTGTAAGAGTTGCGGGCTGATCTCGGCCATGTTCCAGAAAGTTGGTATACCTACCTTCAGGTTTCGAGTGCCAGACTCCAGTAATTTCGAGGATTGTTTGACCTGAAATGTGTGTGTTTTTTATGCGCAGGATGCTGCGTATGTTTCACACAGGTGTTTCTGGATGCTACTGCTCCCTTTAAAAGAATATTGGAAAAAGCTTTATGTCGTTAGATTTTATTGCACTGGCACAGAGCAATCTGGAGCGCGCACAACGCGTTCTTGAAGATACCAGAATTTTGGACCTATGGGCTGCTGCTGGTTTTAGAGCTGAGCTGGTTGGGTCGTTACGTATGGGCCTTTTGATGCGCAATCTTGATATCGATATGCATGTATACTCTGATCCATTTTCTCTATCTGCTGGGTTTGAGGTGATCGCGAATCTGGCCATTAATGATCGTATTCGTCGTATTGAATATACTAATTTATTGGATGCAGAGGATAAATGTTTGGAATGGCATGCCTAGTACGAAGATCCTGAAGGTGATACTTGGCAGATTGACATAATTCAAATTCATATGGAATCTCCTTACGCAGGATATTTTGAGCGTGTTGCAGATGCAGTTCGGGCAAAGCTTACCCCTGAGATTAAGCAGGCTATTTTGGAGATAAAGAATGCTGTGCCGCAAGATCAGAAAGTAAAGGGCATTGAAGTTTACCAAGCTGTAATTCGTGATGGAATTCGGGGATATGCCGGATTTATGGAGTGGAAAAAGGGGAAAGAAGAGCAGATGATTGTTGAATGGATTCCATAGGTTATCTGCTTTGTTATGTAGTTATATATATTTGAATTAAAGGGTTAACTCATTTTCCGGGTTAGCCCTTTTCAGCCTATTCTTCACGTTTACGACATTATTGGTGTTAAGTGGAAATAGCCTATTCTTTGGTCTCTAGCTGCTCAGGAATCAGTGCGCTATCGTGAGTTGAAACGCAAATTGAAAGATATTACGGATATGATGCTGGCAAAGAGCTTGTGTGAACCATAGGTTGATCATTTAAAATTAAACTCCCTGTTAAACAAAAAAATAAAAAAACTTGATGTCGGAAGTGCAACCGCATTCATGGTTCTTGTTTTTATTAAAGGTTACAGTGTAGGCAAGGCTGACCAAATAGATGATCAGGACAAAGTTAAGGTTTTTCAATATTTAAATTGCCAAGAGCGGTTCCCCGTGTTGTAGCGGTCGTGCCGTAAAAGTTCAAATAAAGCTAATGTGTATCATTCAGAAAATATATGGTTGATCTTATATCCTGTTTCTAGCACAGTAGTTCATGCTGAACATGCTATAAGCAGGTTGCTGTGTTGTTAGACCTGTTATCTGGCTAACGCTGTTTTTGAAGTTACCTTTTTTTTGGGGATAGCTGCCGACTCCCCCTTTCAGTTTGCATTTAGCGCGATAATTTACTGATCCCTGTCGCGCATAAGCTGGTCGAAAATAATTCTGGCTTTTTGAGCTTCTTCAGAAGTTGCTATTTTATTTTCCCGCGCTTCTGCGGCTTCATCTAACAGAATCTTTAACTCATTATTCAGGATCTCTGTTTCGTATTGGTCCACTTCAGATTTGTTCATTGATGCGTTAAGAGCTTGATAGCGCATAGCCTTTCTTAGTTTATAGATTTTTTCATTAGCTTCACGCTCGGCCTCTGCTGCTTCCACGGCAATATCTTTGAGATTTTCAAAGCGGGCTAAAGCTTTGCCTTCTTCCGACCATGGATCGACATCGGGCAATTCTTCGATATTGATGACCGGGTCTACATAGTCCTTCTGATGTGTCAGATCCAGAGAAGCTGCCCTGATGGCTGAGAACATCAGCAGTATGGTAATTATAAGCAGTGGGAGGCCGCCTACGATTGCAGCCGTTTGAAGTGTGGAGATACCACCCATGAACATTAGGATGGACGGCATAAGGGAAAGGGCAAAAGCCCAAAACAGTCGGTTCCAACGGTATGGGTCTTCCCCCACATCTGATTGCACAACTGAAGCCAGAATGTACGAAATGGAGTCAAATGTCGTAGCCGTGAAGATTAGGCAGAGAATCGTGAATGCAGCGATAACTAATGTATTTAGCGGTAATTCGCCAAGAATGCTGAAAATAGCCTCATTCGGACCTTGGCTATTTAATATGCCGACTACATCCAAAGTACCTGAAAGTTGAAGTGAAAGACCGTAATTACCGAGAACCATAAAAAATAGAAAGCATCCCATGGACCCGAAAAAAATCGAGCCGGCGACCATCTGCTTGATTGTTCTTCCTCTTGAGATACGGGCGACGAAAAGGCCCATGCTTGGTGCAAATACAAGCCACCATGCCCAATAAAAAATAGTCCAGTGCTGTGGAAAATGGGTATCTCTAAAATTTCCTAATCCACCAAAAGGTTCTGCCCAGGTCCCCATGATGAAAAAATTATTAAGCATACGGCCTAAGGAATCCAATCCTGTCTCAAGCATAAATATTGTCGGTCCGCAGACAAGGATAAATGCCAACAATCCTATTGCACCCCAGAAGTTTATATTACTTAGAACCTTAATTCCTTTCTCCATACCGGAGTATGCCGAGTATGCGAATAAGGCGGTGCATGCCAGCAGTACCCCCAACTGACTGGGCATAGTTTTGGGCAGACCGAATAAATGATGCAATCCTTCCCCAATTAAAGGAGCTGCAAGGCCCAGGGTTGTCGCTCCTCCGCCGAGAAGTCCGAAAACGAAAAGTATATCGATGCCCTTTCCTATCCAGCCTTTACTGCGGACTTCTCCCAGTACCGGCATCAATGCACTGGAGACTTTGAGGGCAGGCTGCTTTCTTACATAGTAAAAGTAGGCTATGGGTATCGCAGGAACAAGGTAAATACTCCAGGCAATCGGTCCCCAATGAAATATGCCGTAAGTAGCAGCCCATCTAATGGCCTCAGTACTTCCCGGTTCCAGCTGAAATGGCGGCTTTTGTATGTAATAAGCCCATTCAATAGTTGCCCAGTACATGATACTTGCGCCAATCCCACCACAAAACAGCATGGCCGCCCACGACCCGGTCTTGAACTCTGGGTCTTCATCCAGATTCCCAAGTTTAATCTGACCGATATCGGAAAATACTATGTATACCATGAAAAAGAATGAAGCCATGCCGATCGCAAGATATAGAATGCCGAGCTTATCAGTCATGAAGTTTTTAGCAATTTCAACCCATTGTGCTCCTTCTTCAGGGAATATCAAAAGAGGGATAACGACGCTTAAAAGAAGGAAGATTGCTCCAAAAAAAGTAGGCTTGTCTATACGCTCGAAAGGTAATGTCATAATGACTCCCGATAATGCAGATGAATTTTAGCTACAGTTATTAACAAGTATAGCAGTAAATTAAGATGATAACTAAGTATCAAGACGTGAAAATATGATAAATCGAAGGCTTTTGAAAAATATCTGAAACCGATTTAGTCATATTTCTTTTCCAACTGCTTCCCTGATTCCAAGATCTGTTTTTGCGTAAATCGAACGCAGCATACGACAGCAAGGAAAACTCGAATTTTTAGCCGCTGGAATCAATTGTAAGGGGGGGCGGCTTGATCTAACAGGTGGTGTCTGCATGCTATTTAACCGCCATTTTTACGACATCTACCCCTGCTATTTGATACCTGAAAGCTGGGTCATTAGCAATCCTGCGGGTCTGGAACTTCAATTTAATACTTAATTTTTCATTGTCTATACAGCAGGTTGCATCATCATGTGTGGTTGAATCCGGTTTCAGCGTTTGATAGCACCGACTTCCATGTTGGTGCTCCTGCTGTCTTAGCCAGAAGTACAATACTAAATGTCAATGCTATTAGAATTATTTATTTTGTTATTTTCGTTTGATTTTTTCTGTAATGGTTAAGTTGGGTTTACCGAAGGTTATATTTACTAATAATTGCTCGATATTTATTTCATATGTGTGTTTAATGGTGCATTTCTATCTTTTTTTTGCCTAATCCTGCTTTTGTCTATGCCTATATTTTGATTATGCTATTAATGATGAAGCTTAGCTATATGAATACGTAATACTATATTGATGTGAGTTTTATATGAGTGCAGTTGTCCGTACTATCCGTAATCTTGTGCTGGAAGGATTTCTAAATACTGATGTTAAATCAGGAGATTATCAAACAGACATTGAAGGAGTCACTCTCTATTGCAGGCAAAAGACCCAGAAGGTGGAGAATTGTTTTTATAAACCTTCAATAATTTTAGTTCTTCAAGGGGCCAAGCGCACACAAATCGGTAGCGAAATATTTGAATATTCTAAGGGAGATATAATGGTCATGGGGGTGGATTTGCCAGCTTCCAGTACCATTCTTGAAGCCTCAGTTGAGCAGCCATATCTTTCTGTAGGAGTTGAAATCGATAGCTCTGTATTAGTTAATCTGGTTCAGGAAACAACGTTTCCGAATTTTGATTTATCTCGGACAGCCAAAGGTATTTTTGTACAAAAATCAGATTTTGATCTTTTGGATGCTTTTTTGCGGTTAATAAAGCTTCTAAAATATCCTGAACGAATAGGCGTTCTTGGGCCAATGGTAATACGCGAAATACATTATCTTTTATTGATAGGTTCTAATGGTGATAATTTAAGCCTTTTCCATACGGTGGGATACAAAAGCAGCCAAGTAGTACGGGCAATATCTATGATTCGTGATCATTTAAAGAAACCTTTTAGTGTTGATGAAATTGCGCAGCAATTGAATATGGCTTCTTCCACTTTTCATAGACACTTTAAACAAGCTACAAATATGAGTCCATTGCAATATTTGAAACAATTACGACTTCACGAAGCACAAAAGCTTATGCTTACTGAAGGCTTCAATTCCGGTAGAGCGTGTGCTGCTGTTGGTTATGAAAGTATCAGTCAGTTTAACCGTGAGTATAAGCGCCTTTTTGGAGATCCTCCTCATAAGGATATAACTAAATTAAAGAATAATGTATAAATTTGGTGTTTAATGCATCTAAATACATATAATTAAACATTAGGAGAATATTATGAAAAAGAATGCGGTTCTTGGAGTTAACGATGCAATTTTACAAAGACATAGTGTGCGGTCCTTCACTCCGGAGGCCGTTAGTAGTGAGGATATTGCTGCATTAATTGAAGCTGCACGCCTTGCTCCTTCCAGCCTGAATTCACAGCCCTGGCGTTTTAAGGTAGTGCAGGATAAAGATATACTGAAAAGATTTGGCGAGAAGGATATCTCCAGAACTCAATCATGGTTGGCTGAAGCCGGGGCTATAATTGTTTGTTGTGCGGACATCTCTGGTTATGTAAAGGATTCTCAGGCCAGTGCTTTCTTTTATCGTGAGAATGATCTGATAACTGGTGATACCATGGATGGGATAGATGAATACGTCGAGAGAGAATCTTCAGCGGACGCTTATGCTAAATTTGGCGCATCGGCTATGAATGTTGGAATTTCAGCTTCTTTCATGATGCTCAGAGCGGTTGAACTTGGTCTCGGAACTTGTTGGGTGGGAATGTATGATGAACAAAAAGTCAAGGAATTGGTGGGCATTGATTCTGAGTTGAGAGTTGTCGGACTGTTTGCAGTTGGACACCCCGCCGAAGTTCCGGTTCAAGAACATAGTCGCAAAGAAATCAGCGAGATCCTGCTCCCTTAAAATTAATTGTAGCTGGTTTTATCAAGTCGCTGAATACATTCCTTCCAGAAAAAAGAACACTCATGCTGACCTGATGGCAGGAAGAGTGAAAATGGATGAATATTTATTGTAGCTGTGCATAAAATATAACTTGTTTATGTAAAGAGCTTATACATTGTGTATCACCCCCTAACTTGGGGTCAGCTAATAGTAGAACTTTCCCGCCGATTTTTGGTGAGAGCTACAAATTAACAGGATTTCTACTTCCGGCACCGCAGTCCGACTTCTGTCGGGGGACTTCTTGTGCAAAATTAGTAAAAGATTCTAGGGTTAACTCATATTTAGAGTTAGCCCTTTTTGCGTTTATATATGGTGTTTTTTGTAGTGACTGCCAGCAGTAATAAATATTGTAACCTCTCCTTGTGTTTCATCGTGGCTTTCTGTCCATTTTGAAGATAAAAGGAAGATGGTAATATGTACCTATTTGATATTTTGTGCGAATTGTTTTTATATTTCTCCAAAAACACCCCAGCTCAAGAAAAGAATTGAGACGGGGCTTAAGCGAATGCAAAATAATTTGTTCTTCAAAAAAATAATAAGAATGGCTACGCAGAGCCTTTTCAAATGTTCGATAATGTTTTTTATGTTGGGGACAAATGGGGCGCATCTTATTTAGTTAAAACGACAGGGGGGCTTGTTCTGATTGAAACTCTTACTGAATAGCCCGTTGGCTACTTTAGTTTACCAGACTCCTTCTGAATGTGCGTTCAGGAGGAGTTTTCTATTTTGGCCAACCGAAGAATCTGAACAAAAGTCACAAGTTAAAATATCTATTTATGACATGAAACCTTGTATTACTCTGATGCACCCGGATTGTGGTTAACAGGACAAGAATCAGCTGCGTGTGGACTACTACAAATTGTTGATGTTGTTATCCAAGTTTTAATTTAATGTGCACTAAAACATGGAGAAAGTATGAATAACAAATTAAATATCTTATGGACAAATGCCGACCCTGTTACCGCAGAACTGATGGTGATGATGTATGCGCATAACTCGATCAGGAACAGCTGGTGGGAAGACGTACAGGTGATTATCTGGGGTGCGCCAACAAAGTTGGTTGCGGAAGACGTGCATCTTCAGCAGCTGATAGCAGATGCCAGAGAAGCAGGTGTTAAGTTCAGTGCTTGTGAAGCCTGTGCTGATCAGTTGGGAGTCAAGTCCAAGCTTGAAGAACTCGGTATTGAAGTTAAGTTTTGGGGATCACCTTTGACTGAAATAATAAAGAAGAATGAGCACTTGATCACTGTATAGAATACTATAGTCTTTTTGCGTATTTTGTCTCTTATCTGGAACAAGAACACCCTTGAACCCTAATCCAAGGGTGTTCCCGGAAATAAAGGATGACTTTAGGAGTTGTCAGCCTATGCTGAACTCCACAGCAATTAGATTATTTGGGATTCGTTGTTTTGAATCCCATTTCTTTTTCCCATTCGTTCAGACTGATTTTTTCCAGAGCTGAAAATCCACCGGCAGGTAATGCCTTGCGGGCCAGAGTCACGTATGGAGATACGGTCAAAGCTGTTCCAACCTGTCCCGGCGACATAATGACATAAGCATAAGACATATATGTACGATCATAAATAACGCTTTGGTCCTTTCCACACGCTATAATGGAATTGGCTACATTTCGCTGATGCTTGGAAAGAAAGGATTGGATTTCCTGTTCATTGTCATTTTTTGTCCATACTCCGGCATCTTCAATAAAGAGGCTGGCACCGGTATTTCGGTCCTTGGCAAGAGAAATACACAGAAAACACCAAACTCCATAAGCCTGGCCTTTATCCACCTTCGGTTTTCCTTTTTGTGGGCGATAGGCAGTTGCCTCTTTTTGGGCACAAATGACATGGCTGCCCGGAGCTGGCGGAAAGTGTCTTTCTTTCTCCGTGCCGAATAAGGCCTGTCCCGCTTCAATCAAAGGAGCTGCATCATATACAGGCAACGGGGTTCCATCATATTGGGTTAATGTAAACATGGGTTTCTGTTTTCCGGTCCTGACTATTTCCGCCTTGGCGAGGTCATACCCCCAGATGCTGCCCATCACGCCGTTGAAGGATGAAGCCGTCAGCATATTTATCTGTCCGATGTAGGCATCATTGGCTTCTGCCCGGTCATAGGCGATAATTCCGTCAATGAGTAGATCATCTGATTTTTCAACTGTTCCTGTAGAGACCTTCAGTACTGAGACATATCCAAGCCCCTGCGCCCCCGGCATACCGTATCCGTCACAGTATGTCTCAAAGGGAGAGACTGCGGTTTTGTCAAACTTCTGATCAGCGAGAACAGTTGAAGCAGTCATCAACATAAAAAGTCCTGTAACTAATAACCAATTACCTTTCATTCCTACCTCCTTTTCCTCTTCTGATAACATACATAAGACAAATACAGCTACCAAATCGACGTACTATTTTGATACTGCTGCGTAATCGTGGAGGCTCAATTCATTCTTCATGTTTACCTTTTTAGGTGCCTTCAAGTTTCCTCAGAAGTATGCGGATTCCAACCCTGTGAACTACGCGGCTTTCTCTGGCATCATTACCGCGAGAGATTTTCTGTAACGGCCATCAGCCGTCCAACAGGCATTGAAGCCCTCGCAACCGTTGACGGTTGAGAGGGCTTCAATGTTCAGTATTGCGATTTTGTTCTGGCTGCTAGTGCAGAAGATTAGGCAGGAATGTTATGATCGGGGGACAGAAGGTCATCAGTAGCAGAGCTCCCAGCAAAGCTATCAGGTAGGGGGTCGATGCCCTCATAACTTTTTCAAGAGGGACTTTGGTGATAGCGCTGGCGACAAACAGGTCCAGACCGACTGGAGGAGTGATACAACCGATAGCAAGGTTGATGACCATCAACACGCCGAAGAATAATGGGTCGATTCCCAGCTGTATTGCAACGGGCAGGAATATCGGGGTCAGAATAACCACCGCTGCTGAAGCGTTGATCAAGGTCCCAATAAAAAGCAACAGCAGGTTCATCATGATCAGGAACATTGCAGGAGAGTCGGTAAGGGAGACTATATATTCTCCGATATGGTGCGGGATTTCAAGGTTGGTGAGCATCCAGCCGAAAACTTTGGCGGCACCGACAATGAACATGATCATTGTGGTTCCCATGACGGCTTGAAAGATGATGCGCGGAAAGTCCTTGAGGGTCAGTTCCTTATAGATGAAGAAACCGACAAAGATTCCGTATACGGCGGCTACGGCGGCAGCTTCGGTGGGGGTGAATATACCACCGTAAATTCCGCCGATGATAATGACCGGGGTCATTAAGGCCCAGAATGAATCCTTGAATGATTTCAACAGATGCATAAATGAAAATGAGCCTTCCGCAGGAATGCCTTCTTTTTTGGCGATGGCATAGCTGACCAGACACATGGTCAGGCCCATAAGCAGGCCGGGAACCATTCCCCCCATGAATAAGTCGCCAATGGATGCTCCGGCGATAACTCCATAGACAACCAAGGTGATGGACGGGGGAATCACGATGCCGACCGTCCCGCCCGCAGCGACGATTCCGGTGGCCAGTTCGCGGCGGTAGCCTTTCTTTTCCATTTCATCAACCATGGTGGAACCGATGGCAGCAGTGGTGGCTGCCGATGATCCGGAAATAGCGGCGAAGAACATGCCTGAAACAGCGACGACCTGAGCCAGCCCGCCGGTGAACGAGCCTACAAGCGCCTGTGCGAAATTAACCAGTCTGGATGTCACTCCTCCGGCAGACATGAACGAACCGGCCAGCATGAAGAAGGGCACAGCCATGAATGAAAATGAGTCAATACCGGAGTACATGACTTGCGTGATCATGACCTGTGGTATGTGCATGTAATAGTAGAGAATTATTGATACAGAAAGTCCCAGAGCATAGGCGACCGGAACTCCCAGAAAAGTCAGACCCAGAAATGAACCGAGTAATACTATTTCCATGACTATCTCCCGACTTCAACTTTCTGTTCAGTAACCGAGGATGATCCATAACGTTCCCTGACCTTTTTGAATATCCGTACAGTATCCTTGATAAGGTAGAGAATCATCAGGAAGGCACTGAGGGGAATTATTGAATAGACCACACTCATGGATATACCCAGCCCGGGGGCGATCTGAAAAGTCATAACCGAGGTCATCTTGGCACCTTGCACCAATAAAAGCATGGTGAATGCATAGCTGCAAATATTGATGACGGTTTCCAGTAGCAGTCCGGCAGCAGTATCTTTCAACTTGCTTGGAAGGATCTGTACTGCAAGGTGCCCGCTTTCGCCCATGATCAGGGCTGAGCCAAGGAAAACGACCCAGACAAAAAGGAATCTGGCAAGTTCTTCAGACCACTCAAAAGTATGACCAAAGAAATATCTGGTAACGACCTGAAAAAAGATCAGGGCGAGCATTACGGTCATTGAGGTTACAGATATCCAGTACAGGACTGCACGAAGTTTTTCGAATAGTTTATCCATCAGGAATCCTCCCTGAGAATTCGAAGCCGTGGAATTCCACGGCTTCGAATGAAATGGCTATTTTTTCAGAGCGTTAATTTTGTCAATGTTATCCTGCCCGACGACGCTGGCGAATTTTTCATACACAGGCTTGGTGGCTTCCGCGAATTTGTCACGGTCCACTTCGGTTATTTTGATTTTTCCGGTTTCTTCAATAAGAGTCCAGTATTCTTCATCTTTTTTAGTGGAGAACTTGCGCTGCCAGTCGATTGCTTCTTTGGCGGATTCCTTTACGATTTTCTGCTGGGCTGGATTAAGCCTGGACCAGCTGACCATGGACATTACCAGCGGTTCCGGTGCGTATGAGTGGGCTGTTTTGGATGCGAATTGTTGTACTTCGAAAAAGCGTTTGGTCCAGATGTGGGCGCTGGGGTTTTCCTGCCCGTCAACAGTTCCCTGCTGCATGGCGGAATAGAGTTCACCAAAAGCCATGGGAGTGGGGGATGCTCCGAGTGATTTCATCATTTCGATGTATATTTTGTTGGTCATGACCCTGATTTTGAGTCCTTCCATGTCGGCGGGAGTTTTTACTTCGCGGACGTTGTTTGTCAGGTGGCGGATACCGTTTTCCATGTACCCGAGAAGTTTGATGCCTTTCGGCTCAAGGGCCTTGCCCAGATCCATACCCACGGTATCGAGGGATTTGTATGCATGTTCACGGTCCTGAAAAAGGAAGGGCATGTCGAAGATTGAAATTTGGGGCTGGAACTGGCCGAGAACGGCTGTACCCACCAGAGCCATGTCAACTGTCCCGAAAATGAGTCCTTCAATAAGGTCTTTCTGTCCGCCCAGCTGAGATGAGGGGAACACCTTGACGATGATTTCGCCTCCGGATTTTTCCTTGACGATCTCGGCAAATTTTTCGGCACCCTGTCCATAGGGATGCACGGGCTCGGCAATATGCCCGAGTTTGAGAACCACTTTTCCGGCAAATGCGGGAACCGACATGGCCGCAATAAGTACTAGTGCACAAATCACTGCTAATAAACGTCTCATAAACCCTCCTCTGCTTAGGCAGATTTTCAAAATTTAGTCATACAGCTGCTTCCCAATTATTGCAGTGGTTAGAATCTATATGAAAAAAAGAAGGAGGTGTTATTATCTGCTTAATGTGTTTTTTGTGTTTTATGCGGATATTGTGCATATTGTTCACGATTGAGAAAAGGTGAACAAACTTGGTCGGATTTGCAGGGGAGAGTGGGGATTTTGTTCTTCTGGAAGATCAGTGCTTCGAAGCGCTTGAGCCTGCTAAGAAGTTTGGGACTCTAAATTATTTTCAAAGTGGTTAATGCCCTTGCAGGGTATCAGAAGGCTTCCCATCATGAGTTGACGGGAGTGGTACTGAAATATTTACGCTCCGGTCTTCCTACTGTTCCATACACAACATCAGGATAAATTCTGCCGATAGAAACCAGATATTCCAGATAGCGCCGGGCCGTGGATCTGCTGGCCCCTATGATTTCGCCCATTTCTTCGGCACTGATTCCGTCCCGCGTATCGATGGTTTCCTTTCCGAATACGGCCTTGACCTTTTTTAATGTCAGACGGTCAATGCCTTTAGGCAGGTTCTCTGGTCCTGATTCCGACATGGATGAGGCCGGGTTGAGATTGCGGATGCTGTCCACATCCTTTTGTTCGATGGCTTCTTCAGAATGCAGACGTTGAAAATATTCACCGAATTTTTCAAGGCAGGTCACGAAACGGTCGAGGATGACCGGCTTGATGATGTAGTCAAAGACCCCTCCGCGCAGGGCTTCTTTCAGCGGGCCCATTTCTTTGGCTGCGGTGATCAGGATGACATCGGTTTCCATTCCTCTGGCACGTATGTCGCGTAACAGATCCAGACTTGTGCCTTCCGGAAAATAAAGGTCGAGCAGGATTAGATCGGGGTTGTATAGTTCGATTATGGTTTTGGCGTCTTCAAGACTTTGGGCTATGGCTACTACGCTGAATCCGGGAACCCTTTCGGTAAAGCGGCGGTGGAGGTCTGCAATTCGGGCATCATCTTCGACTATAACAACTTTTACTTCGCTCATACTATTGTACACCTGACTTTTGGGATTATAACAGAGAAAAGTGTCCCGCCGTGGCTGGCTGCAGAAACGGTAATTAAACCGCCAAGTTCATCAAGTCGCTGGTGGACAAGATATAATCCCAGACCCCGGCGCGTGTTTCCTTTGGAAGATATACCTTTTTCGAAGATTTTCTCGATTTTGTCCGGAGGAACTCCGGGACCGGAATCTTCCACTTCAAAGACAATGTCGTTTCCAAGATCGGTAAAGGAAAGTAAGACGTTGCGGTTGTCTTTATTCTGCTCCAGTACCGCTTCGAATGCATTATCCAGTAGATTACCGACAATGGTAACTATTTTTTCCTGCTTGATCCAATCCGGCACATCGATCATGGTGCTGTCACGGTCAACCTGGAAGTTTATCTTCAATTCCTTGGCCCGATTGTATTTACCAAGCACAATGGCCGCTATTACAGGGTGGGGTACTGCTTTGTTCAGGAACCTGATGATGTCTTCGTAGCCGGACGATTCATGGGCTACCAAATCAAGTGCTTCCTGATAAGCTTCGATCTGGATTAGTCCTGCTATGGTGTGGAGTTTGTTGGAGTACTCGTGGGTCTGTCCACGCAGTAGTTCTGAATATTCCTGAATGCTGGAGAGTTCATGGGAAATGCGGTCCAGCTCATCCTTGCGCCGGAAACTGGCAACCAGACCCTTGATGGACCCGTCTTTAAGGACCGGTACAATGTTGAATATAAGCTCCTGTCCATTGACGACACGTTCTTGGTCGAATTCGCTTTCTCCGGTGGTCAGGGCATGCTTAAGACCGGCGCAGGGGATCACATCGTCAATATGTTTACCGACAAGCTCAGCGGAGTAGAAGCAGGTATATTTTAGAGCCGCGTTATTGGCCAGCCTGATTTCCCCCTTGTGGTCTGTGGCAATGACGCCTTCCCTGATGGTTTCCAGTACGGCACCTCTTTCAAGGTAGAGGTTGGTGATTTCAGCCGGTTCAAGGTTGAGAGTGATTTTTTTGAGGTGGCGGGTAATGCAGGCCGTTATCATAAATCCGAACAGGGTCATCAGGATTATGAAGATAAGCGGCCTGTTCATGTGGTCTGCAATGCTTTTCTTTACGCTGGTCGAAAGGTAACCTACCGAAACAAAACCGATAATACCTCCGTCCTCGGAGAAAATGGGTACAAATGAGCGGATGGACCTGCCCAGGGTTCCGACCGCCTCTGATACATAGGATTTTCCTTCTTTGATTACCGGACCTGTATCTCCCCCGACAAAGGTCTGTCCTATCCTTTCCGGAACCGGATGGGAAAAGCGTTTGTTGTTGACATCACCGATGACTATGAAGGTGGCACCCGTTTTAAGGCGGATATTTTCAGCAAGGACTTGAATCTTTCCTTCAGGGTCGTTGCGCAGGAGTTCCTTACTGATGATCGGCATATGGGCTATGGATTGCGCTGTTTGGAGAGCGCGCAGCCCTATTTGTTCTTTGAGCAGATTGGACGTCAGATCGGAGATGAGGAACCATGTAATGCCCAGTTGGATAAGAACCAGTCCGGCAACCATGTACGCAAGGTAATGCTGTATGGTCTTGGGTTTAATAATAGTCAGGAGTTCATATAAACGCATGTCTTCCTTGCCTTTGCCGTATTCTTCCAAATCTCGGGTGAAGAGTTGGAAAAGCAAAGATGTTCTGACCGTATCGTTAAAGAATACACTGCATTTGACCGCAGTCAGTTATACGAACTGATTTGTAACAGTCACAAATGATGTTTGCAAATAAATATATAAAAGCAGGGCAGTTCTAGGTTCTGATTTGAACAGTTTAGAAACTCTGTTTTATTCGTGAACGCACCGCAGCAACAAATTCTACGTGCTTCTTTCGAGTTGTACTCTGGAATATAACGTCGATTTATCTAAATTGAGGCGATTCTCCTGCCGTGAACCTGTGCTGGCAGTTTAAAAGCTTAATTAGCTAAAATCACCTTGTTTTTCATTGTGATAGAAAATACAAAAGTTATATTTACATGGATATGGAAAGGGAATTTTCGCTTATTATCTTGCGGGTATTTTTTGCTGAGAGGACGCATGAAATTCATTCAGATTTTGATGTTAATAGTATGTTTAATCAATATTCCTGCCGCTTATGCAGAGGAATTTATTCCGAAACAAACTGATAAGAATGGCTACGTCGAACCTTTTCAAATGTTCGATAATGTCTTTTATGTTGGTGACAAATGGTGCTCTTCGTACTTGGTTAAAACCACAGAGGGACTTGTTCTTTTAGAAACACTTGAGTGCCCTTACGGTCGATGGATTCCTGCAAATGTAAGAAAGCTCGGTTTAAATCCAGCTGACATCAAATATATACTGGTTACCCATGGTCACTCAGATCATGTAGGAAATGCTGAATATATACAGCGGATGTACGGGTGTCAGGTTGTCATGTCGAAAGAAGAGCTTCAGCTGGCCAAACAACAGTCCAAAAAAAGTAAAGGGGAAGGACATTTTGAAGCTCCCGAAGTAAATAAGTTTGTAGGGGTTGGAGACGAGTTGGTGGTTGGTGATACAAAATTTACTTTTTATATCACACCGGGCCATACGAATAGTTGTTTATCTATAGATTTTATGGTCAAAAATTCTGGTAAATCGTATAGAGCATTTATGGTTGGTGGGCATAGTCCTGCAAGAAAGAATGCTGAGCTTGCCAAGGTATTCATAGAAAGCATGAGAAGAATTAGAAAGTTAGCTTTGGTCGAACCAAAAGTAAGTGTAAATCTTGCAAATCATCCACACAAAAATAAGTTATTTGAAAATAAAGAGCTGGGTAAAAGGAACGGGGCTGTTAATTATTTCATTGATAGCAAGAATTTTTTTGATTTCTTAGATATGCAAGAGGAAATAGGGTTTAAGAAACTTACTGAGTTGCGTGCAATAGCAATCAAAGCAGGTTCCGCAAGTGCAAAAAGCAGCTCGGCTGATTAGAGATGTAGCAACTGTATATATCAAGCCTTTGCAGAACATTAGCGATATACATATTTCCATTAAATAAAAGGTTTCGTTATTTTTCTATTGCGAAACCATGCTCCTGATAGATTTGTATTGATTGTGTTAAATTGTCTTTATGGACAAAAACATAATCCCGGTCATGAGTTCTTACCAGAAAGAGGCTGATGCCGGCATTCGCTATAGGTGCAGAAACTGACGCAACAACACCGATCTGGTCAAATTCCAGATCTCCATCGACTCTGAAACAACGCCAGCCTTTATCTCCTTTCACTTCTTCTGGAATATCTTTGCCGGAGCAGATGATGGAAAGTTCATCACTGGTCTTTGCAAGGAAGAAATACTCCGACTGTATCGCCCAATCCGGTATGGTTTCCTTTGGAGATAATTTGCAGATGGTAAAAGAGGGTGGCAGTAGGTTTAAAATCATGGTGGTTACTCTCTACTTAAGAAGTTGAGTTAGTCATATTTCTGTTGATTGACAAATAGATCATGAATAATGTGTTGGCAATAGTGGTAAAAAATATAATTTCAAGTTCTACGATAGATATCATTCGCTTGTACAACTGTATATATGAGTAAAAAGATGGCTGAAAACAAGATTATTCGCTGTACTTTAGAAGATCATGCTCAACCAATATTGGAAATATTGAATGAAGCAATATTAAATTCAACTGCTCTGTACGACTATAAAGCCCGTCCCTTTGAAAGTATGCTGCATTGGTTCAGAGTGAAAACCGAAAATAACCTGCCTGTAATCGGTATAGAGAATGAGAATGGTGATCTGCTCGGCTTTGGAAGTTATGGATCATTCCGCGGTTGGCCTGCATATAAGTATACTGTTGAGCACTCAGTGTATGTTCACAAGGATTTTCGCTGTCAGGGATTAGGGTCTACCTTACTGAAGGAATTGATTGCGGAAGCAGAAAAGAATGGAATGCATTCGATAATAGGCGGCATAGATGCAGAGAATGCGGGTAGTATCGCGCTTCATAAAAAGTTAGGTTTTGAATATGTTGGTACATTGAATCAGGTTGGTTTTAAATTTGGGCGATGGCTAAATCTGGCGTTTTTTCAGTTGCTGCTTGAGACACCCTCCAATCCTTGTGATGGTTAGTTTTGTTTGCAGCCGTGTAGGTCCATCTCCGGCCATCAACGGATATATACTCAATCCGGAGTATCCCAGTGATCGGATTAAAAAATAAGTATAAATACCTGTCTTTACGGTATGTTATAGGCTGCTGTAAAGTTTTAAGAAATAGAGGAAGAACAATCTGTATACGGGATTCGTTTCATTCCGAGGCAATTGGTCTTTTCCAAATAAAAAAGCAGTACAGGGCTACAGTTAAAATCCATAACGGATTCATTGGATCGCCTTGTAAAAAAATGTCACTTTATGCAAATTAAAACAATCAGGATAATCTCGGTCTCCATGTTCAATAAGAGTATGGAAATGTCAGGATCAAATCCATTGGTCCACATTTTCGCCAGTACCGGACCCTTTCCTTACTGGGGTTTCATCTGTTGCTGCTTGTGCAGAGTTTTCAGAACCGGTTGTGGTTACTTCACCGGGATCAGTGTCGGTCCCTGTTGCTGCATGTATCTTTTCTCCGGCATTGGCCTCTGTGGTAGATTCACTGGCACGTTCTGCAATTTTTTCTTGTATTTCGGTTTCTTTTTTTTCTTTAGTCTCTTTTGTTTCTTCCGCTTTCTCTTCCTGTTTATTTTCTACGACTTCTTCGGTGCGCTCTTCGTTGAACTCTTTTGATTCTTCGGCTTGTTTTTCAAGCTCCTCTTCATTGATGTCATCACCTAATTTTTTATGCGCATCCATTCCTTTTTTTTCATATTCTGCAGCTGCAACAGCTTTTGCGTCTATAGGGGCCATTCCAGAATCTATTAAAGCATCAGTATATGCCAATCTGTCAGCAACCAGATCAACCATGAAGCTGTTGAACTTGGTCATCAGGCTTTCATTGCTCTTAAGACCTTTTAAATTCATCAGGCTATAGTTATCAGCATCATTCGCACCTTCAGAATGAACAAAACTACCCGCCATCATGTTCATAGGCCTGGCGCTTATGGAAATCTGCTTTGTTTCTGGCTCAGAAGCTTCAGCGTTGGCTTTTACTTCAAGTGATTGCTCTGGAGGATTCTCCTCGTTTTCAGATTTACTACGAATATTAATCTTTGAGAAATTCCAATTATTTCCTGACTCTATTTTCATAGGGAGCCTCCATAGCAGCATAGTTATATTTGTTATCGGATTGTATGGAGATATGTTTAGAGTTAGTTATAATAAAAACAACAATTTCCCTCATGACAGGTTCACAGGATAGCCATCCCCCTGGAGTCGACCATGCACAGGTTTTTGACGAACTCTTCTGGTGAAGCTCTGGCTGCTTCTGCTGCTTCAGCTACACAGTGGCAGGATTGCTTGAAAATAACATGCTCAGCTCTGGTGATATTGTCAGCAAGATATCGTTTGAGTTTTTCTTTAGCTGTCAAATCGCTCTGGCTGATTGTTCCTGTTATAGATATAGTTTCATAATGTCAGATCCAAATAAAAAGATGCAACACCCATCATTCGTTTTTCGTTTCATTATACGTCTCTACACGATTACGACCGTTTTCTTTAGCTGCGTAAAGGGCTATATCCGCATGTTTGAGCAGGATATCCACTTCTGTGCTGGATTTATTTAACGTGGAAATTCCAAGACTGATGGTAAAATCCACTATTTCCCCATTGGGAAGCTCAACAAAAGCTTTCTCTATGGCCAGACGTAACCTCTCCGCTAGGAGCAGAGCCCCGTTTATATCGGTTTCCGGAAGCCCGACTGCGAATTCTTCTCCGCCTATGCGGCCGATAATATCTACATCTCGCAATGCATTCTTTGCAGTTGCCGCTATAGCCTTCAGAACCATGTCCCCGACATCGTGGCCGTACATATCATTGACCATCTTGAATTTATCAACATCAAACATGACAAGGGAAAAAGGTCTGTTATAGCGAATGCTTCGTTCCGCCTCGCGGCTGATCAGCTCAATGAAGAATCGCCGGTTGTGGAGTTTTGTCATATCATCTGTTGTCGCCATGAGTCGGAGTTGTTCTTCTTTTTGTCTGGCCTCGGTTACATCCCAGTTAACTCCAATCAGCGAATCAGTCTTACCTTCATTATTTTTCCCGATTAAAGCTGCTGCCTTGATGAACCGCACCTCCTCGTTAGGCCAGATCACACGGAATTCAGATTCCCAAAAACCTGTGCTCTCAACCGCCTGCTTTAGAGACTGCTCTGCATCCTGCAAGTCCTCGGGATGTACCCGGCTCTGCCAGGCTTCATAGAGTTCGTTAAATTCATCTGGATCAAAATTATAAAGCCTGTACATCTGGGCGTCCCAAGTCAGCGAATTAGTTATTAAATTCCATTCCCAGACACCGATTCCACCTGCTTTTGAGGCAAGCGTCAGGCGGTCGGCATAGTTCTGAAGCTTTTGCTCAAGACGCTTACGTTCTGTAACATCACGCAGGATTCCTACTGCGTGGTACGAATCTCTTACCTTGAATGCTGTGACAGAGCGCTCTACATAGAATATTTCGCCATTTTTCCTAATAGCGGGCATTTCCGAAACTGAGCCGATGACCGGGCCTTTGCCGGTGCGGGTGAAGACCTCCATACCTTTGCGTATCTGTGGATGATATTCTTGCGGAGTAATAAGCGGATGCATCTGTTGACCTATGACTTCTTCGGCTTTCCAGCCGAACATATCTTCGGCAGCTGAATTCCAGAATGAAATATTATCGTTGATATCAATAATAATTACAGCTTCATAGGAAGACTCGGCCATGGCCCTCATTTTTTCTTCACTGGCCCGGAGTTTTTCTTCGGCAAGAGCGCGTTCAGTGACATCAAGAACGGTACCCATGGCATGCGTTGGAGTCTCTTTGCTAACAAGGCAAACTGTCTCCCCACGTTCCTGAACGTAGTGAATTTCTCCATCAGGCCGTATTATTCGGTGATCTACAGCGTAGCCAGCGCATGTATTCATCGATATTTCAAGTGCTTCTTGAACTTTTTTTCTGTCCTCGGGATGAACCATATCCATGAAACTTTCTATGGAAGGTACGAAGGAGTCCCTATCCACTCCGAAAATGCGGTAGGTCTCATCCGACCACCATACCCTACCATCTGAGTGTTCAAATCTCCAACTGCCGAGTTGAGCAATATACTGGGCCTGATTCAGATTTTCTTGAATTGTTTGGATGGTTAAGTCTCGTTTTACCACACGATACACACCGAAAATGGAAACAGTTAAGAGCAAACCCAAAAGGGTATGTATGAAAACTGTAAAAGGATGTGTTTTTGACCAGCCATCATGGGGTTTAGCTGCGATAGTCCAGCTTCCGGACGAAAACATAACCGGCATGTGTATTGTATCTTTGTCTGTGAAGAGCTGCGGGGAGCCGTAAAAGATATCACCTTTATTCCCCAAACCATTAACGCCGCGAATTGCAATGTCGAGATTTGAATCATCTATGCCCACAACCGCAAAAAGCTTTTCAACATCTATTACCGAGGAGACGATGCCCCAGAATTCCATCCTACCATTATTTTCGGTGAATACCGGGGCGCGTCCAATAAGCCCGGTTCCGCCCTGAATCAATTTAATGGGACCAGCGACAACCATATCTCTAATTTCTTTGGCTTTTTTTGCCTGTTCCCATTGTTTTGGCAAACTTCGATAGTTTATACCGATAATCTTTTGGTTACCTTCCAGCGGATATACAAACTGCATTACGAAGTCAGGTGCAGCCCCGAGATTTTTTAATAGGTTGTCTCCAGACAGCACTCCCTTGGCGTATTTAGCGAATATCTCTTGTGATATTTTAGGAGCTATTGCGATATAATTAGCCGTTCCTTGGACAAGGAGCAGGTTTTTTGTGATTTCCTTTTCCATGCGGGCTCTTAATGCGGCGAGTTGTAGGGAGACGTCCATCCTTTGGGTATGCATTTGCTGCTTTGAAAGTTGCTCAGCAAGGAATATGTCCAAGGATAAAACGAGAATGAAAATGATAGCGATTCGGGGCAATATTTTTTTAATCAACATGTGCTCCATTATAGTATCCAGAACTTTGGTCCTTCAGCTTTTGATTCACTATGGCCTTTAATTGTCTTTTTTACCA
Source organism: Maridesulfovibrio sp. (assembly GCF_963667685.1). Classification (NCBI taxonomy): domain Bacteria; kingdom Pseudomonadati; phylum Thermodesulfobacteriota; class Desulfovibrionia; order Desulfovibrionales; family Desulfovibrionaceae; genus Maridesulfovibrio; species Maridesulfovibrio sp. The sequence continues at coordinate 1,145,750 of NZ_OY763931.1, read as the reverse complement.
AACACCACGGCCCTAAGATGGTCTTAATGTTTCCAGCAAACAAAATTATAGAGTGTAATAAGTTTTAGCTTTGAGGATCATACACTTTTTTCGCCGATATTCAAAATAAACATGATTAACTGATCCTAGGTTAATAAAAGCCATACATGGCGAAAATGGAGCTTCAACTAATTGTTGTCATAAGTAATATTTTAAATATTAGTTCCGTCTGAATATTTTTCACACTGCGTGGGCAGAGCCTAATGAATAATCCATCCTATGATTGCGAAGGATGTCTTGATCTACCTGAATCCAAAAAAAGGAAAGCAGCCAATCCCAAATGAGATTGACTGCTTTCCTTAGTATTTTTAAGTTTACGGAAGTTTGTTTGTGTGCCTTTAAGTCTGCTTGCCTCTACAGTTAGCTTTTCATCTGATTTATGAGGTTTTGCAGCACTTGCGCCTGTCTTGCCAATTCATCAACAGCTTTTGCTGATTCTTGCATGGTCTTATTCGTCAGGGAGGATATTTCAGCAACCTGTGCAAGAGATCTGTTAATCTCTTCACTTGTAGCTGATTGTTCCTCAGATGCAGTTGCTATACTGTGAACCTGTGCAGATGTTTCGTCTACAAATGAAACAATCGAGTCAAGAGCCTGACCTGATTCACCTGAAAGTTCTGCTGTCTCGTTAATTTTTGTAACCGCTGTTTCTACGTGGCCGATGTTCGCCTGCGTTCCCTGCTGGATTTTTTGGATTGCGGAGCCTACTTCCTGAGTTGCAGACATTGTCTTTTCCGCGAGTTTGCGGACTTCGTCGGCGACTACAGCAAATCCCCGCCCAGCTTCTCCTGCGCGTGCGGCTTCAATGGCGGCGTTCAGTGCAAGAAGGTTGGTCTGGTCTGCAATGTCCGAGATGACCGCCATAACCTGACCAATGCTTTTAGCATCTTCACCTAAAAGGGTGACGTCTTCTTTCAGTTGTTTAGCCACAGACTGAACGTCTTCCATGCTGGCCAGAACTTGGGTTACAATACTTGATCCTGTTTGTGCTTTAATTTTGGCCTGGTTTGCTGTTTCAGCGGAGCTGGAAGCATTCTGGGCAACTTCTAAAACTGTGGCGTTCATTTCTTCCATTGCTGTAGCCGCTTCGCTTATCTGGGCATACTGGTCAGTTGTGCTTTTGGTTGATTGTTCGATCTGCGCTGAAAGCTGTTCGGAAGCAGAGGTTACAATGTTTACTACCTCTTCGAGGTCTCTTGCCGCTTGGAGCTTGCCTTCTTTCTCTGCTCTTGTCGCCTGTTCTTTGGCTTCATTCGCTTCTCCAACTGCAACATTAGCCCGTTGAGCCTCTTCTTCAGCAGCTTTACTTTTTTCTTCAGCTTCAATGATCATTTTTTTCAGGTTATCGACCATTTTTTTCAATGAGTCAGCTAACACACCGATTTCATCAGCCTGATTTATTTCAAGCTTCTGGTTGAAATCGCCATTGGCAACACTTTCCGCAAAATCTACAGATTTTCTGATTGGAACAACGATTGCGCCACTGATGAACCACAGAGCAAAGCAAGCTATGACTGCAATGCCGGAGCCGGCTAGAATTGATTGTTGAAAACTGTCGTTTGCCTTTTCCGCCATTTCGTTATCCAGCTGAATCGCTTCGGCAAATACCACATTTCTGGGTACTTGTATGAGAACAGCCCAGGGTGTTCCTGTGTTGGCTAATGGAATCGGTGCCATCGCCAGAACAAGGCCGTCTTCTTTTCCTAAGTTGATATAGGGTTCAGCTGCCTTAATGTTTTTGCTTATTTTCTCTGCATATTTATTTCCGGTTTTGGAAATTGGTTTACCAACATTTTTCGCATTGGCACTGTCAGCTACAATTATGCCCATAAAACTGATAACCTGTACGGTCGCTTTACCTTCATAGAGTCCTTCAGCCACTTCTTTGGCGAGGTTTTGTACGAAGTCCAACCGCAGGTCCGTTCCACCTATTCCGACAAATTTGCCGTTAATCTGGATGGGGACAGACATTGTGGTCAGCATTTCCTGCTTGCCCTGTACTATGTAGGGGAATGGGTCGAGAATGTTTTCTTTACCTGTTTCTCTTGGATTGAGGTACCATCCGCCTTTGCGCACTCCGTTAGGATGCAGCGTATCATCTTCATATCCGACAAGGGCCTGCCGTGCGATATGTCCGTTCTTATCTCTGTTCCAGTAAGGGACGAACCGTCCTGAGGCATCGTAGCCATCAGCCTTTTTACCTTGATATGCTATGTCGTTCCCGTCGAGTGCATTTGGTTCCCAGGCACTGTATGCGCCAAGAAAGTCGGGGTTATCTTTGAGAGTGGTAAGTAGAATATCAATGAAAACCTTTCGTATATCAATATTGTTTCTAGTTTCATCATCAGCGCGAATTGATTTGAAAGCACTTGCGATGGTTCTAGCAGTATCGATGTTCTTTTCAAGCTTGGATTGAATGGTGCCAGCCTCTCCCTTTGCAATTCCTAAAAGTCCCCTTGCTGTTGATTGTTCAATCAGATTATCAACTTTTGTTGCTACAAATTCACTGGTCTTGTTCTGTTCCCATATTTGTAATGCTATGATTGAGATTGCAAGGATTGCAATACAGCATGCAGAACTGAGCACAATTTTAGTTTTGATAGATTTAAAATTCATCTGGCCTCCTATTCCTCGAATATTTTAGATGATGTTACCTTATAGACATATTGTGCTTTTTTGAAAAGAACTATCATCTTAAATAATACACAAAAATAGGTGTCTAGGAAATTAATTATTTTAAGAAATGCGCTTTTTCCTGCAATAAAAATGGCGGTAGTGGGAGATGTCGGTAGGGACGTCACTGAAAAGACGTCGTAAAGGAGCATTGATAATGCCCCCCATTCCGAATTGCAGGGCCTGTTAATCATAGTAAACAGGAAAATGGTTAATCCAAAAAGAGTTTGCCGTTATATTGTTTTATGGGGTGACTTAGTATATTGCATGCCTGTATGAATGGACCAGACCCTAATTTATCACATCCTATGGAAGGTTTTCCGCAAATTTCTTATATTAAGAATTTTTGCACAAATCCAAATATTATAATTGGCGATTATACCTATTATGACGACCCTGAGGGGCCGGAAAGGTTTTTCGACAATGTGCTGTACCATTTCGATTTTATCGGGGATAAACTTGTAATAGGTAAGTATTGCTCAATCGCTCGTAAGACTACGTTTATTATGAATGGTGGAAACCATGCCCTTGGCGCATTCTCTACGTATCCTTTTTTTATTTTTGGGTCCGGGTGGGAAGAGGGTGTCGCTGATCACGAACTGTCCCCGGATGTAAAAGATACTCGTATCGGAAATGATGTCTGGATTGGATATGATGCGACAATTCTCCCCGGTGTGAATCTTGGACACGGTTGTGTTGTCGGGGCTAAGTCAGTTGTGACAAAAGATTTTCCCCCATACAGTGTTGTGGCTGGAAATCCGGCAAAGCTCATCAGGATGAGATTTGATGCTCAGATCGTTAATGAATTGTTGTGTATTTCATGGTGGGATTGGGATTCAGGAAAAGTCACACGAAATCTGAAAGCGATTACATCATGTTCTATAGATCTTCTTCGCAGGGCTAAATAAGTTTATCCTAGTCATAGGGAAATACTCCACATTTTTTATGGTTGTATTCGTGTTTACGGTTCAGCTATTGAATGTTTTGTGGAATCAAATTTATCAGCGGTTATATTGGTTGTGGATATCAATATCATCCGACATTTTCTTTCTTCCTGAAGATCCGCACGATTGCCTTGTTATTTTATACTGTATTTATTGCATAAATTATTCTCAGTACTTAAATTGATTTATTAGGGTTTCCAAAAGTTTTTTTGCCATAACTTTTTGAAAATGATAATATCTAAAAATGGAAGTATATTCTATTTTTAAGTTGAAATGTATGTAACCAAGGTGATTCATGCGTAAGTTCTATGAAGGCAAATTAGTACGGAAAGCAATTGTATTGGTTTTTGCCGTAAGCTTTATAGGAGTTATTGCGGTTTTTTATCTCTATTTTGTTTCTTTGGATAGTTTGGCTGCTGAGAATATGAAGCAGAGGGTAATGGTTGCCTTGGATGTTGAAGCTGGTATTCAGCAGGAAATACTTGAAGAGTATACGTTCTGGGATGAAGCTTATGAAAATTGCATTGTTAATGTGAATAAGGACTGGATTTCCGTTAATACTGGTGAGTATATGTTTTCTAGTCACGATGTAGCATTCAGCTTAGCTGTAAATTCCAGTGGTAATTTTTCCTATATTGATGCTGTGAACAAAAATGATATTAGCAAGTATGAACGGATACTTCGACCTAAAATAGCCATACTGCTTAAAAAAGTGTCTCAAAGTACATTGCCGGCTAAGCTTGCCAGTGGTTTTATTTCTGTTGATGATGAGTATTTTCTTGTAAGTGCCGGTCTTTTTATGAGCAGAGATACCAAAGATGGACGTTCTCCTCCCAGTTATTTGGTTTTTGGTAAAAGGTTCGACGATAGTTATGTAAAGCATATCGGTCTGAAATATAAACTAAATACTCTTGCGTTTAGTGTTGATCACGGGGATAGCGGCCACAGTTTTAAACTGCTTGATCTGGAAGACCGTACTATAGGATATATGGTTTGGAATAAAATTTACCCGAGCAGAGGCATCCTGCCTTTCCTCGCTGTTGTTGTTTGCCTGTTTTACATCGTAACTGGTGGAATCTGTGTGATCGTTCTTAAGAGGGAAGCTGTAAATATCAAAGAACAGGAAGAACAGTTATATTTTTTAGCTACTAAAGACTATTTGACAGGTGTTAGCAATAGACGTCATGTGATGGAGCTTGGACAACAGATGCTTTCTGCTCACCAGAAGAAGTCTTACCGCCTTTCTGTATTGGTTTTGGATATTGATCATTTCAAATCAATTAACGACCAGTTTGGGCATGACATAGGGGACCTAGCTTTGGGCGCTTTCTCCCGCATATGTTCTAATGTACTACGTTCTTCTGATCTTTTTGGTCGTTTTGGCGGTGAAGAGTTCCTAGCTGTTTTGCATGATACAGAAATAGAGAATGCCTTGGAAGTTGCCGAAAGAATGCGCCGGACTGTAGAAGCACAGACAGCTAAGGATTTGAGCATTCCTTTATTTACTGTCAGCATCGGTGTTAGTGTTGATGTCCCCGGAGATGATTTTGAGATGATTGTCCGCAGGGCGGATGAGGCTCTATATAAAGCTAAAGCAAAAGGCCGAAATAGAGTTGAAGTGTACGTCGAAGATTACTAAGGTAGCAGCGCTTCGCCGCCGGTGATTGACCTTATGTAATTACAATGGGGCAGATACAGGTGCGTTCCTTTGTCAGTAGTCAATTCCCGGGGTTGGAACTTTGAATTCAATGCAGAATATTATTTCAGTTCCGGCTCCTAGTTTGCTTTCAATGTAGATGTTACCCTCAATGGTATCTAAAAGCCTCTTAACTATGGTCAACCCAAGTCCAGCTCCGTCATAACTTCTGGTATTACTGCTGTCTGCCTGGGAATAAGCTTTGAAAATATACTCAAGCTTATCATCAGCAATGCCTATACCCGTGTCTGATACTGAAAAGAGAATGCGGCATTTTTCAGGGTATATATTTTTAGATACAGGCCATGCTTCTATACGAATACTTCCTTGATTAGTGAATTTAACTGCATTTCCTACAAGATTATTGAGTATCTGTTGCAGCTTATGATGGTCGCCAATAAGAACATCGGGGATTCCTTCTAAGATATCCATATGAAAATCAAGACCTTTCTGGCGTAGAGACAGTTCGAATAGTAACCGCGTTTCTTCAAAGATATCCGGCAGGCAAAAGGGCTTGTGAAGTATGCAGACTCTGCCTTCCTGAAGTCTCGAATATTCAAGGATTTCCTGCAGCAGGTTCGCCAATCTTTTGCAGGAAGCCATTGTATAGTCGATGTATTCCAAATCTTCTTTGTCGCTGATTTTAAGCTGTAAAATTTGCAGCATCCCCAGTATTCCGTTTAAAGGGGTGCGAATTTCATGACACATATTGTCTTGAAAGTTACTTCTTTCTACATTAGCGAGTTGTTCAAGGCGGTGCGCTTCCTTGTAAGCGTCTTTTCTCTTTTCAAGTTCTATATATGATTGTTTTAGTTCATTCTCGGCCTTCTTCCGCTTGCTGATATCTAACAGAGTGAATGTTATTCCCTTGCTCCAGTCGTCTTTGTCCAACGGTGTGGAATTTATAATTACATCTTTTTGCGTTCCGTTTTTACATTTAATTACAGCCTCGATTGATCCTGTCCCATTTATTCTCATTTGGTTTTGTCTGACCGCAAGTCCAAATTGAAAATCCTGTTCAGTTGGATAAATAATTGAAGTTGGTTTTTCTATCAGTTCTTCCCTAGTGTAGCCTATCATGTCACAGAAATAGTCATTAACATGAATAAAAGATTTATCACGAATCAGGCATATCCCTACAGGAGCTGTTTTACTGATAGTATTGAGTAGAGTGTATTGGTACTCAATATTTTTTTCAGCTTCTCTGTTCTGTGTCGCGTAAATATAGCAAATGTAGATAAAAAATAAGAGGATGGCCCCGGCCGCAGTAGGGATTAGCTTTGCAGCAGAATCAAAACCATTTACGACAAGGTGGTTCTCAAAAATAGAGAATATCCATCCCAGCGTCGCTCCCGTCAGAATAGAAATTATAGCCGAAAATAACTTTATCTGCATAATTTCACATACGAGTTATTTGATTCTCGCGCAAGATGTTTATAATAGTTGTGCATGGCGTTGTACGTATGATCCTTTAGACTTGTCTGAGATGTCAATTTTGTTGCTCAGGCAGAGAAGAATACTTTTTTCCATACCTTTAACTAATGACGGAGAATATCTTAGAGGCCATGAAAGCATAACTCGTTGCTTTTCTTGTTTTCGCGATACATTAAGTAGAGCAAAATTTATGGGCTTTGTTTTGTTATGATATTTGGGAGATCTGCCTCTATTCATCCACCTTATTTTACAGTATTCTAGGCTTCCTATATTTATCCTACTACTGGAGAATTATTGTGTTACTCCCCTCGATACCAAATTTTCACGCTCTTGCTGTGCTTGTTTTGACAGCTGTTGCTCTTTTACTTTTCATGCAAAAGAAGATTCCGCTGGAAACTTCAAGTCTGCTTATTTTTCTGATTCTGGCAGTTGGGTTTGAGCTGTTTCCCTATGAAACGGGCGGTGAAACTTTTAACGCCGTGAATTTCTTCTACGGTTTTGGTAACGAAGCTCTGGTAGCAGTATCTGCGCTCATGATTGCAGGACAGGGGATTTTGCGTACAGGAGCGCTGGACCCGATGGGAAGTCTGTTGGCCCGGTTATGGAAGAAAAGTCCGTCGTTTTCTTTTTTGCTGACTCTGTTATTGGGAGCTTTTATCAGTGCCTTCATAAATAATGTTCCTGTAGTGGTTCTGCTTTTACCGGTTCTTATAAGCGTGTCTCTAAGGACAGGGTCCCCGGCAACCTCTGTACTGATGCCTATGGGGTTCTCAACTTTGGTGGGCGGAGTTTCTACAACTATCGGGACTTCCACCAACCTGCTTGTCGTAACAGTAGCTTCAGATATGGGGCTTAAGAACATAGAAATGTTTGACTTTGTATTGCCGGCAGTAATCGCGGGCAGTGTCAGCATTCTATATCTTTGGCAGATAGCCCCGCGCCTTACCCCAAAAATCGAAATTACTTTGACCGATGGTTCTCCCCGAATATTCACCGCTCATCTGGAGGTCACTGAGGATAGTCCGCTTGTAGGGAATCCTCTTTCAAAAGCTATTGAGCTTACTAGCGGTGCCATGAGTGTTTCTGCACTCGAAAGGGGAGAAGGAAAGCCGATTTACCTTGATCCCGGGGTCATTCTTCAGCCTGGGGATCATATCGTGATAAATGATACACCGGAGCAGCTTAAAGAGTTTGAAAGGTTACTGCAGGGTACACTTTTCCCCGTGGGTTCAACAGATCGTGAGGACTCAGAATTACTGCTTGAAGCAGCGGACCAACAGATTGCCGAAATAGTTATCTTTCAGGGATCGCCGCTGAATGGCACTACATTGAAAAGTTACCATTTTGCAGAGCGTTCAGGCATGACAACTCTTGCCATCCACCGTTCCGGCAAAAAACTCAAAAGGTTCCTTGATAAAATAAGCGATATAAAACTGGAGGTGGGTGATATCCTTCTTGTTCAGGGGGCACGGGAAAAAATACTTGAACTTAAAAAGGATACCCAGGTGCTGGTCCTTGATTCAACAATTGATCTCCCGTATTCCCAAAATGCCCATCTAGCAATGGCAATCATGCTTGGAATAATATTAACCGCTGCTTTTGGAATATTGCCCATCGCTATCAGCGCATCATGCGGTGCTTTGTTTATGATCCTGACCAAATGCATAACATGGCGCGATGCCACACGCGCACTCAGCGCTCAGGTTGTTTTGATTGTGGTGACAAGTCTGGCTTTGGGCAAGGCTATGTTGATTACAGGCGGGGCGGATTATCTGGGAAAATTATTTGTTGCTTTGAGTGGGGATGCCCCACCTTCTTTGGTCATAAGCGGGCTAATGTTATTAATGGCTATTTTCACTAATATTATTTCCAATAATGCGACAGCGGTGATAGGAACGCCAATTGCCTTTTCTATTGCTCAGCAAATGAATTTAAACCCGGAACCGTTCGTGCTGGCGGTCCTGTTCGGGGCCAATATGAGTTTTGCCACACCCATGGCCTATAAGACCAATCTGCTGGTCATGAACGCTGGTGAATATTCATTTATGGATTTTTTAAAAGTCGGCACTCCTTTGGTCTTGATTATGTGGGCTACATTGTCATTCGTCCTGCCTATTCTTTATCTCTAGAGACCGTCTATAAGCTAATGGTGTCTTGCGGAGTGTTTGTGTAAGCTCAGGTTCTGATGGTTTGAAGAACATATTTTTCCGAGAATATCCCCAACTCAGCTGATTTGGTGGACTTGCTATATTGGTGGGGGGAGGGCTGGGCTGGAGATCGGTTAATATGGAAAATAAAAAAGGGTCGATTTTAAAAATCGACCCTTTGTATTTGTTCGGTAAGTATCAGCGAAGATATTTAAATCTTCTTATGGCAGAACCACCAATCATAACAATCATTTGCTCCGGTGCGTTCTTTTGCTGTTTTTACATTATTTGCAGGCGGAACAATAACTGAGTCTCCTATGAGTTCATTGTTCGGCCAACCTGCCGGAATAGCGACCCCCTTGTTATCAGCGGTCTGCATTCCTTTTACGGCTCTAAGGATTTCATCCATATTTCTACCTAATTCCTGCGGGTAGTAAAACATGATCCTAAGCTTACCTTTATCATCAACAATAAAAACAGCCCTGACGGTATTGGTTCCTTTACCCGGGTGAACCATGCCGAGCTTAGCTGCAACTTTTCCCATGTCATCGGCAATGATGGGGAACTCAATCTCAACGTCTAAATTGTCCTTGATCCATTCAGCCCATTTTATGTGCGAGAAAACCTGATCAATGGACAAACCTATCAATTCACAATTCATAGCCTTGAAATCCGCTAATCTGTGCTGGAAAGCTACAAATTCCGTTGTGCAGACCGGGGTGTAATCTGCGGGATGTGAAAATAGCACAAACCATTTCCCAGCCATATCTTTAGGCAGGTTGAGTGGTCCATGGGTAGTAATTACTTCCATTGCTGGAAAATCATCACCTAAGAGGGGGATTCCTGATTCCATAGTGTACTCCTTCAGTTTAGATAAGTTGAAGTTCGTTCTATAAAAATCAAAATACCACTAATTATTACTCGTATCAGGAGATGAGAGTCAACCAATAACGGAACTATTTTACTATTTGATTTCCATGTTGTTGATATATTGAATGTCTCCATTTTGTCACTGTCCGGTAATGACTCAGGCAAAGCCCTGCCGTATCAGGGGTATTGTAATCATGCACTTTGTCTCTCCGCCGTGCTCTTAACGTGCAGGTCCATTTGGGGGAAGGCTATCTCTATGCCTTCATCATGAAAAATCTCGTTGATCGAAAAGCGTAGTTCGGACAGGGTTCTAAGGGTTACATCAATGTCATCAATCCATACTCTGAGCAGAAAGTCCAGACTACTGCTGCCGAAGTCATTAAAATGGACGTATGGCTCAGGCGAATTCAGAACATGAGGGTGATCGGCAGCAATCTTGGCTAAGACCTCTTTTACTCTGTTTATATCAGATCCATAAGCCACTCCTACAAGAATATCGCGTCTGATTATGGCATTATTCTTAGTCCAGTTGGTAACCTGTGAAGCAATGAGATCTGCATTGGGGATCATGATTACTGCGTTCTCGAAAGTTTCGACCTGGGTTGTTCTGATGTTGATTTTCTTAACTGTACACCAGAGATTGTTCAGTTCAATTACATCTCCCTGCTGGATTGAGCGACCGAACAACAGAATTAAGCCGCCTATGAAATTGTTGACGATATTTTGAAGGCCGAACCCGATACCGACACTCAAACCACCGGCAATGACTGCGATGCTTGTCAGGCTTAACCCGAGTATTTGCAGTGTTACCAAAGAGAAAAGAAACCAGACCGCGTAGGCAAACAGCGTCTGTATAGACGGAACAGCCCCTTTTTTGGCTTTAGGCCAGCTGCGTCCTACATATTCTATGGAGACCTTGAATGCTGATACGCACTGTCTGGTCATGAAGAAAAAGATTGCCAACCAGATGAGGCTTCCGAATGCAATCGAATAGTCCCCATAAGTGTAGCGTAGGTCCATGATACCTGAGACTGCACTCGCTCCGAAGAAGTCGATCATCCAAAAAAAAGCGATAACAAATCCTATTGCCCAGCCCGCAGGAACCGCAAGACTGCGGACCAATCCTTTCTTAAGCTCAAGGCTCATTTCGGTTCTGAGAAACAGAATCTGCGCCCATGCAGACCCGAATCCGCGGATGAACAGAATCAAAGACCATAGAATAAATAAAACACAGGCCAGCCTGCCATATCCGAACAGAGCAACTAGAAAGAAGGGCGAGAAAAGACTGTTTCGCTTTGCTACTAAAGAGATTCCATGCAGCCGGTCCCTGCGCCATGAATGAAATGCGGAATATGTCCAAAGTGCGATGAGAACCAGTAAAAAAAGTACTGAGGTCGTTCTTGCCGGAACCTGTTGTGTTAGCAGAAGTGCACTTATAATAAAGAGAATTGAGGCCCTTAGCTCTCCACTGATCAGCTTGTTTTTCTGCCGGCAGATCAGCTTGGAAAGCCTGAGTATTGCCAAGTAGAATAATCCGAAAGATAAGACCGCGGCTGTATCCATTGATTCCGGATAAATCCATTTCAGCGCTGCATAGATCGAGAAGAAAAAGCAGGTTGCTATCATCAGCCGCAGCGATTTTACCCTCTCGATTTCTGAACGGTTCTGAAAATGGTCACTCTTGTCCATCAGCCGTATGAGAAAAATAGAGGTGATGAAGATACCAAGCACCAGAAAAGTAAAGGACACGGACTTGCGTTTGAATCTTTCAAATCCGGCCTCCAGTTCTGATTGCTTGAGGTTCAACCATGATTTCCCCGGGAAAACCTGTTGCCAGAAATCGGGGGTGAATGCTGGATCTGTCCCATCAGCAAGCCATGTAATCCATAGCTGAAACAGGTTGTACTTTTCGCCTTTTTCTAGAGACACAAGCCTGTTTTGCAGTCTGGATGCTAATTTTATTGTGTAATCGATCTTTAGAAGTTGTTTTTCGGAGGATCTTTTCAGTTCCCTGATTCGTTTGATTCCACTGGAATGCAAGGCCCTGATGTCATCCGGAATTTTAGCTGGAGCCGGTGACCATGCCTTCATGTATGATTTCAAAATTTCGAGCCTGGAATTACAGTTTTCCCTCGCCTGTTCCAGATCATCTATTAGTAAAGTTAAGTTTCGGTGCAGGTTCTCGAGTTTAAGCTTGATTCTCTTTCTTTGTACAGGTGATGTCTGAGAGTACTTTTCGGAAAGTGAGAGTTGTTGGAATTTCTGTTGCCATATATTCAAGTCTTCTTGTGATTCTTCAAGAAATTCCTGTTGTTGTATAAAGTTTATATTTTCTTCGGTTTCAAACTCATTGAAGCTGTTAATACGGTTTTTAACAAAGCTATAATCAACTGTCTCGGAGGCAAATGATTGCAGTCCGCATGCAAGAAATGCTAAAGAGACTAAATATAATATAAATAAATTAAAAGGTGGTTTTTTGTTTAACATGAAATCTCCATACTTCGATTAACTTCCAGTGCCTGTCGCAGTCTTCCAAATATAAATATAGTCAGTTGTGTGCTTAAAATCAAATCGATGTTTTTATGTGGTTCATTGTTGCATTGTTGAAGGTAAAATTCGGTCGGTTTCCTGGCGTGTTCGATTGGGCAGAATTCTTTTTTGCACGCTTGTCCTGCAATTGCATGCAATTGCAGGATTGTTGCGCGCAATTTACGGCTTTATAATATTTCAACTACTCTTATTTGTAATTTTTTTATTTTTATTTTCAGTGTGTTGCATGATCTGGTTGGTTTTGTTGGTTTATGGCACAGCATGTGCTAAATGAGCTCCATGCAACGTACAACTACTACATGTCCTTATTGCGGTGTCGGCTGCTCACTTTCTCTGGAAGTTGAGAATGGTCGCATTGTAGGTGTTTCTTCGGGTCCTGAACCATCTGTGAATCAGGGGGCTTTGTGCTCAAAGGGGCGATTCGGTTTCGATTTTGTTCACCATAAAGATCGGCTGACAACACCTCTTGTTCGCAAGGGAGGGCGGCTGGTCCCGGCTTCATGGGATGAGGCTCTTCAGCTTGTATCAGACCGTTTGGGTTCCATTGCGGCTGAATATGGTCCTGATGCTGTCGGCGGATTCAGCAGCGCACGCTGTTCCAACGAAGAGAATTACCTTTTTCAAAAATATATCCGCGCAGGTCTCGGCAGTAATAACGTCGACCATTGCGCTCGTCTCTGACACGCTCCAACTGTAGCCGGGCTGGCTACATCACTCGGAAGCGGTTCCATGACCAACTCGATCCGCGAGCTATGGGATATGGGATGCGGAGATTGTGTTTGCGTTATCGGTTCAAACACTACTGAATGTCATCCGCTTATCGGTATCGGCATGCTGGAAGCTAAACGAAACGGGGCCGGACTGGTCGTCATTGACCCGCGTGAGATTGACCTTGCACGTCAGGCGGATGTCTGGCTTCGTCTGCGTCCGGGTACGGATACTCCGCTTCTGTCGTCTATCGCGAAGGTCATTCTCGATGAAGGGTTGGCTGACCTTGATGCTGTTGCCGCTTCGACTGAGAATTTCACTGCTTTCAGGGAGAGCCTGCATGCTTTTGATCCTGAAAGCGTAGCTGTTATAGCAGAGGTGCCTGCTGAGGGTATCCGCAGGGCAGCCAGACTTATCGGACGTTCTACCAACGCCGCCTTCTATTACACAATGGGGGTTACCCAGCATACCACCGGGACCAATAATGTGTTGTCCGTGTCCAACCTTGCTTTATTAACCGGGAATATCGGGCGCCCGAAAACCGGAGTCAACCCCTTGCGCGGTCAGAACAATGTCCAGGGTTCCTGCGACATGGGAGCTTTGCCCAATGTTCTGACCGGTTATCGGCCGGTAACAGATGGCGCTGTACGGGCTTCTTTTGAAGCTGAATGGGGCGTTGCGCTGCCTTCCGAGCCGGGAATGACCATACCTAAAATGTTGCATGCAATTGAAGAAGACAAGTTCAAAGGACTGTTTGTGTTTGGGGAGAACCCAATGCGCAGTGACCCGGACATCAATCATGTTGAGCATTGTTTAAAGCATGTGGATTTTCTTGTCGTTCAGGATATTTTTCTTACCGAGACCGCAGCACTTGCTGATGTTGTCCTGCCCGGAGCCAGCTTTGCGGAAAAGGACGGAACTTTTACCAGCACTGAGAGGCGGGTCCAGCGTATCCGTAAAGCTGTAGAACCCATTGGCGAGAGTCGCCCGGATTGGAAAATTCTGGCTGATCTGCTTGCCCGCCAAGGCCGCCCGGAGCGTTACGAGAGTGTAGCCGAAGTTTTTGATGAAATGCGAACGCTGACTCCAAGCCATGCGGGAATTACTTACGAACGGCTGGAAGAAGGGGGAATCCAGTGGCCATGTTTTAATGAAAGCCACCCCGGAACCCCGATTCTGCATGTTGGCGGATGTGCGCGCGGTCCTGGAAAATTTATGCCTCTGGAACACCGGGAGCCAGCTGAACTGCCGGACGCAGAGTATCCGCTGACTCTTACAACCGGAAGGGTTGTTGCCCATTACCATACAGGTACCATGACCCGCCGTTGTTTCGGCTTAGCCGGGACATGGCCGGAAGAATTAGTGGAGATTCACCCCGTAGATGCTGCTAAACATGGTGTTTCAGACGGTGAACTGGTGGAAATCAGCTCTCGCAGGGGAACAGTCAAAGCCCGCGCTTGGCTGACCGAAAGGGTTCGCCGAGGTCTGGTCTTTATGACTTTCCATTTCTCCGATAGCCCGGCCAACATTTTAACTATTGCCGAGGGCGATCCTGTAACCGGAACCCCGCAGTTGAAAGTTTGTGCCGTTTCAATCCGTAAATTCAAGGAACCGGGAGTTTCTGCCGCTGCTCAGGTTTCAACATCAATAAAGGAACAAAGTCCATGTCATCGCGTTTAACTCCTTTCATCCTCGCCAGCGCCTCCAAATGTGTAGGTTGCCGGGCCTGTGAACTTGCTTGTGCTGCTGCTCATGTTCAGGGTGGTGTTTCCGTGGGAAGCCTTCAGGGTACACTCTCTCCGCGTCTTTATTTAACCCGCGCAGAAGAAATTTGTGTTCCTGTCGGTTGTAGGCATTGCGAAGATGCTCCTTGCGCCGCTGTCTGTCCTAACGGTGCGATCCAGCGCACTGATTCAGGTGTTCTGGTTGATGAAAAACATTGTGTTGGTTGCAAGACCTGCCTTGCGGCCTGTCCTGTCGGTGCGATGGAAATGGCTCAGATCTGGAAGAATGGCCGTCCTGCTTTGCGTCGGGTAGTCGATCCGCAACAGCCGGACAAATATATTGTGGAGCCTGCTCTTTTAGCCAGCAAATGTGATCTTTGTCATGAGCGAGAACAGGGACCGGCCTGTGTGCAGGCTTGCCCGAAGGATGCTTTGACTCTGGTGGACCCCATGAAATTGAAGAAACGCCGTAATCTTGAAGCTGCATTGGCCCTTGCCGGGGTTGGAGTAAGAGCGGGTGAGGAACTGTAATGACTAAAATATCTCAAGTAGTATCCATTGATCCCGCTATCTGCACCGGCTGCCGCCGCTGCTCAGAAGTCTGTCCTGTTTATGCCATCAGCGGTGCTGAAGGTGAACCCCAGAAAATCGATACTTCAAAATGTGTAATCTGTGGGCAGTGCGTGCTGGTTTGTTCGGCATTTGTGTCTCCATTCGACGATGTGGCTGAGAATCTTCCGGCCATGCGCGCTGATCGTGGGTTGGATAAAGCCGATCCCGCGCCGCTTTTTGCCGCACATTTTCGCAACGATACCGCACGTGTTACCGGTTTTTTGCGCGACCCCTCAAAGATGTCCATGGTGCAGTGCGCCCCGGCAGTGCGGACCTCAATTGCTGAGGAGTACGGCCTTGCACCGGGAACACTCACTCCGGGACAGTTGGCTTCTTCCCTGCGTCGTCTTGGATTTGATGCGGTTTACGATACGGTTTTTGCGGCGGATGTGACTATAATGGAAGAGTCTTCTGAGCTGCTGGAGCGAATCGAATCCGCTGGTCCCCTGCCGATGTTTACCTCATGTTGCCCCGGCTGGGTGCGCTATATGGAAACGGCATGGCCTGATCTGACCGATCACCTTTCCAGTTGCAAATCTCCGCAGCAGATGGCGGGAGCACTGTTCAAGACATACGGAGCTGAGATAGCCGGTATCGGACCAGAATCTATCGCCAGTGTTGCGGTTATGCCCTGCACAGCCAAGAAGCATGAAGCCGCCCGCCCTGAAATGCGTTCCAGTGGGCATCCCGATGTTGATGCTGTACTCACAGTGACTGAGCTTGCGGCAATGCTTAAAGCCAAAGGACTCAACCTTGCCGAGATGCCCGAAGAGGAATTTGATGTGCCTATGGGCCTTTACTCTGGTGCCGGGGTCATTTTCGGCGCCACAGGCGGAGTTATGGAAGCCGCGCTCCGGACCGCGATTGCCGTTACAACCGGCAAAGAAGTCTGTGAGAGCGGGGTGGACTTTGCCCCTGCCGGAGAGGGGATTCGCAGGGCAACAGTTGAAGTTGCCGGTAAAACCATACGTGCGGTGATTGTCTCCGGCCTCGCTAATGCTGCCGTTCTTCTTGAAGATGTACGGGCCGGGAAAGCGGATTTTGATTTCATGGAAGTCATGTGTTGTCCCGGTGGTTGTGTCGCCGGGGGCGGACAGCCGAAATTGCTGCCCGGAATTGATCCTGCCGGTGTTATAGCCAAGCGGCGTGGTGGTCTGCATCGTCATGACAAGGAGCTGCCTGTTCGGGCTTCACATAAAAATGAGTCCGTTGTCGCTCTTTATGATAATTTTCTAGGAGCTCCTTTGGGTCATCGTTCCCATGAGCTTTTACATACCCACTACTGCATTGAAGGCGGGGGAGATTAGGCATGAATGCTTTTGTCTTGGCTGTTCCTTCCCGTTGTATTGGTTGCCGGGCCTGTGAAATAGCCTGTGTGGATGCCCATATGAAGTCTGATATGGGGCAGGCCATGGAACAGGGGCAGCCGTTCAGCCCGCGTATCTCAGTGATTCGTGAATCAGGTGTCACCGCGCCTATCCAGTGTCGCCAGTGCGAAGATGCTCCCTGTGCTAAAGCCTGTCCGGTCGATGCTATTCGCTGTGACGGCAAGTCTGTGGCAATAGACGCCGAACTCTGCTTCGGGTGCAAGGCATGTCTGGCGGCATGTCCGTTCGGAGCTATGCAGGTGGGGATGGTTAATTGGGAGAGTGAAGCTCCTGTGGCTCATAAGTGTGATCTTTGTTCCGGGTATCGCGATAAACCAGCCTGTGTCAGCGTTTGTCCGGCGGGAGCATTGAGTGTCTTCTCAAACGAGTCACTGAAGAAATTATCTGTTTCTAAACGTCGGGAAACCGCACGGCTCATGGTTTATGACGGAAATTAAGATGGTTTTTGAAAAAGATTCCATATACCGGTCAGTGGTCGAGGACCAGACAGAGCTTATCCGCCGTTTTCAGCCTGACGGTAGACTGACTTTTGTGAACCGTGCCTTCTGCCGATTTTACGGTATGAGTGAAGAAGGGCTTCTCGCTTCTAATTTTCAGGAACTTCTCGCTCCTGAAGAGCGTGAGGATATTGTGCGGCAGGTATTTTCACTCTCTCCTGATAACCCGGAAGTCATAACCGAGCCTAGTTACACAGATGAAAACGGTGGGGTTCATTATGTTCAGTATGTTACGCGAGCACTATTCGATGGCAACGGTAATGTTGTTGAGTATCAATCGGTAGGGCGTGACGTTACGGAACAGCGGAAAGCTGAAGCTACGCTTGCTGAGGCCCGGTCAGCAATGGAACGGGCCAGCAGGGTCACAACCTTTGCTGTCATCGGCGGAGGAATTGCGCATGAGATCAACCAGCCATTAAACGCCATACGTCTACTTTCCGCTTCAGCATTGTTACTGGAAGATCGCTCGGAGACTCCGAATAAAGAAGTCGTGCGAATGTTGCAGAAAATGTCCGAACAGGTGGATCGCATTGACTCCATTGTCAACCATTTGCGCGAACATTTACGCAATAACCAGAATGTTTCCGGTGAGCTGTGCAATCTTGGTAATGCTGTTCAGTCGGCCTTATCCTTGTTGAGTGCTCAGATGATTGCACGCGGGATAAAACTGGACGTATCCGTTTCGTCTGAAATCAAGTTTGTGCGTGGAACATGTATCCGTTTTGAAGAACTGCTTATGAATCTTCTTGCCAACGCAATGCAGGCTCTCGATGATTACGATGAATCCCATAAGACTATCTCAATCAGGGTTGCGTTGCGGGATGCGGATTCAGTTGAGTTATGTGTGGCTGATAACGGCCCGGGATTTGATCCGAAATTGGCCGATGAATTGTTTGAACCCTTTTTTTCCACGAAATCACCGGGCAGTTCCATGGGATTGGGGCTATCCATTGTGCGTACGATAGTGCAATCGGCAGGTGGATATGTCCGTGCTGAAAACCGTCCTGAAGGCGGAGCTTTGCTGCGTGTAGTACTTCCAGTTGTCGATACAGGGGGAATATAAAGGATATGCGCATTTTACTGGTTGATGATGACGCACCTACACGCGACTCCCTCGCCGAATACCTTACTTTACTTGGACATGCGGTCTCTCCGTGTTCGGAGGCCGTTTCCGCTCTTAATGTCTGCCGCAACCATGATTTTGAAATGGTTCTTTCGGATATACAAATGCCTGGCAGAACGGGAATCGAGCTGGTCCGCGATATTAAGAGTGAGGATTTTGCCATAACTCCAGATGTCGTCCTTTACACCGGGCATGCTGATCTTGAACTGGCTATAGGAGCTTTAAGGGCAGGGGCCTATGACTACCTGACCAAGCCTATCAATCTTGAAGAACTGGGCGCTGTTCTGGAACGTGTTGCCGAGCACCAATCCCTTTTGCGGGAAAATGTAAAGCTGACTGAGCGCTTTGATGAAGTTGTAGCTAAGGCAACCAGTGAAGTCCGTGCCGAATTGGAGCAATTGCGCGAAATGCTTTCCCAGCAGGCCGGGCTGGATAACATCGGTATTTTTTCCCAAACCATGTGGGACGTAGTGAGTCAGGCCCGTTTATATCATGATGACCGGGAGCTTCCCGTGCTTATTCAGGGGGAAACCGGAGTCGGCAAGGATATCATCGCGAAGCTTATCCATTACGGCGAAGACAATTCCCGTTCACGGAGGCCGTTTGTGGATATAAACTGCGCGGCTATTCCGGCAAACCTGTTTGAAAGTGAGTTGTTCGGCTATGAGGCCGGAGCTTTCACCGGCAGTGTTACCCGCGGCGCGCGGGGTAAGATTGATCTGGCCAAGGGTGGAACTCTTTTTCTGGATGAAATCGGTGAGATCCCGGTTGAGTTGCAGGCTAAACTATTGCGGGTAATTGAAACCAAGACTTTTTATCGCGTTGGCGGTTTAAGTAAAGTCGAAGCGGATATCCGGATTATTGCGGCAACCAATCTTGACCTTACTGAAAGAATTAACGAGGGGCTTTTTCGTAGTGATCTCTATTACCGTCTGCGGGTAGGGAGTATAATTGTCCCTCCACTTCGGGAACGCAGTGATGATATTGTGCCTCTGGCACTTTTATTTTTGAAATCATTTGCGAAAAAACGAGGCAAGTCTTTTTCCGAGATCAGCCCCGAAGCAGCCTCAGTCCTTTTAGGGCATCCGTGGGCAGGAAACGTGCGGGAATTAAAAAATGCCATGGAATGGATTTCGGTAATGCATGATGCAAAGCAGCTGCTTCCTGATCACATCTTCGGTTTTCTTGAAGGAATGCAGAAAAGTTATCCCACCATAAAAAGTGTGGCACCCGCTCCAAATACTAGAGCAGTGCGGAAATCAAGGCCTGCTGATAAAGATATAGACGCAGCATTAGCAGCAACAGGCGGTAATAAAACCAGGGCTGCGGCACAATTGGGAATGTCTATCCGCATGTTATATTACCGCTTGGCTTCCAGAACGCAAAAAGAAGGCAAATAAATTATGTATAAATTGGATATGGTGACTATATGAAGCCGGACAGCACAGGATTAGTGAATTTTATTGATGAAGAAAAAGTATGGGCTACCGTAAATTCGGCTGCCAATGCTGACTCTTCACGGATTATGGATATTCTGGATAAGGCTTCAGAATTGAAAGGGCTGTCTCTTGAGGAAACAGCAGTACTTTTGCAGGTTGAAGATCCAGAGTTGAATGAAGCTATTTTTGAGACTGCACGTAAGGTTAAGCAGGGAATTTATGGGAATCGCATGGTCCTGTTTGCTCCTTTATATGTAACAAATGAGTGCGGCAACCGTTGTGCTTATTGCGGATTTAAGGCTTCAAACAAAGAGCTTCAGCGTCGCACACTCACTGCTGAAGAACTTCAGCAAGAAGTGTTAGCGTTAGAAAATCAGGGGCATAAACGGTTGCTGCTTGTTTATGGAGAGCATCCAAAATTCGGTGCTGACTGGATTGCAGAGACAGTGCGCACAGTCTACGACACAGTTTCAGAAAAAAGCGGTGAGATCAGGCGGGTGAATATTAATTGTGCTCCGCTTGATACTGCTGGATTCCGCAAATTGCATGAAGTCGGAATAGGCACCTACCAGTGTTTTCAGGAAACATATCACCGCAAAACATACGCTGAGCTCCATCCCGGCGGACATAAGAAAGATATCCTTTGGCGGTTGCATGCTATGCACAGGGCTATGGAAGCGGGTATAGATGATGTAGGAATGGGAACTCTGTTGGGGCTTTATGATTATCGTTTTGATACTATAGCCATGCTTTCCCATGCTGCTGAACTGGAATCCAGATTTGGGGTAGGTCCGCACACACTGTCATTTCCAAGACTTGAGCCGGCCTTGAATGCAGATATTGCTTTTAACCCGCCTTACCCGATTACGGATGGCCAGTTTAAAAGACTGGTTGCGGTCCTTCGGCTTTCAGTCCCTTATACCGGCTTGATTCTCAGCACGCGCGAGGGCAGGAACATGCGGCGCGAGTTACTCGATTGCGGTGTCTCTCAGCTCAGTGCCGGATCGCGAACATACCCGGGTGCATATAGTGATCCTGATTATGACCGCCCGGATGTGCAGCAGTTCTGCATCGGGGATAACCGTAATCTGGAAGAAGTCATAACTGAAATAGTGGGGCATGGTTATGTTCCATCCTGGTGCACTGCCTGTTATCGTGCAGGTAGAACTGGAGAGGATTTCATGAATCTGGCTAAAAAAGGATTTATCCAAAAATTCTGTCATCCTAATGCCCTGCTGACTTTCAAGGAATATCTGCTGGATTATGCGCACTCTGAGACAAGGACAAAAGGTTGCACTTTTATAGAAAGCGAATTGGATCGTATTTCTACGCAACTCAGGGATAGTGTTTCCGACAGGCTCAGTCGCATTGAGCATGGAGAACGTGATTTGTATTTCTAATCCAATTTTAATTATATTGGCATAATGCAGTATGTTCTCGGATGAATGTTGCGCGTGAGGGGCAGGCATCTGCACAGCTGAATTTGAGTAAATCTGATAGCGATTAATATTGGTTTTGTTTTGTAAAAAGGGTTAACCCATAATATGGGTTAACCCTTTATTTTATGATATTATTTAGAAATTATCGATAGATAAAAATAATAGTTGCAAAAAAAAAAGGCTTAGAGATAAGATAATAAAAGTTATTTTGTTGTGTATCTAATTCTGAATGGAGGGTGGTTTGTTAATCATTTCAAATAACCGTACTGTTGCTAATGCGCTGTCAGACTTAGTGAAAAGCAAGTTTACGGTAACTCTGAGCAACGCAGATCCGGGCGAAGTTGAGTCTTGCTTACGGCAGCGCCCATATTCCGTTGTGATTGTTGAAGGCTCAGAGTTCGATGATGTTGATAACTTATTAAAAAGTCTGGATTGCTTTGATATTCCTAGAAAATCTGTACTAATTTTATTAGCTAAGTTTGATGATCAGAATTTAAAAGAATGTTTTAGTTATAGTTGTGTTAGTAATATTTTAACAAAGCCATGCAGTAAAAAAAATATATTGGAAGCAATTGATTCTGTTATAGATGAGAATGTAAGATTAGAAGAAGAAAAAAAAATTAATTTTAGAGTTGTACATGCAGTTTTAGAAGCATATTCAACAAAAAATGTTTTGATGTATAGGTGCTATACTAAAGTTGGAGAATGTTTATCTAAAATTAAGCCATATCTAGATTGTAATGTTGATTATATATATGATCTTTTTGCATTGTATTTAATTACTGTAACTTCCATTGATGATGATTTAGTTGATGATTTGATGTCTGTTGAGCATAGACATAAGAAGACTGTTGCTACATTAGTTGGGCAGATAGAAAAGATTATAGATAATGATAGTGCTCTACTCTCAAATATAGATTCTAGTTCCTTCAAAAAAATTTTATATATCAATAAGCGGTATAACGGTAAAGGGTACCCTAAGGACGATGTTAAAGGTGCTTCAATTCCCTATGCATCAAGATTGCTCCGCATTTTGTTTGATTATTATTGCCTAACAGAAAAAGGTAAAAGTACGGGTGAATGTCTTTTCATTATGAAAAGCCGAACCGGGTGGTATGATGAAGAACTGTTGGATACCTTTATCAAGTCTCTGGGCGATGCCGCTATCTTCAAAAGAGAGATTTATCCACTAGGATTACAGAAAGGCATGGTCATGGCTCAGGATTTGTATGGTAATATGAATGGTAAGAAAGTGTTGATTGCTAAAATAGGACAAGTGTTAAGTGACAGTAATCTTGATTATATTCACAGACATGCGAAAGATATTCTAGATATTACAGAACCTGTGCTTATTGAAGAAAAGATTGCCTCTGGGGGCATAGAGAATGCTTAAGAAAATATCAGTAAAAAGGCTGAAAGTCGGCCTTCATATTTATCTTAAGGATATTCCGTGGTTTAAACATCCATTTTTCAGGTCAAACTTTAAAATAAAAAGTAATAACGAAATATATGATATTCAGGGTATCGGTTGTGAATATGTTTATTATGATGCTGCGCTAAGTTCTGCAGAGCCGTTGATCGAAGATAGTACATCAAATGTTCCAAAAACTTCCGGGGAACAAAGTACTAAGATCAAGAAAGAGCGGTCGATTGCTTTGCGGAAAAGAAAAGAAGCATTCATAAAGACTGAGAAAAAATTTATTGCTTCGGCTGAAAAGGCAGACCAAATAATGCAAGGCATTTTGAAAGGTCAGATTTCTTTTTGTGAGGAAGCGGAGCAGATGGCTAATGAATTCGCTGATTTTTTTCTTAGTGATGCTGAAACTACTCTGAATCTAATAAATTTGTCCTCTAGTGATGATACAGCTTTGTATTACCATTCACTTAATGTTGCTATCCTTTCTTGTATGCTGGGTAGTGAGCTTGGCATTGATGCTGTTGATATGCGGAATCTTTCTCTTGGAGCCTTAATGCATGATATAGGTAAATCAAAGATTCCTAAAAAAGTCTTATATAAGTCTGGTTCAAAGACAAAAGCAGAACTGGAGCTTATAAAAATGCATACATTTTACGGCGTAGAAATTTTATCGACATTAAAAGATGTTCATCGTGATGTTATGAAGGCTATTTATCATCATCATGTTATTAATGGTAAAGGCAGTTATCCTTCAAGCGTAGATTATAACTCAAAGTCAGTTATTGCAAAGATTGTTACTGTTGTTAATGTTTATGACAATCTAATCAATAATAGAGATGTAAATAAAAGCTTAACTCCCCACAAGGCGCTTGCCTATATGTACAAAGTTTATAGTGGGATGTTTGATAATAACGTGCTTGGCCATTTTATTAGAATGCTGGGTGTATATCCGCCGGGTTCAATTTGTGAACTCGATTCCGGAGAAATTGCAATGGTTGTCAGCATTGGTGAAAATCCCTTGCTGCCTGAAGTTGTGTTATGTGATTTGAACGTTCCGAAGAATGAAGCAATGATTATTAAGCTCGGCACAGACATTGATTCAAAAGTTGAAAGGGTTCTGGCACCGAAAGATTTGACTGCTGATCAGTTAAAATATTTATCACCAAAAACAAAAATTGGTTATTATGCTGAAGTAAAAGATAAACCCAAGGAGTAACTGTGCTGCTTGATAATTGTATTTGGGATATAAAATGTTCGGTAGGCAATGATATCTTAGATAATCACCATAAGGTTTTATTCGATATTTTAACAAGATGTGTTGAGTCTAGTGATAAATCTGATGTTAAATATTTAATGGTTGTAAGAGAGTTGCTTGATTATTGCCATATGCATTTTGCAGTTGAAGAGAATATGATTGAAGAAAATGGTTATCCGTATTTTCAAGAGCATGCTGTAGAACATAAGAATATTCTTTCAGCAGTAGAAAAGATCATATTTAAATTATATAACGGAATACCAATAAATGTAGACCGTGTTGATAAGTTTGTTTTCAATTGGATATTACGGCATGTTTTGGAGCAGGATATGAAATATAAGGGTTATGTATAGTTGATTTGTTGATTACATTTGATATTTACTTTGTTTTTGTCTCAGATACTATGCCTCATAGATAAAGGGGATTACACAAGCTCATTGTGTAATCCCCTTTATTTATTTATGAATCAAAAATTAACCTTACTTTGTATGTCTTCTCCGCATGCGCAGGCAGATACCTAACAGCGCAACCATCACCAGCGCTACCAGTTCGTAAGAAACATCAGCATGAGGATTAAGTACACATCCGGTATCGCTACCGCTTGAAGTTATTCCGGGAACAACCGGGTCAGTTATTTTCCCGAGGTTGTTGTTAGCATCATATTCCCCGTTATCTTTTACGGAGTAGTTCAGGGTGTAGGCCCGTCCGCCGGCGCCTGCCTGTTTTTCATTAAGCACAGGGGCGAGCTCAATATTGCTGCCATCGCTAATGTTCAACACGGTCAGGCCCTTGCTTTTAAGGCTAAGCTTTGCTCCTTCGGAGCTTAGAACAGAGATATCCGTCTTCTGCATTTTGTCTATGTGTCCCACGGAATCTAGAAAGAATGAAAACCAGTTGATTGGTCATAGATACCAGTATAAATCTTGTGGTTTATAAAATAGATTAATCTGTTGTTAAAATCGTTAAAAATATATATCAAAAAATCAAATGCATATTTTTATAGGATGAATTGTTAAGGTGATGTGGTTAATTGCACTTGTGGGAGGGTGTTTTGTCTTTGCCTGCTAATTTTTCCATTCCGGTTAATGATTGCAGCCCGCAAGTGGCTGCCGCCATCAATTGCATTCAGCAGAATTATTCGTCAGATATGTCGGTAAAGAGTATCGCTGATGATATCGGATGTAGTTACAATACCTTGCGTAGCAAGTTCTGGAGAGAGACCCGTTTTACTATGAAGGAGTATTTGATACTTGTGCGCCTGGATAGGGCATGTGAACTACTCCGTGAGACTTCAATTCCAGTCAAAGAGATCTCTGATATGGTTGGTTATCCATACGAAAGTCATTTCAGCTGTGTTTTCAAACGTATAGTTGGGGCTCAGCCTTCAGTTTACCGCTTAAGCTTTCAAGTGGCGCGTCTTGGCTGCGAAGCCGAGCATGAATGAACCAATGTGTTTTTTTAATAATCAAAAATCGATACCAGAAATACTTTATTGAAGTTGTTAAATCAGAGACCATCTGCTCACGGAGGAATTTATGCACAAGTTAGCAGTCATACTCATTGGGATTCTGAGCTTGTTTATCAGCGTGAATGCTGTTGCTCAAGCGAACAGTGATGTCGATGCATGCCGTAAAGCAGTAGTTGTCTATCTGGATGTCTCCGGGTCCATGGATCAAAAGCGCAACAACGTTGTTTCCATAAAGAATGGACATAAAATTAGCCTCATGCAGGCAATGGGAGAGCTCTTTGAAGTTCTTCTCTGTCGCGACGAACGAATTATCGGCCCGAATGACTACTTCGAATTGAAAGGCTTTTACAGCAAAGTCGCCTCAGTTGTGCCGCAATCCAATCGTTTTAAAGAGATGAGGCCGGAAGTCCTACGAAAAGCTGTAATGCTGCAGAAAGGTAGAATGAGCGGCGCCGAAAGGTCCAGGTTCATGAAGAACTCTATACAAAAGACATCTTTCGCCGAAGTCTTGAAAGATATGGATATATCTGGGGACAGGCTTTTGCAGGAGGGAGGAGCCTACAGTCAGTATATTTATATCCTTTTCACTGATGGATTGGATGACTCAGGCCTTCCCGGATTGGAAGAATATTTTAAGAATTGCGCTTTTGCCGGACACAGAAGCCGCGTGAAGAGCAAGACCAAGGTCTTGCTGGTCAGCCTGCCGGACTACAGGAATGTACAGCAGCAGGAAATCAACGTTCAGGATTATTTTAGGGATTACCTGCAGGCCTTTGTTTTTCATTGTGGGGAATATGTGAATGCGGATCTCATAGGAAGTACGATCCGCGAACAAATACGACCGGCTATTGAAGTTGTGGATATCGAGACTCCGGCCCCGCACAGTACTCTGGATAAAATAAATATACCAGTCCTGTTGGCTAATGATTCATGTTCGGACCAGCAGTTGAAAACAATTTCATGGGAGATTCTCAGCCATCCTTCAGGAGACCGGAGCCCGGTGAAGTTCGCAGGTCTTGAAGTCCTTAAAGATGATTTCATCATCAAAGCCGGCGGGAGCGATGAGAATTTTTCAAGGTATGTACTTAGCTTGAATGAACGCATTCCTGAAGGGCCGATCGATATTACGGTTCGGGCTGAGACTGCGAATGGTGTGTTCGGCCGCGAAAAAAAGGTTCAGCGCAGACTTGAGCCGACCATTCTTATGCGTAATACCGAGGTCGATTTTTCTCGGGAGCGTGACAGGTTTATCATCAAAACCAAATTGACCAGCAACTCTCGCAGTGAACTGGAATTGGATAGTTTGCGCATGAATCTGTTCCGTGTTTCTGGAGAGAAAGCCATACGGGATGAAGTGTTTACCAACCGCTTAGCTGAAAGTAATTATCGTTCAGTTGTCCTTTCTCCTTCGGACAGCAGTTATAGCGATTATTTTTTTGAAGTGAGCCTTCCAGTGCTGTCGTCCGGATCATATGAAGGTGAAATTTATGCCCAGACAACAAGCGGGGCGAAAGGTAATTCCGTAGCCATCTCAAAGAATCTTCCTGCTTACGCAATGATTGAAAATGTAAAGCTCGTTCCAGACCGTTCAGGTGAGGAATATCAGTTGGAGCTTACTGTGGCTAACCGTGGAGAGCTGCCGGTGACTGTGGACGGCATCAGGTTGATTCAGGCTCAGCAGCAGTCTGCTGGAAAGTCAGGGCCTCTATCGGGATGGAATGAGATTACATCGGAATTAATCAATATTGAACCTGTTCAACTTACCAAAGGTGGAAGCGCAGTCGTTTCGATGCAATTAGCAGAGAGGCGGATTAGATCAGGTGCGAATACTCATCTGCTGATTATGGCTGAAGATTTAAAAGAGCATGGTGTTTCGCCTGCATATGTTTATGAACTTTCCGAGAAGAGAAAATCCTCGCCTCTGGGAAAGATGCTCATTGTTCTGCTGGTGCTTGGCGGGATCTTCTTTGTGGTTAAGAATTTTGTGCTGAATAACTAGAAGGGATATGGAGGGTGATTCTATGGATGAATTACTGAAGGTGATTTTCGATTTCGTCACAAGGGTTTTTGGAAGCGATTTTTCGCATGTTTTGAAAGTTCTGTCTGTGATCAGTGGGATAGTTGTTTTTGGCCTGACATGGCTTGTGCTCAAAAATAAACGCCTGAAGAGCCTTCACAGTGAATATGAAAAAGAGACAGCTAAAATCCTGAAGCAAAGTCATAAGGCGATGCTCACTTACCCTACGATTTTTGCTGTCATTACCACTATATCAATCTGGATCTGCGCTAATTATTAATCACATGAAATTCTAGGGGAGAATGAAGGCAATGAAAACGAAGAAACTGCTGAATCCAATTAATAAGACGCTGGTTGTAGGTCTTGGCGGAACAGGCAAAGAAACCCTGATCCAGATAAAGCGCAGGCTTTTTGAGGAAGGTTATGATGAAACTGCTTTCCAACCCTATGTCAAGTTACTCAGCCTTGATTTTGATCCGGCTCCAGTGCGCACCAGCACTCGTGAAAATATTCCGCAGGAAATTCTTCTGGATACCAGCGAAAGTGCGGCTATCAGTTCTTCCCCTATTTTTAATCGCCTTAAGACACTCAATGAGCCGGTTAACCGCCATTTTTATGAGAGTTGGTATCCTGATATGGACAACAATTTTATCCGTATGGGGGCCCATCGAGCCGGAGCTGCGCAGTGGCGCCCGCTGGGACGTATGGGATATTATGAGCAGGATCAGGTTATCCAGCAGCGCCTTGAAAGCAAGCTCAAAAGTCTTCAGGGGGATTCAGCCAGCGATAATAGACAGATTAATTCGGAAGTCGTCGTTTATATAGTCAGCTCCATTTCCGGAGGGACCGGGTCCGGACTGCTGTTGGATACCGCATATTTCATGAGGTCGTTGAACCCCGATATGCGAATCGTGGGTATGCTGCTTCTGCCCGGTATTTACAGTGAGCATGATATTCAAGGACGTCTGTTTTCCAATACTTACGCCATGCTTAAAGAGATGACAGCATTCATGGGTCAGACTCAGGAGTTCAGGGCTAACTATCCCAACGGCAGGCCTATAAAAGGGCAGATTCTTAAAGATTCCCCATTTGACCATATCTTTCTTCATGACTCCACCCTTGGGCCGGATAGAATGGCTTCCAGCCCCCAGACAATGGCCGAACTCATCGCTGAATCAATTTATCTTGAGGTAGGCAATTCTTATCTGAACCAAACCCAGTCTTCCGCTTTGACCAATGTCAGCAATCAGTCCGGCGGAACGGCTATGGATCAGGTCGCCGAGAAAAGCTTTTTCAATACCATGGGGAATGTG
This sequence comes from Maridesulfovibrio sp., assembly GCF_963667685.1. Classification (NCBI taxonomy): domain Bacteria; kingdom Pseudomonadati; phylum Thermodesulfobacteriota; class Desulfovibrionia; order Desulfovibrionales; family Desulfovibrionaceae; genus Maridesulfovibrio; species Maridesulfovibrio sp. Next base: position 1,116,997 of record NZ_OY763931.1, on the reverse strand, counting down.
ACTTTTCTCCTGCCGTCGGTCTCAAATTTAAACGAATACTGGGCGAACAGAGCCATTCTTGAAATCTACTCTGAAGGGCTGGACGGTGTCTATCTGGGAGGAAAAGACAGCGTAGCTATTGAGGCCCTCAGTCAGGAAAGCGAGATCAGCGCAGAAGGACTTGAAAAGAAAATAGATAAAATTACTAATGAAGCGTTGAATAAATCTGTCGTATTTACCAATCCTTTTATTATTCATGCCGGACAGGCTATGGGGCCATCATTTGTAGACATTCCAGTAGAATCTGTACGCCAGCATATTGAGCAGTATGTAAAAGCATTACTTGAGCCAAACCTTGAAAACAAGGGCGAAATGCCTACTAAACCTCATCGTTTACCGGATAATATGCTAGGGGAGGAAGGTGCGGAGTTTCGTTCCCCGAGAACAATACCAGTGCTTATAGACAAAATTGATGAAGAAATTCAGCCACTGCTTGATGCAATCAGTCAGCCATATTGCCAGCTTAAGTCTGCACGCAAATTCAGCAGTAGTTTGGACGTGATTATTGGACGATATAGGAATGCTGCCAGGAAGCACCGGGAGTCCGCAGCAGAATTCCTTTTAGGGTCCGGAGGATTGCAGGAGAATATTTTTGCGGAGCTGGAACAATTCATTGGTTCAGTCCCAAGGAGTGACCGTGAAGGGGCTTTAAGCCATTGGGCTGGGCGCTTCTTTCATCAGCTTTCGCATACTTATAGAGAACACATCTCCAAGCTTCGTGTATACATATTTGCCGCTGATAGACTCAGTAAACTGAACGATGGATTGAAGGAATTAATCCTTAAAACTGAAAAAACATTTTTAGGTGAACCGGCTGATACAAATTTGCTGGAGTCGAGCTCCAAGCGGGCTATGGAGAAGGCAGTTCTAGGTGGGGAAGGGCGCCGTTCACTTGTCGTTCGCACTCTGGCTAACGCTGAATATTATCAGCGTAGCTGGGATTATGTAAAACCAAGATTACAGGAAGCTGTGCCTGAATTTGTGCTCAAGCTGCAAGCTGCCTTGCAGGACCAGAAGCTGAGCGGTAATGAAATTTACGATCAGGCTAAGTCCGTAGTTGTTGAGATAATTAAGGAACTTAAGAATAAATCCCGCAATAGCTGGAATGCGCAGAATGGCGGGGATGTTTTTGATCCATGCAAGTATATTGATTTTGAAGAGCTTAAAGCGGAATTGGGGCGTGCCCGTCATGATCATTTTGTTGATAACTCGGCAATAAACATGAGCGCTCAGAAAATGGTCTATGCCCTTTTTCCGGATTTCGGCCCCGGTTCATCTGAACAGGATTCTGGGGTTTTCTACCGTCGTTTTAAAGATTGCATCAGCAACAACATGGATGCGACCAGTACCAGCCTTGAAACATATTCAATGAGTGCACTGGGAGATCATGAGCCGGGGCGGATAGTTGTCCGGCATTTATCTATGAACCATCCTCCTTTCAACCTAAAAGATATCAGCTATTACTACGCTGCCTATTGTAAACAGGGTAAAAACAGAGCTCTTTCACATATTCATAAAGAATATGTGAAATTCCCTGAAATCGTGATGGATTCGCAGGTTGAGCAGCATATTACCTGCGGTAATCCTAATTGTGATTACGATATAACTCACCTTTCACGGACAGTTCTTGTTTGTCCTGAATGCAATAGACCTATCTTAAGCCGCTGCGGAAATCCGGAATGTCCCGAAGATTTTCTGCATGAGCATGCCGACATCAAGTCCGGCAAAGAACGGATATTCTGTCCTACCTGCAAGAAACGCATGAAGACTCGCTGGTGGTATTGCAATGACCATAACCAGCTCATTTCCATCGAATCCAACTATTGCAAGCTGTGTTTGCAGGAATATGCAGCAGGGAAACGTCCTTTTGCTCGTGTTTCTCGTTCAGAAGAGGTTATACCGCACTTCCCTTGTCCGGGGTGTTTGGAAACCGGAGTAGAGCATCCGTTTAAAATCACATTCGGTAATGTATATGAGGAAGTTAGCGATGAAAATGTCTCTGAGGCATTGAGCATATACCTCAGCTCAACAACGCCTCAGGGACGTTGTCCCAAATGTGATTCGCTCCTGCTGCCGGTTTGCCCGTACCATAATCCTAATGACGATGAAATTCCCCATTTTGTGCAGCGTGGCGAGGGAAGCACTGGTTACATATATGATTCAAAAGAAGAAGCTGCACGAATGAAACAAGAGCTTGGCAAACCTCATGAACGTTTCTTTTGTACTAGTGATCAGGATCATGCTCAGCTTTGTATTAAGGAATGCTCCTTTTGCGGCATGCCTCTGAAGGAAGACGCTGAGTATTGCCCGCGCTGTAAACGAACCCGGGATGTTGAAGTAAATAAATTGAGCGAGGACCAAAAGGAAGAATGCCAGAAAATTCTGAAGCATCATAATCAGCGTTATTTCGGTTTCAAATGTGAAGAAGAGCAAAAAAGCACATGCAGCAGCAAAGATGACCTTGAACCAGATTCTTCACTTACGATACAGGAAAACGGTAAGATCCGCGCGCCGAAGGAAGGCGAATTGCCCGCAGGTTATACTGTAGCGGCAGATGATCACGAGAAAATGGATGCCTTCGAGATAGGTAAGGAGGAAGGCTATGGCGGATAGCAGCTATCAGGATGATCTTAAAGAGCAGCTGATATTCCTATACTGCGAGATCATAATTCCAGACAAAGTCCGGCCCATCGTTCTTAAAAGACTCGAAGGAGAAATGGATAAGAAGGTGTTCGCAAAGGCGATTTCCGGTTTGAAGGAGAAAGTCACGGAAATTATTCTGGCTATGGAGCATGTCAGTGTTGATGCGCATAGGATTGTCATTCCGCATGAGCAGTATCTCGGTGCAATGCTGTATGGAGAGTATCTCTATCACGCCAGCCTTTCAGGATGGAAAGGAGTTCTACGCTACGTACAAGGCAATAATGAAGACGATGCGTTGGTTCTTGGAAAGTTTATGAATAAGTATGGGTTTGAAAAAGCATGTGATTTTGATGCGTATGAATGCCGGCTGCGTAAATATTACAAGGCTGCCGGAGCTGATGAACAGACAGTTCATGATAAGCTGGTTTTGATGCGTCACTGTCTGGAAGCGTATTTCAAGGAGTAGCCTGGTGAGAACTGATATTGAACATATACGGGAAGCGGCGCTGGCAGTGTTACGTGGTGTAGTATTACCCAGGATTTCTAAAAAGTTGCTGGCTGAGATCAGCGGTGCTGAAAAATATGACTATCGCCTTTTGGGGAGAATTGTCGGACAGCATGAGCGGATGCTTGAAAAAAATTTTTCCAGCATCTCGGATGCACAGCAGCTTGAGTCTTTGCAGCAGATGTACGGGGAAGAACAGCTGGAGCATTCTATCCGGTCAAGGTTTCAAGTAGAGCGGATCAGGAAGCTGGAGCCTATTGTGGACAGTGTACTTCTGCATCTGTCGCGGTTGGAAGGAGAACTCTCAATGCTTGGATTAAATGCGGCGGAAAGTTCAAATCAACCAGAGGTTATAAGCGATACTCTCGCGCGGTTCGGAATAAGTCTTAAGGAATACAATCAACATCGGCAAAGTCAATCTCAGGAAAGGGGCGCATGATGGACTATACAGCACAACAATCACCGGAACATATTCTTGTTCAACGTGTTGTGGGCGCGAGTATCCAGCTTCAGAAAGAAGAAGGCTTCAGCATTCTTGAAGAGCAGCAGATAGCTCGTTCACTGGGTATAAATTGGTATCAGGCAACAACTTTCAAGCAGGCCGGTGAACGGTTGAACGGTTTTCTCAAGGACCATAAAACTGAACCGACCAAAGAAGTGGCTCTGGTAAACGCTTTAAAAGTTATGCTAAGCGAGCTGCTTCCAAATTTATTTATTCTCGGTCTTAGTGAAGATAGTGAAGCGTACATGCCTGACGAGGATTCTATTCTGATTCGTTTACGTCATCGTTTTTTCATGGAGATCAATTATCAGGATGAATATCTTGTGCCCAGATTGGCAGAAAGATCATTAAAATCCGGAACACCTGTTCATCATTCACATAATTCTTTTGGTATTGAACTCTGGTTGCGGAATGTTGAGTCCGCTATTCTGCTTGTGCTTAATGAGTTCGGTTTGAATCGTCGGTATGTGAATAACGTGCTCTCTAACGATGTTAACCAGTTGCTGTCAGATCAATCCATCGATCAGCGGCAAAGGCTCCTGCTTAGTAAACTTGGTGTCGCTGTCAAATCTGTACAGGAAGAACTCAAAGAGGATTACGAGAAAAAATCCGCATACGTGAGACCTTCCCAGTTGGGGGTGTTTACTCCGACAGTTGCAGATATAGCAAGGTTGATCCGGTCATATATTGATGAGTCAGGGGTAAGCGAAAACTGCGTGCAGGAAGAACCCGCTCCGGTCCCCAAAAGAGATTTGGAACAGGTGCTGAAAGAAATGATCATTAATGCGGGAGGACGCTGATATGAACCTGTCGCATAATCTGTTGGAACGTCTCATTGAAACAAGGTGTGAGGGCAAGGATATAGGGCAGGCAGAACGGCGGTCTTTGGTAAGACTTACCGGAATTGCCATGAATTCGATAAATGATCCGGGATCTGATCCAGAGGAAGTGTGTATCCATTTTGTCCACGAATTACAAAACCTCTGTAATGCTATTGCCGATGAAAAAGATCGCATACGTAAAGATTTAGAACATCAGATTGAGAAAGCAAAAGAGCGCAGGGGAGCGGATATTACCGAGGCTATGGATGCCATTAAAGCTGTGGCAAATTCTGACCCGAAAATTATCCGCAGGATTTTAACCGCGATTATAAATTGTGAGCGTTCATCGGTCCCAGAAGAGTTTCAGGGAGAGTTTGCCCAGTTGCAGCAGGCTTTGGGGTTGACCAAAATTCTGGATGATTAGTCTGGGGGAATCCATGGAAAATTCATATGAGAAGACTCTGAAAGCTATTATGAAGGTTGAGCAGGAGAAGCTTGAAGAAAAAGAGGCTTTGCTGGACTCATGTTTCAGAGACGATTGCAGTGAATCGGTAATTTCGAAAGGAAAACTGCAATACGTGGTTTCTATTGCCGTGCTGGTAGTTGCTGTTTGTATAGCATTGTCCTTCTTTTGGGTAACAAAGCAGGATTCAGAGCTCGCTAAATTAAATTTCGCTCTGCAAGCCGACCTGCAAAAAACGAAGGAACCTATCAAAGCAGAATTATCTGTCCGTTTTGGCAGTGAATCCGCTGGCAGCGGGTATGGTTTTAAATATAAGGACGGCTCCCAAGGTACTATTATTTTTACCACAAGCAGACCTGATTTCGGTGATATTATCAGCCGAAATCAGGGGTTGAAGTTGCTGGTCAGTACTGAATCGAACATGCCGCAAAAGACAGGATATACGCTACTTGGCTATTTGATTATGCATTTCCCAAATTTGGAGTTCAGAGCAAGTAAAAAGCCGGGTGAAGTGTACACTTTGCAAAAAGAATGGGTTGATTGGGATAAGGTAAAAATAAACGGCAAATTTTTGAGCATACCTCTTGTGCGGGATAAAGGCGTTTATTCTGCATTTGATGGTATAGTATACGATGGATATTCTCTTGATTTTCCTACTGTGAGTTTAGAGGTACATTAGTATGCGGTGGGGTGAACTTTCGAGGGGGACGATTGGTCTATTAGTTAAAGTCTGTAATGGCTTAAAGATTCAATCTTTTGAGCAACATGGCTTTAATAAGCAGAAAAAGGGATTTTGGGATTTTTCTTTTACAAATATATTGTCGTGTCTAGCAATAGCCGTAGCATTAGTTACATTGGTAATATATATTAAAGACAGTAGTGCAACTACTAAACAAAGAGATAGGATTAGTGATAAGATTATCTCTGAAACAAATAAACAGATTGTAAATGGTATAAGATATAATGCTTATATAGGTAGAAAAGAGGATGACTTAAGTGAAATAATTTTAAGAGGTGATACTAATAACGATGGTACTGTGTGGTACATAGCAAATAGCCCGAAAATTATTAAAAGCAATTCTTTATTTCTTGTCTGGAGGTCTAGTGGTGGTAAGCTTAGTGTCTATGACATAATAAATAATTACCCTGATAATTATTTTACAATAAAACTACAAAAATGGCAGAGTGGGACATTATATCCCGAAACAGCTCATTATATTGTTAGGCCTGAGAGTTTTAAACATTTAAAAGCTGATAGTAATGGTATGGTTTATCTGTTTATTTCCAACGATGAATTGCGAAAAGCAGTAGAAGATTTGATTGATGGCTATAAGGGTTACCCAAAATTCAAGATCAGTGTAGTGAAGACATGAGTCTATTCATAATTTTTATTGAATTTTTTGTGTTGATATCTGCTTATATGCTGTTCCCAGTAGTATGCTTTTGCGATCAGGCTGGATACTGTGAAAATCAAATATTGTATCAGGGAAATAGCGTAATTTTGAGTAGGAGATATGAACTAATTCCTATAAATAATAGTTTTGCATACAAAGTTAAGATTTCAGCAGATGAAGATAATAGTTATAACGGGGTGGGGTATACTAAATTGTATCGCATCGAAGCAGATCATATTAGTCAACTTTCAAAGGATAAGGTTGGATCTAGTTTAGATTGGGTCTATTATTTAACTCCTGGTTTGCGTAATAATACTCTTGGAACATTTGGAATATTATACTGCCCAAGTAGATTAGATTTATTTAATAATTATGGCAATGATATAACTTGTAATTATTGGGAGCTAGAAGCAGAAGACTCTTTAGCTCATTTATTTCTAAACCCACATGATGTATTTTTAAATTGTGCTCGCGATAGCTATCGATATATTGAACCATTTGAATTTGCTATTGGTGGGTTCCATTATGATAGCAATAGATTTTATCCAAAGGGGTATGATTATAAGAAAGCCCTAATTGTTGGGTATGCTGATAGGCCGGTGAGTCTTTGTGGTGAAGAGAACATCAGATACAATGATGATGAAATTGTATTGGTTAATTCCATATATTCAATTCTTAGGGCTATCAATATTCAGAAACTGATGAAAAATCCTGATTTGAATCTTAATCTTAGAACCATGACATATTTTTTATCAGATATGCTGTCTTCCAGTAATTCCAGCATGGAAGCTAGAGATAAAGAACGTAGGGTAGAAGTATATTATTTTAATGGAGATCCTGTTGATATCAGTTTGATACACAGATGCGCCAAAATGCTTAAGAATAATCTCCATGATATGGATGACAGTTGGTATGAAAAAATACTGGCTCAGATGACCAGAAATAAAACCGAAGCTGAAAAAGAAATAATTAAAGATGAATTTTGGAATGCTGTTGCCATATTACGCGAGGTCATTAAGGCAAAAGATATTAAACCGCTTGAAGAACTGCTGGACACTGATGATTTAGCCAATTACCGGAAAAAAACAGATATACAGCGTGCTCAGACAGGTTATGCCAGTGTGTACTGATTGTCGGAGCTTGCTATAGGTATTGGTGGTCAGTTGTCTCTTGAGGAGCAGCAACAGTCCTATCTGATCGGTTTATTTTTTTGGGTCCGCCATACCAAAAGCCTGATCATAAACCTCGGATATTCTCTTAAAAATATTGCTCCATGTGTAGGGAGCTGTTAACTCTGCGATCATTTTAGGGTCTGGCTGAGGTCCGGTCAGGGCATCTTCGATACTTAGTGTCAGTGCTTCCGTGAGTCTCTGCTCCAATATAGGCTCATCTTCGGGCCGGGGGGTATCAATTGTCATCAATTCAGGCAGATGCACCATGCGTACAATTCGCTTGTCCGGTTTGGGGAAAAGTTCTTCCACCCCCGGTAAATCAGTTGTGACTATTCTGCATCCGCACGCCAGTGCTTCCAGCAAAACCAGCGGCAATCCTTCAAAAAATGACGGCAAGATAAAGATGTGGCAGCGGCGCATCAATTCGCCCAGTTCCTTGTGCGGCAACACACCATGCACTGTAACCTGATCTCCGTATTCAGCAGCGAGGTCGAGACATTGTTGTTTTTCAGGTCCGCTGCCGCTACCTACCAGATGCAGGCGGACGGGTAGATCCTTTATATTGCGCAGAGAGCGGAGCAGCCAAGGCACTCCTTTAGACCTGTTTAATTTCCCTGCGTAGATGATTTCAATTTTATCCTTGCCCAGTTCTTTCGGAGCGGTATAGAAGCACCGCTGATTGAAGCCCCCGCTAATGGTTGTGATTCGTTCTTCCGAAATATTCAGCAGTTTCATTATTTCCTGTTTCTGCTGGTCGAATAAAGCAATGATCCGATTTACCTTCGCCAGATCAGCTATAAGAGAGCGTCCAAGTTTAGGACAAAGGAAATGCTGTCGCAAACATGTTCCGTGGCAGGTTGCGACCAGAGGTATTTCGGGGGCAACTCTTCTGGCTGCTGCGGTAGCCATCCATAAATGATTGGAATGAATGATGTCCGGCGAAAATTTGTCTATTGCACGGGCAATGACTTTCTCGAAACTATCAAGGTAGGCGCTGATTTCGTCCGACTTTAGATGGGCGCATACTGTACTGGGGTAGGGCATAACATCGCTCATGCCTACTACTTTGAAATTCAGGTCTTCGTCTTCAAAGTGAACAAACATGCAATGTTCAGGCGCAATGCCTCCGCAGAGGGATGTCGCTTCCAGCGAGAATTCTTTGGGGACGCCAGCTATCAGGAAAGGTTCATGTCCAGCTATACTACTTTGACGAATCATTTCCTGTACATATTTACCGCTTCCGGTGGCATCGGGTATCTGGCTTAACAGATGAAGGATTTTCATATCCAAGGAATATGCGGGTTTGAAAGGGCGGTCAACAGTGTTTCGTTAATAAATGAACAACACTATCTATTGATGTGATCGATGATTGCGCCTTAGGTTGATTGTTTTTAGCTATTTGATATGGGTTTTGAATTCCTGCAATGTGGTAAAAAAATAAGGGTAGAATGCATGCAGGTTGAGTCTCTAATAGAACATGGCACAGGGGCCTTGAATGAAGATTATCTTTTGATGGAAGGTAATCTTTTTGGTGTATTTGACGGGGCTACAAGTTTGTCTTCGCAAACGTACGAAAATGGTCGGACAGGCGGTTTTTTGGCCTCAAGTCTCGCGGGGGAAGAGTTTCGGAAAAACCATGGGACGATGGAAGAACTTGCAAAGCGGGCTAACATGGTCATCCGCAAGGAAATGGCACAGCGTAATGTGGACTTGGAGAACAAGCATGATCTTTGGAGTACAAGCGCTGCTGTTGTGCGCATTCGTGGTGAGCTGATGGAGTGGGCGCAGATTGGTGACTGTAGAATCGTCTGTGTCTATGAAAATGGTGACTTTGATTTTGTTTGCCAGTGTCCGGATCAGGACCTTGAGACATTGAGTATGTGGAAAGACGTTGGACAATCAACAGATGAACCAATCGGTGTGGCTTTGCATGAACAGATAAGTAAAGTGCGTTGCCGTATGAATCTTGATTACGGAGTGTTCAACGGAGAGCCTGAAGCCATAGATTTTTTGCAATCCGGCAAACTGGATTTGAGTGGAGTCCGAAACGTTTTACTTTTTACTGACGGCTTACTGCTACCCAATGAGAATCCATGGGAAGAGAGGGATTTTAGTACGCAGGTCGATCTTTTTTTGCAGTCCGGCCTTAAGGGATTGCGTGATCATATCAGAAGTATTGAGGCAACCGATCTTGGATGCCGTCTCTACCCGCGTTTTAAAACTCATGATGATATTGCAGCCGTTGCAATTAGTATTTGCTAACGGTCGCCAAACTGTTTTGAGAAATTTCCAAATTTTACAGCCTGAGGGAGGCATTAAATGAAAATCGGTAACCGTATTAAATGGGCCGTGCTGGCCTTGCTTGCACTAATGATTATACCGGCAGCGGCGATTGCTTCTGATGCAAAGCTTGAAGAAAAAGTGGTTGTTTATTCTACACACGGTGAATCAATGCTTGAGCTTGTCGCAGATGCTTTTGAAGCTAAGACCGGTGTTGAGGTTGAATTTATTAACCTGAAAGGTGAGCTTGCTGACAGGGTCAGAGCTGAAAAAGCAAATCCGCAGTCCGACGTTATGTATGGCGGTCCTTCCTCAGTTTATCAGGAACTGAAAAAAGAAGACCTGTTTGTTCCTTCAACTCCTGAATGGGCTGCGAAGATAAATCCGCTTTTCAAGGATAAGGATGGTTACTGGTACGGTACAATCCAGACTCCCGTACTGATGTTCTACAACAGCAAGATGATGAGCAAGGCTGATGCTCCCAAAGACTGGTGGGATCTTGCCGACAAGAAATACAGCAATAAAATTGTATCCCGTAATGCTCTTTCTTCCTCTGCCCGCGCGACATATTCCGCTCTCTTGCAGCAGTTTGAAAAAAAGGGAGAGCTTGCTGACGGCTGGAAATTCCTGAAAGCCATGGACGGTAACGTGAAACGTTATTACGGTAGCGGCTCATTGCAGTTTCAGGCTGTAGGACGTGAAGAAGCGCCGCTCAGCTTTGCTGTTCTTAATTCCGTTGTTGATAACAAGATTAAAAACAAGATGCCTCTAGAAATTATTGATGCAGAAAGCGGTTCCCCTGTGATTACCGATGGTATCGCAGTCATCAAAGGTGCTAAACACCCCAAAGCGGCTCAGGCTTTCGTTGAGTTTGCAGGTGGAACCGAAGCTCAGGCCATGCTTGCCAATAAGTTCAACCGCATGCCTACTCATCCCGCTGCAATAGAAAAAGCGCCGGAATGGATGCGTGAGATTAAATTCAAGGTTATGGATGTTGACTGGGGTGCTCTTGCAGTCAAGCAGTCTGAATGGATGCAGAAATGGGATTCTGAAATCAAGGATTCCGGCAAGGATAAGAAATAGGAGAATCAAATGGGATTTATTGTCCTTGAGGGAGTGGGAAAAATTTTTGACTCCGTTAAGGCTTGTTCTCAGATTGATCTATCCATACGCAAAGGTGAGTTTTTCACCTTTCTCGGCCCTTCGGGGTGCGGAAAAACAACATTGCTGCGTCTGATTGCGGGACTTATTACCCCACAGTCAGGCGCGGTTTTTATTGGTGGTAATGATGTTACCCATTTGCCGCCGGAAAAACGCAAAGTCGGGATGGTCTTTCAGAACTACAGCCTTTTTCCATATCTGACAGTAAGGCAGAATATTGAGTACGGATTGAATATCCAGAAGAAGTCAGCGACGGAAAAAAAGAAAATTACTGATTACTACATGAACATGGTCGGCTTGTCAGGTTTTGGGAAGCGTGGAATTAACGAGCTTTCAGGTGGGGAGCAGCAGCGCGTTGCTTTGGCCCGTTCGTTAGCGGTAGAGCCGGAAGTGTTGCTTTTGGATGAACCCCTGTCAAACCTTGATGCCCGGCTACGCGATAAAATGCGTTCCGAGATAAAGTCCCTGCAAAAACGATTGGGTATAACCACCATATTTGTGACTCATGACCAGACCGAAGCCTTGACCCTTTCGGACCGCATTGCGGTGTTCAACAAAGGAAGTGTGGTACAGGTTGGAACTCCGCAGGAGATTTACAATAATCCTGCTAACGTTTTCGTAGCTTCCTTTGTGGGTGATACCAATTTATTTGAGGTTGCTGTTTCCACAGGAGTAGCAAGTCTTGAGGGCGGCATGGAACTCAAGTTGCCAGCATCTTGCGGGACTGGGAATCTTCTTTCTGTTCGTCCGCAAAATATAAAACTTTCAGCGCATGCTGTTAATGAACCGAATACATTTGAGGGCAGACTTATTGAACGGCAATTGAATGGTGTCTGGATAGATTCAGTAGTGCAATTGGGCGAGAAAGTCTTGCAGGTTGCGGAACTCAATTCTGTTGATTTATCGACCCAACTCCAGCCCGGCGACACTGTCTGGGTTACTTTTCCTGAAAGCGGACTAAGGCTTCTCGATGGTTAGGATTCAGCCGGATTTATGATGTTAAGTATAAATAAATTAAAAGGCCGCATTTTTCCCGGAGCGGGCATCGGAGCGCTCTTTTTTGTGCTGCTGGGATATATTCTATTCCCCGCCCTGACCACATTGCAGAAAAGCCTGGGTACGGAGTTCGGCTTTGGCTGGGAAAATTATTTTGATTTTTTCACATCGACCAGCAGTCTGCTTGTTTTGCAGAACACTCTGGTATTAGGGGCTCTCACTGTTCTGTTCTGCGGTATAGTCGGAATCGGATTGGCTTTCCTTGTCCATTATTTTGAATGCCCGCATCGCAATCTGTTGGATAAGCTTTTGCTGCTTCCGGTAATGATGCCGGGGATCATCATAGTTTTTGCTTTCGTTCAGCTTTATGGCGAAAGCGGGTTGGTCACCAAAACTCTCCAGCTTCTATTGGGGCTTGATGAAATACCATATAACTTTTCCGGTTTGTCAGGGATTCTCTTTGTCCATATTTACACACAATACGTATACTTTTACCTAACTGTTTCACTGGCTATCAAGCAGATTGATTTTGCCGTAATTGAAAGTGCCAGAATTTTGGGAGCTTCGCGGTTCAAGGTTTTTGTCTCTGTAATTCTGCCTTGTGTAGCACCGGCTATCATCACTTCTGCCGCAGTCACATTTATGACCGGGGTCGGTTCCTTTTCCGCACCGAGTATTATTGGTGGGGGCTACAAGGTTCTGACCACTCAGATATTGCTTTCAAAAGCTAACAATTTTATGGAAATGGCAGCGGTGCAGGTCATTGTCCTGACCGTTATCTCCATGGTTTTCTTCGCCTTGCTTCGCTGGTACGAGAAACGTCGACTCTTTGTCGGGTCTGTGAAGGGAGTTCCTTTTCAATCTGTCAGAATCAAGAGTTCGTTCCTGCGTCATCTTGCTTCCGGTATAAAGTTTGTACTCCTTTTTCTGATTCTGCTGCCGTTCATTACGATTATTGTTTTGTCATTTGTCGAATCCAGCTCATGGATGGTGAGTATCTATCCGCAGGAGTTCTCACTGATCAATTTTAAGGCGATCTTTTTGAAAGCTCGTAAGTTCCGACCGTTCATGAATAGTATGGAGATGTCTGTGCTTGCTGCTTTTGTTTGTCTGTTGGTTGCTGTTCCGGCATCGTGGATAATAGAGAAAACCAACCTTAAGTTCAGGGGGCTGGTCGAGTTTCTGGTTGTCCTGCCATGGGCTCTGCCGGCCAGTGCTATCGCCATAAACCTGATTATAGCCAACAGCTCTCCTACAATATTTTCTTTCAATACTGTCTTGGTGGGGACCTATGCGCTTTTGCCGCTTGGGTATTTTATAAAGTCGTTGCCCATTGTTGTCAGGGTTACACATATCTCTTTTCAAGGATTGAATTCAACGCTTCTGGAGGCCTCGCGGAGTCTTGGAGCTACGGGATTCAGGACTTTCAGGAAAGTTGCCTTACCCATAATATATCCGGGCCTTCTTGCCGGATTTTTGTACGTCTTTGTGCGTAGTATCGGTGAATACACGATCTCGACGTTTCTTTACACAGCAGCCAATAAACCGGTTTCTATCGCCATGGTTAACGCAATATTTGAATATGACATCGGCCTAGCTATGGCTTATGGGACTCTCCTGATGCTGATGACAGTCGTTCTGAGCTTTGTGATTACTAAGTTAAGTCCACTAGTTAAGTGATGTTTCCAAGTTGGCTTCAAAAGAAATATCTTCAAAGATAAACGAAAACCCCGCCTTCATAAAGACGGGGTTTCCTCATTTCCATATTCTCTGTTGCTGTGACTGCTAATCAGCCGCAACCGCCGCAGCAGCTTCCGCAACTGCCCTGAGCTTCCTCGAATACGAGGGATGAAGAAATTTCGATTCCCATGGGGGTCAGGTCGATCTGCATCGGCTTGGCCTGCTCAAGGAGCTCTTTGTCGACTACGAAGTCATATCCTTCGAGTGTGATTGTTTCATCGCCTTCTTTAGCAGAATCGATACCGAGGGCAAGTCTGGTACCACTGCATGCAGATGCAACGTATATACGTACAGGTTCTTTATCTTTTCCTTCGAAATGTTGATCAAGAACTTCTTTAGCTTTCGCTGTTATCTTAAGCATTAATTCGCTCCTTTTGAGGTTTCGTTTCTAAAAGAATAGCTCTCATGCAATGTAAGTCAACACACTTTGTGGAAAAAATATTCACTATTTATTCAGTTTCGCGTTGATCTAATTTTGCATAGATAAAATCTATTGGTTGACCTTTGCCGAAGCTAAATATTCTCCTTGGAGAATCGGCCCGGTGAAATACCTACTACCTTTTTGAAGTGCTTTGAAAAATGACTTTGGTCAGAAAATCCGGATTTAAGTGCGGCCTCAATCAGCGGAGTGTTGCTCTCTATGAGCCTCTGTGCTTCTTTGATCCTTTTGAAAATAACGTATTCTTGCGGTGAACGGCCATATTCATCCACAAATATTTTCTGCAGATGGAATGGACTAAGGCATGCTGTCTCAGCAAGCTCTGGTAATGTGATTTGTCTTTGGAAATTTTGGTCAATGAATGACTTAACCCTCTGTAACGCCACTAGTTGCGCCCCTACTTTACGTGGTAATCTCTCGCCCCGGCTGTGTTTTTCTATGATATGGTACAGAAATGAATTCAGTGCAGCTTGTCTCGCAAATTCGGTTCCGGGAACATGGATTAATGTAAAAAAATCTTCAAAAGAAGTTTTGTCGTAATCTGTATAAGCAATTTCCGGATCAAAGTCTGGTTCCCGGCAATAGCGGCCGTAGATTTCATTAGTTAGTCTTACCATATGGTTACTTGTCACGCATAGCGCACGGTAAGAGTAGAGTTCGGATTCAGGTGTTGAAATAGGTTCGCATCTATGAGGGATCCCGGGGGGCAGTATGCACAGCTCCCCGGTTTTGATAGTGACGGTGGTGGAGTTTACGCTAAGCTTGCGTTCTCCATTATCGATCAAGGTAAAAATGTAACTTGAATGTACATGTCTTGGAAATTGATTGTCGATGCCGGTGGCTTCGACAAGAGCGACATCAGGTAACCCGTCAGGTTCATGGAAGATCAGTTTTGGTTTGATAGGCTTCATATTCTCATTTTTATATCAAAGCCGGGAAGAATTTGGCAAGAAGAGTCAGCCCTTCTTCACCAGCCTGCACACTGTGCAGTTCCCCTTTGGGTATTATCGCCGATTTACCGGGATGATAAGCTGTGGTTACACTGTTCAGTGTTGCTTCTCCGCTTCCATCAATTATTTCATGTAGCTCCCATTGGTTGTCATGGACATGACTTCTCAATGTGCAGCCCGGGTCAATGCGTACAATATGACAGCTTAACTGTCCGCCTGTATTCTTCCCGGTAACCAGGTGTTTAAGCTGGACCCCCTCAAAGGACGGGTGCGGGTTCCATATCTGGGCAGCAGAGTTGATGACTCCGTCAATAGTTACAATTGTTCCGTTTACCGTTAGTTCAGAAAATTCATTAGTTGTCATTTGTAACTCCATTTAGTTTTAGTCTGTACTATGATCAGAGTTATAGTGAGGATTTTCGGAACAGTATTGTATGATCTTGGGAATATCACATAAAAAAGGCGGATAAGGTAAAACCTTATCCGCCTTTTTTACTCATGCAATGAGATTTAAACAATTTCCATTTCGAACGCCGGGGGGCTTAAAAGAAGCTTTTTGATGGGACAAAGGTCGAGTGCACGGAGAAGGGCGGCTTTATACTTTTCAGGAAATCCCTCTGGGATTGTAAGCTCGTATGTAAATTTGCTGATTTGAGTTCCCTGCTTATTGTATCCGTACCTCAGCTTTAAACCGAGGCCTTCCATGGGGAGTGATTTGGATTCACAGAATTTACGGGCGTAATGCGCTGCACATGTTGCCAGAGAGGCCAGAAAAAGGTGGGTTGGTTCAGGGGCGGAACTTTTTCCGCCTTCACTTGTGGGAATATCGACATCTATACAGTAATCATCACTTACGGCTGAAAGTCTTTGACCTTCACCGAATTCTATTTTGATCTCATTAGTCATAATGGCTCCGATCAACCGAAAAATGTTAATAAAAGCCTACCGGATAGGTAGTTACTTCAAGATGCGCTTAAATGCAGTAAAAATCAATGGGTTGGAGTTATATAATCATGGAAAAGTTGGGTGTTTTGGCGTTTTTTATTATTTCGGAATATGCCCGGAATTTATTCTGTCATTATTATCCACGGCCTCTTGAAGGATTTGTTCAAAATCGACTTCAGTCGACATGCGAAATCCGCACCCCTGAGGAAGTTCTCCTAATTGCAGGAAGATGGACGGGGCCGGGAATTTACGGCAAAGCGGTGGCCTGTTCTCGTAATCGTTGCAGGTTCCGTTTTCCTTGAGACAGGTGCATGAGAATTGTAGATATCCTTCTTCCGTTCTTCCACAAATGATGAATCGGGCGAGGGAGTTATCCTCACGGACGGCTTTTCCAAAATGTTGTTCTTTTTTGAGCCACTTACCATCGACCTGTAAACATATGTTCTGACAGCAGCGCCCACACATATTACATGATCCTCGGATGACAACGGTCTGTCTGTTCCTTTTTAACCGCCATTTGCGGTAGTTGAAGCGCAGGTATTCAAAAAAGTTCATAGTCGGGAAATAATACCATACGTTGATGAATGCAAGCTGTTGCTATAGAAGCGGTTTTCCGGCAACTTTGAAATTGACATACAGGTTCAGCAGATAGTTCCATATGCCCGTAACAAAAGAAACGAGTATTCTGGATATTATGTATTGCCATTTGAAAATATTGACCATGATAAACATTCCGCCGGTAACGATAACCAGACCGGTTCCGGCAATGAGCAGAAAACCGATATATCCCTGTTTGAATTCACGGGCAGTTCCCTTGAAAACCAGTTGACGGCTTATGGAGTAGTTGATTGAAACGGCAATGAAGAAAGCTGTACCTGCTGCAACGATGGGTGACCATTTGAATCCATCAGTGAAGAGATAGAGCAGGCTGAGGTCAAATAAAAAAGTACTTCCACCAACACAGGAGTATCGAAGAAAGCGTAATATCCCTTTGGGATTCAGTTCAGGAACTCTTTTGTTTTTACCGTGGTTTGCTATAGCTTGCGCCAAGCCGCTAAAGATTTTTATCATGCGTTGCCCCTTGCAGTTTAAGAGGGTGGTTGAGTCCTTTTTGCGGTAAGGGCAGAAGGCCTGTCAGCAGGAAGAAAGTCAAGGCACATTAAAAAAGATTACAGAGTTGTAATCTGGTAGGCACATAAAGAAAGGCCCCGCTGGATGAGGGGGTGAAATCCTCATCAGCGGGGCTTGCGGCGTTAGGGTCAGGTTGCGCCAAACCTCCCTGTTGCCGTCTGGAAGAAAGGGTGTCTGTTCTGCGATGAACAAAGAATGAAAATGAAATTTATCTGTTAAAGGAGGATGTTTCGTTCCTCTTTGATCCGTTTATAGGGAAACGATTTTCATATGTCTAATATATAATTTATGTTAGTTCGATATTTTAGATGTATCAATCTGAATGTGCTGTGGCAGAGCGGCGTAAAATTCTGTATTTTCATTGATAATTCGAATAATGTTTGCCGGAATGCTGCTGGCAGGGCTTATAGTTCATTTCTATATAAGGAACTTTTCTTACTTTATAGTTTTTTTAAATTAAATTTTATATTATCTGGTAATACATGAGAAACAGCCTAAAGATCTTGCTTGTTGATGATAATGCCGTGAACCTGACTCTTCTGGAAAGATGGCTCAGGAATGAAGGGGCAGAATTATTCATGGCTACCGATGGTGAGGAAGCGGTAAATCTCTGTTTGGAAAATGATTTTGCTTTGATTCTGTTGGATGTGCAGATGCCGGGGATTGACGGTTACGAAACAGCAAAATTAATCAAAGGGATAGATCAATGCCGATTGGTTCCGATCATTTTTCTTACCGCGATCTATAAAGATCCGGCATATGCGCGTATGGGCTATGAGGCCGGTGCTGTCGATTTTCTTACACAGCCAATTGATCCCTCTGCTTTGAAGGGTAAAGTCAGCGTTTTTCTAGAATTGAAACGGCAGAAAGATCAACTTGAGTATGAGATTGCCCAGCGCATAAAAACAGAGAAGGCTTTACGGGCAGCGGAAGAAAAATACCGCAATATTTTTGAACGTGCAGTTGAGGGTATTTTCAGGTCTACCTTTGATGGCCAATTTGAAGAAGTAAATCCGGCTCTTGCACGGCTTTTGGGATATGACAGTACGGAAGACGCCCTGGCCAATTTACATACGGATAAGCTCTATAAACATGCAGGGGACCGCATCGCTTTTCTCAAAAAATTGATGAGGGAGAAGTCTCTTAAAGACTATGAATTGCGTTTCAGGCGTAAGGATGGATCTTTGATCTGGGTTTCTGAAAGCTGCAGGTTGTTTGAAGAAGGTGGAGAGTTTTACATTGAGGGTGTAGTTGAGGATATCACCAACCGCAAACTCAGTGAGCTTAGTTTGCAGAAAAGAGCTACTCTTGACGCCCTGACCGGAATACCAAACCGATATCTTTTTTTTGACCGCCTTGAGAAATCTATTGCCAACGCCGGACGTTATGATGAGTCCCTTGCACTGCTTTTTATAGATCTTAATGATTTCAAGCAGGTTAATGACCAGTTTGGACATCATGCAGGTGACATGCTTCTTGCCAAGGTCGCCGAGAGATTGCAATCCCGTTTGCGGTCTTCTGATACTTTTGCCCGGCTTGGCGGTGATGAATTTTGTGTATTATTGGAGCGCCCTTCGGATCGGGAGAGTATTGCCCGCGTTGCTGATGAATTCATCTGTTGTTTGACTGACCCATTTGAGTTCAACGATGTTTGCTGCTCTGTAGGGGCTTCAATCGGCATTAGTATTTATCCAGAAAACGGATGCAGTGCTGAGGAATTGATAAGAAAAGCTGATAGCGCAATGTACAGAGTGAAGGAGCAACCGCATAGGAAATTTTGCTTTTATTCTAGAAAAGATTAGATTTTTAAGTGTATCTTTTTGGGCATGAGTTGTCCTCAATACTAAGGTGTTTTTGCTTCATTCAGGCAAAAACACCTTTTTTTATCAATAGGTTAAAAGCGGTAGCGTCTAAAATTGTACTTGTGTCAAATTGATACTAGATGCACGAATGTGAATGGTTTGTGAAATATATTGTTTGCGATCTTTCCTGTTATTTCAGCTTGTAAAGATAAATTCTGTAATGTGTGTCGATATATTTCGCTAAAAGAGCCTTGAATCATTTGTGTTTTGTGTTATTCCTATGCTGAAAATTAATTCTGCTTATCTGTTGGTGCTTCAAGCCTTTGTAATTAAAGTTAATGTGCTTGTGATTTGTAGAACTAAATTCGTTTATACAGACTTAGTTGCCTGTAGATTTATTAGGTATCCTTGACACATGATAGGACCAGTGCGATATTTTTTGAAAATCATTTTCAGATTTTTTTTAGACATTTTCATGGTAAATGTTTGCAAATTAATTAATTGATAATTAGTGTCCACTCGGTGTTACTAATTATTAAAAAGTAAGAGAGGTGCAAGGATGGTTTTTTCTTGGCTTCAGTTCGCAATCTTCATGTTCTTGATAGGCGGACTCCTCTTTGCGGGTGGACCGCTAATTTTGTCTGCTCTGGTTCACCCTCGTGCGAAGGGTGGAGACATGGGCATGGCATTTGAGTGCGGGATGAGACCGCACGGTAGGGCATGGAGCCAGTTCGGCATCAGCTACTATGTGTATGCTCTGTTGTTCCTGGCTTTTGATGTCGACGTTCTCTATCTCTTCCCGGTTTCTGTCTGGTACCCTCACACCGAAGGAATGTTTTACTTTATTGAGGTTGCCGGCTTCCTTTCTGTTCTTGCTATTGCAATCATCTATTTTTGGAAAAAAGGAGTTTTCACATGGCCGAGAAAAATCTCCTGACCCCCGGCGGGCATTTTGTCGAGGACGGGATTGTTCGTCTCGAACTTGCCGAAGACGCCATGAACATCTGCCGTTCCATGTCACTATGGCCCATGACTTTTGGTCTGGCCTGTTGTGCTATTGAAATGATGGCGGTTGGCATGGCTCGGTACGACATGGCCCGGTTTGGAGCAGAAGTCTTTCGTCCTTCGGCTCGGCAGGCAGATCTTATGATTGTTGCCGGGACGGTAACCAAGAAAATGGCCCCGGCTGTTGTGCGGTTATATGAGCAAATGCCCGCTCCAAAGTGGGTTCTCGCGCTCGGCAACTGTGCCATTTCGGGCGGTCCGTTCAAGTTCAAGGGGCAGTATGGAATCGTAGAGGGAGTGGACAACCTTATTCCGGTTGATGTGTATGTTCCCGGATGTCCCCCCAGACCTGAGGCCCTGCTTGAAGGACTTTTCCAGATTCAGGAAAAGGTAACCGGAAAGCGGTGGTGGCCCGTGCCGGAAGAATTAGAGAAGGAGCGTTCCTTATGATGGATGCGCAGAATCTTGATGGAAAGTTAAGCCTCCCGGTAACGCCGCTTATGGTCGGCAGGGGAAGTGCCCAGACTTCAGGGATAACCATGAATGTTTTCCTTATGCCCGGTGATATCCTTCAGGCCGCAGAAGCCATGCTTGGTCAGGCATACCATATAGAAAATATTGATGTTCTTGATGTTGCTGAAGGTTTTCTCGTGACCTATCACTATGCCCATTTTTTCGAGCCTGGCCGTATCGCTCATAGAGTGTTGGTCAGCCGGGATGAAGCGGAAGTTCCTTCCATCTCTTCTATTTATCAGGGAGCGGATTGGCATGAACGCGAGTGCCATGATTTTCATGGGGTTAAGTTTATCGGGCATCCCAACCTTCTTCCGTTATTGCTTGATCCTGAAACACCTGCAGGAGTGCTTCTGAAAGAAGATAAGGCACGCAAACCTTTACGTGAAATTTTAAACCCCGGAGAGGTCATTTTTAAAGGGGAGGGCTTCACACTCTTTGACGAAGACGAAGCGGTGCCGGAGGAATCCATATGAATACATTTCCTGAAGGTGACTTTTACACCAACCATTTTGAAAAAGGTGCTGATGACCACACCATGATACTGAACATGGGACCGCAGCATCCTTCAACCCACGGTGTTCTGCGGGTCATCCTTGAACTGGATGGTGAGTACATTGTCCGTGCCGAGCCTGTTCTGGGGTATCTGCACCGCATGCATGAAAAAATGGCCGAGGTGAAAACCTGGGTTCAGTTCATTCCCAACATGGGGCGTGTGGACTATCTGCATCCGCTTGCATGGAACCATGCATATGTTGGTGCAGTGGAGAAACTGGCCGGGATAGAGGTCCCCGAACGGGCAGAGTATATCCGAGTCATTCTCACAGAGTTGAACCGTATCTCATCTCACCTGCTCTGGTGGGGGGCTTATCTGCTGGACCTCGGCGCTTTTACACCGATCATGTACGCATTTGATGACAGAGAAATCATGATGGACATGATGCAGAAGGCTACAGGAGCGAGACTTACATACAGTAACTTTCGTTTTGGCGGCGTTGTTCATGATCTTGATGACGGGTTTGCGGACAACTGCACAGCATTCATCAAGCGTCTTAGGGACAGGCTGCCCATGTATAAGGATCTGGTCACTGATAATATCATCCTGCGTAAGCGTATTGAAGATATCGGTTACATGGATGTGGATATGTGCAACCGCTATGGCGCGACCGGGCCGATTATCCGTGGCGCCGGTGTTGAACATGATACCCGCACGGCGGAACCATATTCAGTTTATGACCGTTTTGAGTGGAAAGTTCCGGTCTACAAAGAAGCTGATGCCATGGCCCGTTACATGGTGCGCATGGAAGAGATAGAACAGAGCCTGAATATCATTGAGCAAGCCCTTGAACAGCTTCCTGAAGGTGAACATATCATCAAGAAAGCTCCCAAGCCGACATGGAAGGCTCCTGCAGGGGAAGCGTACTTTTGTACCGAAGGTGCACGCGGCAAAATCGGGGTACACATTGTTAGTGACGGCGGTAAGGTCCCATACAGGATTAAGCTGCGCGCACCGGGATTCTCCAATCTTTCGCTGTTTGCTGAATGTTCGCAGGGGACAATGCTGGCCGATGCTGTTGCCATTTTAGGCAGCCTGGACATGGTAATCCCGGAAATTGATAGGTAATCAGGAGCTTTATATGTCTCAAATACCTGTTGAATTAATAAAGTTAATCATCGCTTTAGTGGCAATTGCTGCTTTTGTGGGATTGAACGGGCTGGTGCTGGTTTACCTTGAGCGTAAGGTGGCCGGGTTCGTTCAGCGCAGGCCCGGTCCTTATGAAGTTGGACCGCAGGGGCTGCTGCAACCGCTGGCTGATGCGGTCAAGCTGATCGGAAAACAGCTGTTTACTCCCAGTGGTGCGGATAAACTGCTTTTCTGGATGGCTCCGGTACTGTCTTTTCTGCCAGTGCTTTTACTTTTCCTTCCTATTCCTTTCGGACCCATTGCAACCGGAATGGAAATGGACCTCGGCCTGCTGCTCATTCTTGCTTTTGCCGGCCTGAATGTCCTCGCCCTCTGTCTGGCAGGCTGGGGTTCAAACAACAAATGGGGCATCTTGGGTGCGGCAAGGGCGGTTGCCCAGTCGGTAGCCTATGAAATCCCGCTTCTGCTGTCGGTTCTGGCTATCGCATTTATGACCGGGAGCCTGAACCTGAGCACAGTTGTGGAAGGACAGGGCGGATGGCCATGGCAATGGAATGCATTCGTGCAGCCGCTGGCATTCATAATTTATTTTGTAAGTGCCCTTGGCGAAACGAACCGCGCTCCCTTTGATCTGCCAGAAGCTGAAAGTGAACTTACCGCAGGGTTCCATACTGAGTATTCAGGCATGGGGTTCGGGCTGTTCTTTCTGGCCGAGTACGCCAACATGATTGTTGTCTGCTCTGTGGCTGCGGCCTTGTTCCTCGGTGGCTGGCATGGGCCTTTCTTTGATGGTTCATGGTGGTTTCTGGCAAAGGTCTATACTCTTCTGCTGGTTATGATCTGGCTTCGCTGGACTTATCCCCGTGTACGCTTTGACCAACTTCTGAATATCAACTGGAAATGGTTAATGCCTTTAGCCCTGATGAATCTGTTTATTACTGCTTTTGTGATGAAGTTGTAGGAGGGCATTTGAATGAGCGTAATCAAAAAAATATGGGATGATGTTACCTCGCTTTGGTCGCTGATAGTTGGGCTGAAGGTCACGGGTAAAAACTTTATCGATAAGAACGTGACTCTCCACTATCCGCGTGAAACCGTAACTTCCGGGCAACTTGAAGGATTTCGCGGGCCGTTGGAGCTGATAGGAAAGCCTAAAGATCCGGCCAAACCGAAGTGTATTTCGTGCATGATGTGCGTTACCGCTTGTCCCAGTAAATGCATCACTGTGGTCAAATCCAAGGCTCCCAAGCCTACCGAGGCAGAGCTTCAGGCTATGAAGGAAGCAGAGGAGCGGGGCGAAAAGGTCGTAAAGCCTAAGGCTCCCAAAGAGCCTGCAAAGTTTTTGTACGACTTCTCACTGTGCTCACTGTGCGGTTCATGTGTTGAAAACTGTCCGGCAAAATCGCTCAGATATTCATCGAACGTGTACCTTACAGTGACCAACCGCAAGGAACTTAAAATGGACCTGCTGGCCAGACTTGGCAGGCAGGCCGAAGCTGCTGCGGGAAAATCGGCAGAGTCACCAAAAAGCACAGAAGCTGAAACAGTTGAAAAAGAGGCAAGGACTTAAGTTATGATGGAAACGCTCGCTAAAATCGCTTTTGCTGTCTACACGCTGCTGATTCTCGGCGGCGGGTGCATAGCTGTGGGCGCGCACAGTCTGGTCCGGGCCATGGTGGGGCTGATTGCTTCACTGCTTGGCGTGGCCGGAATGTATATGCTCATGGCGGCACCGTTCATGGCCTTCATGCAGATACTCATTTATGTGGGTGCGGTCTGTGTGCTCATTTTCTTCGCCATCATGCTTACACAGGCAGATGATCACGGTGTTGAATCCGGAAGCCGCAGTCCTGGAAAATCCGCGCTGGCCGCCCTTAGCTTTATTACTCCGGTGTTTTTGATCGGATTTATTCTGGTTAAATTTCAGCCCGTATCAATTGATATTCCGGTTGAAGTTCCATTGATCGAAATAGGCCAAGGTCTGCTTGAAGGTTACCCTGTTGCATTTGAGCTGATCTCAGTGGTTCTGCTGGCTGCCATGGCCGGCGCAGTACTGCTGGCTTTTGAAAAGAAAGGGAGAAAAGCACAATGAGTCCTCTTCTTATGTATCAACTGGTGGCGCTCCTGCTGCTTGCTATCGGGTTATACGGCATAGTCTGGCGTAAATCGCTGGTGGGTATGCTTATTTCCGTAGAGCTGATGCTTAACGGTGCAGGACTGTCCATTGTTTCTGCTTCTCAGCTTACTGAGGCCGGAAGCGCAGTGGGGCAGATCGCCGCACTTTTTGTAATGGGACTGGCCGCTGCTGAAGCGACCCTTGTGCTGGCAATAATCATTGTGGTGGCAAAGCGGTTCAAGACCGTTGAAACCGACGCAATAACAAGGCTGAAAGGGTAATCGTATGACAGTTAGCACAGAATTCATTACCAGTGCGCGAGTCCTCATTCCGCTTGGCATCACCTTTGTGGCTCCGTTCTTGATCTGGTTTTTCCGGGAGAACATCAACCGCCGCGAGGCTGTTTCGATCTGGGCAGGCATCCTGACTTTTCTTTCGGTAGCTTCCATGGTTCCCGATGTACTGGACGGTAAGATAATTGAATATACTTTATTCACTCTGTTTCCGGGAGTGAAGGTTTCATTCGCAGCTGACGGGCTGGCTTTTGTCTTCGCCCTGATCGCATCATTCCTTTGGGTTTTCGCGACCAGCTACAATATCGGCTACATGCGCAGCCTGAATGAGCATGCCCAGACAAGATATTATTTCTGTTTTGCGGTAGCCATTTTCGGCGCAGTAGGCGTGGCTTTCTCGGGTAATATATTCACCCTTTATCTCTTCTATGAAATTATTTCAGTGTTTACATATCCGCTGGTTGCCCATCATCAAGATGATGAGGGCTTTAGCGGAGCGCGTAAATATATGGTTTACCTGATGGGTACTTCCAAGCTGTTCCTGCTGCCGGCCATGGTTATGACCTACGTGCTTTGCGGAACTCTGGATTTCCATCTCGGCGATGTTGCGCAGGGGATTTTCCCGCCTGACGCCGATCCTACACTGGTGACAGTTACTTACGTACTTTATATTGCAGGTCTGGCTAAGGCAGCACTCATGCCTTTTCACAACTGGCTGCCTTCCGCAATGGTCGCGCCTACTCCGGTTTCCGCTCTTCTGCACGCTGTGGCAGTTGTTAAGGCCGGTGTATTCTCGGTTTCCCGTGTGATCCTCTCCGGCTTCGGTGTGGACCTCATGGATAAACTGGGGCTGGGACTACCAACAGCGTACCTTGCGGCCTTTACCATTATCACCGCTTCGCTCATCGCCCTGACCAAGGATGATATTAAGGCCCGACTCGCATATTCTACAGTCAGCCAGCTTTCTTACATCATTATCGGTGTAGCCATGTTGACTCCTGATGCGGTGCAGGGGGGCTTGATGCATATCGCCCACCACGCCTTTTCAAAGATCACGTTGTTCTTCGGAGCCGGATCTATTTATGTGGCGACCCATCTGAAAAAAATCAGTCTCATGGATGGACTTGGGCGGCGTATGCCTTGGACCTTCGGGGCATTTGCAGTTGCTTCACTTTCTATGATCGGGGTTCCTCCGGTCTGTGGATTCGCAACCAAGTGGTATCTGGTCAAAGGGGCGGTATCCATCGGACAATGGGGACTTTTGGTCGCTTTGCTTGCAAGTACCCTGCTGAATGCCGGATATTTTGGTCCCATCGTCTACCGGGCGTTTTTTAAAGCCCCGGCAGCAGGTGCCAATATCGAACAATATAAAGAGGCTCCGCTGTGTATGGTTATTCCGTTATGTACCACGGCTGCGATATCGGTCTGGCTGGGACTTTATCCCCAGACTTTCCTGAACTTCATTAACGTGTTCGGTAAATTCTAAGGAGAGCCGCCATGATTGAAAAACTTGGAAACTGGTTCGAAACCCAGCGCACGCAGAAAATGAGGTTCTGGAAGACACTATTTGTGGCCTTCCTTGCGGTGTTGGTGGGATTGAATTTCTTCATTCACCCTCATCATGCCGAATATCACTATGATATTTATCCAGGATTCTGGGAGCTGTTCGCTTTGATAGTGTCTGTGGGCATGGTTTTTGTGATGAAGGTGCTCATCCAGCCTTTCCTTATCGGACCTGAGGAAAAAGGGGATGCAACAGGAGGAGAAAATAATGACAATTAACGGTTTCCTCCATCCTGCACTGGCTTTTATCGCCCTTGCACTGGCTTTACCGTTTTTCAGGGGAAAACAATGGAAATTTTTCCTGCTTATCCCGCCAGTGATTGCCATTGGGGTCGTTTTTACAGCTACGTTAGGTAACTTCGGAGTCATTCCTTATTTAGGCAATGTCCTGGTGTTCGGCAGGGTGGACAAGCTTTCTCTGGTCTTTGCAAACGTATTTGCCATCCAGTCTTTGATCGGCATGATCTACGCTCTGCATATGGACGATAAAGCGCATCATGCAGCAGCAGCCCTATATGTTGCAGGATCATTCGGTTGTGTATTTGCAGGGGATTACCTTACCCTGTTTATCTTCTGGGAACTTATGGCTGTGGCATCCACCTTTCTGGTCTGGCTGCACCGTACCAAGACATCCAGTGCTGCTGGTTTCAGATATTTTCTGTTCCATATGCTTGGCGGTCTTTTCCTGCTCGGCGGTCTTCTGCTCCGCTACTCGGAGATCGGCACCTTTGCCTTTCTGCCAGTGGACCCGCATGGAATGGAGTATTACGATTGGCTGATCCTGATTGGGTTCTGCGTTAACGCTGCCGTTGTTCCGCTTCATGCATGGCTGCCTGATGCTTATCCTGAAGCAACAATTCCCGGTGCGGTTTTCATGTGTGCCTTCACTACCAAAACAGCTGTTTACGTGCTGGCCCGCGGTTTTTCGGGAGTTTACGCTCTTGCCGTGGCCGGAACATTTATGGCTGTCTACGGAGTGCTTTACGCGTCCATGGAAAACAACGCCCGCAGGATTCTTTCCTACCACATTGTTTCACAGGTCGGGTACATGGTCGCTGGTATCGGTATCGGTACTGCCATGTGTCTCAATGGTGCGGTAGCTCATGCTTACGCACATATTCTCTATAAAGGTTTGCTCTTTATGAGCGTCGGAACCGTGATGTACGCCGTAGGTACTGCGGATCTTGACCGCCTTGGCGGGCTGGTCGGCAAAATGCCGGTGGTTATGCTGTTGTATCTGGTAGGAGCGGTTTCCATTTCGGGAATGCCGTTCTTCAACGGATTTATCTCCAAGACCATGACAATTACCGGAGCTGCTGAATCTCATCATACCTTGCTGGCAGTAGGGCTTGAGATCGCCGCTGTTGGTACATTCCTTTCGGTGGGCATTAAACTTCCGTATTTTGCATTCTGGCACAAGCCGGCAAGAACGGACGTCAAACTCAAGACTATTCCTAAAAATATGTATGTGGCCATGGGCATAGCAGCTTTCCTCTGCTTTGCGCAGGGTGTATATCCGCAGATGCTCTATAAACTGTTGCCGTTCCCGGTTGAATACCATCCATATAGCCCGTGGCATCTGTTACAGGCTGCCATGTTGCTTGCTTTCACTGGGGCCGGTTTTTGGATTATGCGGAAGGTTATTGTTCCGCACCACGGACGCAACCTCGACTTTGATAAGCTTTACCGCTTTATCGGTAATATGGGATTGCTTCTGGTCTGCCGCCCCATCGCTTGGGTAGATTCAATCTGGACCACTGTTTACCGGGTGATCGGCCTTAAGTGGCTGATGAATTCCGCTGCCGGGTCCTCATGGTTCGACCGCAAAGGCATTGATACGGTTGTGGACGGCACAGCCTATACTGTTCGTAATATCGGGCGGACCAGTGCTAAAATACAAACCGGACGTTTGCAGGATTACCTCGGACTGGCAGTGTTTATAGCACTTTGTGTCTACGGCTTAGTCTGGTATTTCGGGTAAAGGGGAGAGAATACAATGCAAGAATTCGCTTATCCTGTTCTGACTGTTCTGGTGTTCTTTCCGCTGCTTGCCGCCGCAGGTTTATTTTTCCTGCGTGGTGACAATACCATCAGGATTTATTCACTGGTGGTGTCGATAATAGAACTAGTACTTTCGTTTCCGCTGTTTGCAGGGTTCAAACTTGAATCCGCTGCTTTCCAGTTTGTGGAGCGCATGGATTGGGTCAGGCAGTGGGGTGTCGAGTACTACCTTGGCACCGATGGCATCAGCTTTCTTATGGTGGTGCTGACTATCGCGGTACTGCCTCTCTGCGTACTCTGTTCGTGGAATTATATCCAGACACGGGTCAAAGAATTCCATTTCTGTCTGCTGTTTATGACCGCAGCATGTGTTGGAGTTTTTACCGCTCTTGATCTGGTCCTTTTCTACGTCTTCTGGGAAGCTATGCTTATTCCCATGTACTTACTCATTGCTGTTTGGGGTGGACCTGAGAAGCGTTATGCGTCGCTCAAGTTCTTTCTGTATACACTGGCAGGGTCGGCATTGCTGCTGGTTGCAATTGTTGCTTTCAGGGTTGCGGGCGGCACTTTCGCCATTCCGGAACTCATGGAACATAATTTCAGTTTCAGCTTTCAGTTCTGGGCATTTCTGGCTCTCGCTCTGGCGTTCGCCATCAAGGTCCCGATGTTTCCGTTCCATACATGGTTACCTGCTGCTCACGTGCAGGCTCCTACTGCCGGATCGGTCATTCTGGCTTCCGTGCTCCTTAAAATGGGAACTTACGGCTTTCTGCGTTTCAACCTGCCGTTGACTCCTGCGGCCAGTGAGTATTTTGCTCCGTTTATGATCGCCATATCCATCGCCGGAATTTTATACGGCGGAATTGTGGCTCTGGGGCAGAATGATATTAAAAAAGTTATCGCCTATTCCTCCGTTGGCCATATGGGATTTGTGACTCTCGGGATATTCCTTTTCAACCAGCGCGGGCTGGAAGGGGCACTGTTCCAGATGCTGAACCACGGAATCACCACCGGCGGACTGTTTATGATGATCGGTGCTGTCTATGAGCGCAGCCATAGCCGTGAACTTACGGATAACCTCGGGCTGGGTAAATATATGCCTGCGTACATGTTCTTTTGGGGACTGTTCGCACTTTCCTCCTTCGGTTTTCCCGGCACAAACAGTTTTGTGGGTGAGATCCTTGTTTTCATCGGAGCCTTTGAGCAGAATCCGTGGATCGGAGCACTCATGGTTCCCGGAGCCATGGTTGCGGCTGCATACATGCTGCGTATCTCCCTTAAGCTGGCTTGGGGCCGTCCTACATCATGGAAGCAATGGCCTGACCTAAGCATTCGGGAATGGACATATCTTGCCGTTCCTGCTGTTTTTGTCCTTTATATAGGTCTTGCACCGGGACTTTGCTTCAAGGTCATGGATGCATCGCTTGTCAAGCTGGAAAAGGACGTTAAAGAAGGCGCGAAGGTTGTTTCAATTGATAAGGAACGGCCTGCGGAAGTGGCTCTTAATTCCCTTATGGGAATCATAAAGTAAGCGACAGGAGATATTGAAATGAATGTGAATCCATATCCTTTCATGCCGGAACTTTCTATGTTCCTTATTATTACCCTGTTGTTCGTACAGGCTGTGGGAAGCGAGAAAATGCGCCACAAGGTCGGGGTCTGGCTTCCTATTGCCTCCCTCCTGCCTATTGCGGTTTCTCTGCTTTCGTTGGGACAGGAAGGGTTGTTTTTCCATGGTGCCTATCAGGTTGACCCGCTTTCGCAGTTTTTCAAGGTTGCCATTGCCATCGGCTTCAGTGTGACCGTGTTTAACTCAACCCGTCAGCCCACATTGCAGAGCGAGAATAAGTCTGACTACTTCCTTTTTCTTGCAATAAGTGGGTGGGGCCTAATGATGCTCGCTTCTTCAGTGGAGCTGATCACCATGTATCTTGCTCTGGAGCTTTCATCCTACGCTCTCTATGCGATTATCGCGCTGAGGGCCAAGGAGCAGGGTGCTGCAGAAGCGGCAATTAAATACATTATGTTCGGTGCAGTTTCCACAGCAGTGGCTCTGTATGGGTTTTCCTACATCCTTGCCGGAATGCATACCACTTACCTTGCCGAATTGGTCCAGAAGACTTGGTCCTTTGATGCAGCTCCCATGGCCGTTACCGGAATGGCGCTGTTTCTGCTGGGTATGTTCTACAAGCTGGCTCTGTTCCCGTTTCACTTCTGGTGTCCGGATGTTTATGAGGGTGCCAGTAATGAAACTGCTGCATTTGTAGCGACTCTGCCCAAGCTCGGCGCGGTGGTTATATTGATCCGCCTCGCAGCCATGTTCAAGCCCGGTTATGACATTACTACAGTGATTGCTGTGCTTGGTGCCTTGTCCATGACTTTTGGTAACCTTGCCGCTCTGGCTCAGAAAGATGTGAAGCGTATCCTCGGATATTCATCTGTGGCCCATGCCGGGTACATCATGATTGGGCTAGTCTCAGGCACTGCTGAAGGATTAGCTGCAGCTTCGTTCTACGCACTGGCTTACGTGGCCATGAACCTGACTTGCTTCTGGGTTGTCAGCCGCGTTTCCGTTGATGGGCGCAACCTTCAGCTTGATGATTTGAATGGTTTGCACAAGCGTGCTCCGGTCCTTGCTTTTGCTTTGGCTGTTGGCTCTTTTGCTCTGGTCGGTCTGCCGCCTATGGCTGGGTTCATGGGTAAACTCTTCCTCTTCTCTTCCGGCTGGAACCACGGTTATAACTGGCTGATCATCATTGCAGGGATCAACACCGCTATTTCCATTTATTACTATCTGGGAATGGTCCGCCATGCTTATACAAAGGATGCTGCAGCGGACCTTCCACTGCCGGATACTTCAGTGTTCAGTTTTGCTGGCGCGGCATTACTGTCCATGTTGGTTCTGGGGTTGGGACTGATGCCTGCCGATGTATTTGATTTTGCCTTGAAGGTGGGAAGTATAGTTCCGTAAAGATCATTCATACTTTTGGTTTTGAAAAAGCTCCCCAAGCCTTCGGGTGGGGGAGCTTTTTTTATGTTTGTGTTCATGATATCCTTTCTTATTATTCAGCTGCTGAAAATTCTTTAGCTCTTTGTTTAAGTAATATTAATATTTTTAATATCGTGAAGCCTAAGTTGTATGAAAATAGAAAATAAATTTTACATGTACCTGGTGCTGATAGTGTGCCTTACAATGAGCCTCATTTGCGGTGGTCTGCTTGAGTCTGTCCTTAGGCATGACTTAGACCATGAAAATGAACTTATACGGCAGTCCTTAACCAGTACCGGTCTTTTAGTAGCGCAGGATATCCAGCAGAATGTGGCAAATGCCATCTTCGTAACAGATACTCTTTATGCGCTTTTGGAAAACAATAACTATGACATGGATCGATTTGAAGACTGGGCGAAACAGATTTTCTCTTCCGGTGTTGCCGTAAGCGCGGTTCAATTGGCTCCTGATGGTGTAGTTCAGTATATTTACCCTATGAAGGGCAATGAAGGAGCGCTGGGGCATGATTTGCTCAACGACACAAGTAGGGATGATGGTGCACGCAAGACTGTTAACAGTAAGGAAATAACTTTTGTCGGCCCAGTGAAGCTTATCCAGAACGATAAATATGCAGTAATTGCCCGCAAGCCTATTTTTGTTGGGTCTGGAGATGAGGAGCGGTTTTGGGGATTTACTATTGCCCTTGTTCTCGTTGACGATTTTATGCCCAAGGAGATTAAGGCTCTTGAGGCGCAGGGGTTGAAGATGGTCCTTTATGGAGAAGATCCGGATGTTGAGGTTAATCCGGTTTTTTATAAATCAGCCCATTGGAGCGACAGCAATTCAGTCAGCGTGAAGATCGTTGTCCCAAACGGAGTATGGATTCTTGATATTGGGGGGAAGGTTGTTAGTCATAAAAGCCATTTCTGGTTCAGGCTGTTAGGGTGGATTGTTTCGTTCTTAGCATTTGGTGTAATCTTTTATCAGCAATATAAAATGCGCAATAGTCAGCTTGAGATTATACAGCTAAATACTCAATTAGAGAGTGATATAGAGGGTAAAATAGCCGCTGCCCTCGAAAAAGAGAAGTTGATAGCGGAGTTGAAAAAGGCTCTTGATGATGTGAAGACTTTATCCGGTCTTTTACCTATTTGTGCCAGATGCAAGAAAATCAGGGACGACGACGGTTACTGGAATGATCTTGAATCATACTTCGAAAAGCACTCGGGTCTTATGTTCAGTCATGGAATGTGCAAGGATTGCGCAGATGAACTTTATGGAGATCAGGCATGGTACAAAAAGAAGCATAGTAAGGAATAGATATCGTTGAAATTCTGCTAAAAATCAGGATACCGGAAGTTTGATTTCAAATACGGTTCCTTCCATGGAAGTGTCTTTAAGAGTAATAGTTCCGCCATGTTGAGCGATGATGCCGTACGCAATAGATAGACCTAATCCCGAGTGAGAATTTTTGTCTCGGGTGCTGAAGAATGGGTCAAATATAAAAGGTTGCTCTGCCGGGGATATTCCGGTTCCGGTGTCCTTAAAGCATATTTCAATAAGTTTTTCATCAGTGTTAAAATGCGTGCTGATATAAATTTGTCCTTTAGAGAGATCGTATCGGGCAATGATTGCATTGCATGCATTGGTCATGATATTCAAAAAGACTTGTTCTAAATCATTTTCATTACCCATAAATAGCGGGAGGTCCTTTTGTAAATCTGTCAGCAGTTTAATGTTATGCGATTTAAGCTGTTGGTTCAGCAGGGTGAAGGAAGAATTGATTACTTCATTTACGTTCAGCGGTTTTTTAGTAAAGTCGGTTTGCCGGGAGAATTTTTTGAGATGATTGATTGTGATACGTATTTGGCTGGCGTCGTTTTCAATCAGGTCAATACTGTCTTTCAGGCCGTAACTGTTTTCCAGAATAGAAATTTCTCTGCGCATTATTTGGGCATTATGCCTTATATTGGAAAGCGGTCGATCCATGTCGTTAGCAATCCCGGCCGAAAGCTGCCCGATGGAAGTAAGTTTAGCGGATTGTAGAAGTTGTGATTGTTTTTCTTCCAGATCATGCGCCATCTGTTGCAGGCTTTTAGCTATAAGGCCTACTTCTCCATCATTCGGTGGTATTTCTACTGAGTAATCTCCTTGACCTATTTGGCTCATACTATGGACTAATTCGGTAATAGGGCGGTAGATAGAACGCCATGCGAGGACCGTAGCAAAACAAACAGTGGCCAACAGTAGTACTATGCTTGCAATCAACTGAATCTGAAAGGTTTTAAACGTCTCGCTCAAGGATGAGTATACACTGTCTATTTCAGCCTGCTCATCCTTAATCTGCATGGTAATTATATCGTGAAGCTTATCGTCGTGAAGCGGTTCTATTTCTTCTTCAAGTATTTGGGCTGCTTTTTTTAAGTTTCCGTTTTGAGCTACGGTGATAACTTTTGAAGCATTTTTAATTATTAAGTTTATTTGCTGCCTGATTTGTCTTGAGACAAGAATCTCTTTTTTTTCTTCTTTAAATTCAGAGTATCTATTTCTGGTAATGTATTGGAGTTCTCCTTCGCTTATTGTTTGAAGGTCATTTAAGGTTTTTGTCAGTGATTTGCGGGCGTTTTGGAATTCGTTAAATTCATCAAAGCTCTGTAGTATAATATAATCTGATACTTCTTTAAGCATCCTGTTTGTTGTTGATTTAATATTCTTCAGCAGCCTCAACTGTTCTTGAGCATAAACTACACGTTTGTTCTCAGTTTGCAGTGAGTTTGCAGTGCGGATTGTTATCGCCGCCATCAATAAACTCACTATAAAGATAGAACCGAAGGCAATAATTAAATATTTTTTAATACTCATTCTGTGCAATATCTAAGTAGTTTGAAGTTGCTGATCTTGGATAAATACATAATACACACCTTTATAGCATGTATCCTAAATGCGGACATTTGTTTTTAGTTAAACAAAAAAATATAGTATTGGAAATAGTTTAATTACAGCATAAATATAAAAGCAGAGCCCTCATCAGAGGACTCTGCTAGTAATATTGGTTAGTTGTGAAAGGTGCTTACAGGTTAAGCGGACGTAACTGGGGTTCGTTTTCTACTTCTTTATTACCAAGGTATTTGAGGCTGCCGTAGATTGCAGCAAGGATTGCGACTGCTATTCCCATGTAGATAATATTTTTGCCCTCAGCAATCTGGTAGAACAGTGTCGCAACGGCCCAGCCTAAAGCTGTGCAGTATGTTGCCATTACAGCGGAATAAAATCCGCCCATCTCCTGACGTGTTGCACCGATTACCGCAAGGCATGGGAAGTACATAAGAACAAAGAGCAGGTATGCGAATGCGGAGTAGACAGTGAAGTTTGCAGCAAGGTGCTGGTATACAGATGCGTCTGCTCCGATTTCTTCGGAAACCGTTGCGCTGTCTTCGCTGATCAATCCGATGCCAAGCAGGTCAACAGAGGTTACAACTCCGGCAAGGCCGTCAATAACTGTGCCTATTGCTTCGTTGACTGTTCCGCTGATATCAAGCCCGCTGTCTTCTGCAGTTTCTTCGGCAGTGGGTGCATCCGCTGGTTCATCCATCGATGCGTAGAGGGAGTTAACTGTTCCTACGATTGCTTCTTTAGCGAATAGTCCTGTGAACAGGGCAACTGATGCAGGCCAGTTTTCTTCTTTGATTCCCATCGGTTTGAATATAGGAGCGATAGACTTACCCGCAATGGAGAGAACTGAATTCTGGGAGTCTTCGTTTCCGAAGCTCAGCTGTCCGTTATCAATACCCACGGAGTTGAGCATTGAGAGCACGAAAACAGCAGTCACAACGATTACACCTGCCCGTTTGACGAAACCCCTCATGCGCAACCATGCACTTTTGAAGACAGCGCCTGCTCTTGGGATGTGGTAGAGTGGCAGGTCCATAACAAAGTGAGAGGATGAGCCTTTGAAAAGAGTGTTCTTGAGCAGGAAACCGGTGAAAATAGCCATTGCCAGACCGGAAAGGTAGATGAGGAATACAGCAAGTCCGGAATAGGAGCCGAACAGAGCGACGCAGAACAAGGCGTATACAGGTAACCGTGCTCCGCAGGACATAAACGGGGCCATGAAAATAGTCATGAAACGGTCACGCTTTGAAGTCAGGGTTCTAGCCGCCATTACCGCGGGAACTGTGCAGCCGAATCCGACAACCATGGGAATGAATGCGGAACCGGGCAGGCCGATTTTACGCATGAAGCGGTCTGCAACAACTGCTACACGTGCCATGTATCCAAAGTCTTCGAGTATCGCCAGTGCAAGGAACATGAAGAATACAACCGGAATGAATGTGGCAACAGTCTGGATACCGGCACCTATGCCGCCGAGTGTGACACTGATCCATTCGGGCGCATTGACCTTGGCTAGAAGATCAGCAGGAATATCGATAAAAATCAGTCCGGCAATTATGTCGAAAAAATCGATGAAAACGGAGCCGAGGCCGATTGCAAACCAGAAGGTCAAGAACATGGAGATGAGAAATACGGGAATAGCCGCGAATTTGTTCATCACGAGGTTGTCAACCTTGTTGGTAAAGTTCTGGCTGCGGTCCTTCTTCTCTTTGAGAACTTTACTGTAGATGGAGTCGATGTAGTTGTATTTTTCGACGGTATCCATCACTTCCTGACGGGTGGGGTGAGTGTCGTGGACAGGAAGGTTCTGTGATTCCTTGGCCAGTGTTTCCACTGCCTGTGCTACAGACTTTTTATCTACCGCAATAACAGGAATTACCGGTACGCCGAGTTCTTTGCTGAGTTTATCTACCTGAATGTCGATTCCTTCATTTTGGGCAACATCCAGCATGTTCAGCAGTATAACAATCTGGTCGGTACGTTCAAGAAGATCCATAGTCAGGAAAAGGTTGCGCGAAAGGTTGGTAGCATCAACCACGTTGACGATCATGTCGTATTCACCACTGCGGATAACCCGTTCAGCTACTTTCTGGTCTTCAGTGTCGGGGCTCAGGTTATAAGTACCGGGTAAGTCGACGAGTTCAACCTTTGTTCCGGAAAGCGAAAAGATCCCTTCAATTTTTTCAACTGTAACGCCCGGCCAGTTACCAACTTTTTGCCGTGCCCCAGTCAGAGCGTTGAAAAGGGTTGTCTTCCCGCAGTTGGGAACACCGGCGATGGCAATTCTCTCAATCTTATGCATAGCTATATCTCCACTACCTTTACCTGTTCAGCTTCAGCTTTGCGCAGAGCTAAACGGCTGCCACGAATTTCAAATATCATGGGATCTGAAATTTTTATGGGGGCGAGGGTAATCGCGGTTCCTTCGATGAATCCCATCTTCCTGAGTTTAAGAGCGTAGTCTGAAGTTTCGCATTCAAAACCAAGCACGGAATAAGTCCGGCCTTCGAGTATCCTTGAAAGATTTATATTTGTAGTCATGTTTGTCTCCGTCTAATGACTGTTATGGGTGTGCGTGTGATTTAGAAGTTGAAAATCAATGTCAATTAATTCTTGACTAGTCAAGTATGAAATATGCGTCAAGAAGAAAATGAAATTAATTTTCAATTAAAGAAGGCGGGGCCAGGCCTGAGAATGAAAAGACGATCCATTCCCTATGCTGAGTTGCAAAATCCATCAGAATATCACCACTAGAAGTTTTGCTTTGCCAATTGAGATAATTCTCTGTTTGACTATCGATAAGAACCTCAGTTCCAGATTCATGGCAAAGATCATTCTTCTCTGCATATGTGAAGATGAATAGTTTTTCCAAACGTTACAATTGAAGCGATTAAATAATGCTTAATTCGACTCATGAACTTTCTCTAAGTGTGGTATTGAGAATCAAAATCGAGTAACGTTTAGCTTTTAAGTTGCAAAACAGTCAAGCAGAAAATGAAAATTGTTTTCAATTGAGGTGCTGGGATTAATCAGATTCCTCTCTAAAAAAGAGTACAGGTCTTGCCTTTTTAGCTGAACTTGCTAAAGTTAAATAAAGATTTTACCGTAATTTAGTTTGCATTACTCACAGGGAGTTGTGCTTCAAGGATAAAGAGGGGGGACGACCTGATAGGCGGGTCGCCCTCCCTTCTTTCATTTCATATACAATTTACTAGTAATTTATCTGCCATGAACTGACTAAATTCATTCTGTAGTTATCCCTAGTTAAGGACAAACCTGATGTCTTTTGTTAATGGAGTTAATAATGAGAATTCTCATAGGGGGAGATGATCGTATGACAGTGGTTGATGGGTCTGGTGATGTGGCGGCGAGATCAGTTCAGGATTATATAGACGAGACCCCGTATTGGGCTGACGGTACTATCGCGCCGTCTTCACCTATGACAGCAATGCAGTGGCGGATATGGTTTCTGGCTTCTGCCGGAAAATTTTTCGAGGGGATGGTTGTATTCATTACCGGGGTGGCATTGCCGCTTATTGTTAGCGAGTTTAATTTAGGTGCTATGGAAAAAGGTACAATAAGTGCCGCGACCCTGTTCGGTATCCTGATTGGTGCAACAGTTCTTGGCGGTCTGGCTGACCACTACGGGCGCAAAAAGATGTTTATTGTAGAGCTGGTCCTTTTTGTGACTTGTCTGGTTGCTCTTGTCTTCAGCCCCAGCTACATATTTCTGGTGACTTTTCTTTTCGGTATGGGGTTGGCGCTCGGTTGCGATTATCCTACAGCGCATATGGTTATTTCAGAGTCCATAGCCAGTAATGACCGGGGTCGGCTGGTGCTAAGTGCTTTTGCGTTTCAGGCTGTTGGTGCTCTGGTTGGGACAGCTGTCGGTTATCTTATTCTGTACAAATCACCGGATATATCCGCTTGGCGTTATATGTATGGTGCGGCGATTATCCCGGCTGTTCTGGTTGTCGCAGGTAGATTCTATATCCCGGACAGCAGCCATTGGCTGGTATCCAAAGGGCGTATTGCTGAAGCCGAAGCTGAGTTGCGTAAGCTGCTGCAACGTGAACCGCACTATCCAAAGGTGATCAAGATCGCTCCGCCTGTGCAAAGCGGCAATCGTAGTGAAAAAGATGGAAGTAAAGGGTCCTATCTTGATTTGTTTAATGGGAAAAATATCCGGGCAACTGTTCTGGCCTCCGTTCCTTGGTTTCTGCAGGATTTAGGCACATATGGCATTGGTATTTTTACTCCGACGATTCTCGGATCGGTTCTCGGGGCTAAAGCGGTGTACGCAAGGAATGTTGCAGACCTTATTTATAATGATATGCTCGCTGCCAAGGGCGCTGCGTTTATTGATGTACTATTGCTGGTCGGGATCATTGCCGCAGTGTTTTTGGCCGATAAAGTCGGACGTATAACTCTTCAGATTGTTGGTTTCATCGGTTGTGCTGTAGGTCTTTTTCTTGCTTCCATGTCTATTACTGTTGATTCAAATTCAGCCATGTCCATTACTTTGCTTTTCAGCGGGTTTATGCTTTTCAGTTTTATGACTAACCTTGGGCCGAATGCCATCACATACTTGCTGGCTGGGGAGGTCTTCCCGACAAGAATCAGAGGAAAAGGAGCAGGGTTCGCCGCCTCGTTCGCGAAAATTGGAGCGGTGGCTACAGCATTTTTATTCCCTGTGCTGCTCAAGGATTTCGGGACAGGGCCGATTCTAATTTTTTTGGTTGGCTGCTCAGTTCTCGGAGCGATTATCACTTGGTTGTTCCGTATTGAAACCAGCGGGGTTAATCTGGAAGAAATGTAAATTTTTCCTAGTTTCTTCCCCTGACTATTTGTCGCTTTGCATAAAAGAGCAGGTCTTTTTATTTTTATCCCCTTGCACAACAACCCGACATGATTATATAATTATAGAATAAATTAACAATAAATATGGCGGTCCATATACTCTCTATTTTAGGATGGACCGTCGGCAGGCCCGCCGGAGGCAATATGCATGAAGTAAGTATGGGTGGAACATTGAGAGATTATTTGAGTGGTGAAGAGATTGATGAAACCACTTACGAGGAATTCCGTCAGGCACTGGCAAAGATATTTGTGGAAGAACTCGGATACCCCAAAGAGTCATTAAAAGCGAAGATTGATCTTTGTTTTGAGATTGACGGGGAAGAAATGTGTCGCACCATGGATTTAGTTGTTTATGATGAGGAACAACAACCGCTTTTGCTGGTAATGTTCTGTGCCGGGGATGTGGGAAGCTATGAGCGGGAGGCTGTCTGCGCTGGAAAACTTTTTCAAGGCGGCCCGGTTCCTTACGTGGTGATATCCGATTCCATGGATGCTTTCCTGCTTGATGCTATTTCCGGGAAAACTCTTGCCCACGGCATGAGATCAGTACCCCGCTATGATGAATTGCTAAGGATGACCGCTGACTACAAACGTGAGCCTCTCCCGGCTGAAAAGCGGGCTAAACTTGAAAGGATATTCTACACTTACACCGGTTTCCTGCAAGGAACCTGCTGTAGTGAATCATGTACTTTGCCGCCTAAGAGATAGGTCTGCATTTCTTAAACCATAACTGCTCTCCAGCCAATATTGCTTGGCTGGGGAGTTAGCAAAATATTAAATATTGATTTAGTGCGACTATAAAATTTTACTCGGCCATTCAGCTCTAAAATCAGACATCCCCCACGTCTACCAAGGGATTTGCATCTTTTTCGTAGAAGACATCAGGGGACCACGTCACATTGTCTTTAATAATCTTAGCCGGGTTTCCGGCAGCGAGGCTTTGTGGCGGGACTTCTTTGTTGAGAACTGCTCTTGCTCCGACCACTGAACCTCGTCCGACTGCGGAGCCTTTTAATAGCAGAGCCTGATATCCTATCCAGACATTGTTGGCGATGGTTATATCCCGGCCATAGTTGAGGCGTTTTCCTGTAGTTGCATCAACCAGTGAGTGTGCATCCCCGGTCCAGGCTTGAACTCCGTAACTTACTAGACAATCCTCACCAATAACAATTTTGGTGCCAACTTCAAATGAAATCAAGTCTGCATTGACTATTACCGTCCTTGCTCCAATAGCGATAAGTCCGCCGCCATGGATGAGGCGCAAAAGACCAGATTGCATTTGGACATCACGACCCACAAAGACACGATGATGATCTCCGCGCAGAACGATGTTAACTGCTCCCAGTTTAGCGCTGGGATGGATTTTAACGATATTATCATTACCTATTATGTCCAAGCCGGCCTGAGAGAAAACCGAATCTTCGCATTCAAATAAATTTCTATCTCCGCAGATTTTTATGTTGTCGCTGCCATGGTTTTGCATCTAATCACATCCTTAAATATTTTGAGCAGTACAAATCTATGGATACCAAATAAAAAAAGGGGTGTAATCTTAAAGATTACACCCCTTATAATTTATTAAAACTCGGATTTCTAGATATTAATCCAACACTTTTCCAAATGTTTTTCAGCCATTTTGGGAGTGATCATGGCTACACCGATTGCCAGGGCCATTGAAACCGGCAAAGCTACAACGTTGGGGTCAACCCACTGAAGCAGCCAGACCCATGAGCCTTTGGCAGCTGAGGAAACAAGAGTATCCAATCCGGTCAGATTTTTACAGAGTCCGATCGCTGCGGCTTCCTTGGCGTGCACGAAAAGCAGCCAGAACATGGATGCGCTGAAACCTCCTACCATGGAGACTTTCGCGGCCTTCTTGGTCATGCCTTTCCAGTACAGCCCCAGAAGATAGATTGGCAGAAAAGAGGCGGCACATAGCCCGAAAAAGAAAGCTGTAGCGCGGGCGATGATGGACGGCGGCAGGACCCATGCCCAGAGTATTGCAGCCAACAGGGTGATACCTACACCGATTCTGGTTATTTTTACGGACTTCTCAGCGGGCACATTAATGAATCTTTCGAAGAAGTCACGGCCCAGTGCCGTTCCGCCAACGTGATACTGTGAGGACAGGGTAGACATTCCAGCTGCAAGCATTGCCAGCAGGAACAGGGCTGAAAACCATGAAGGCATCATTTGTTCAATGAACATTGGAATGATTTTATCCATGTTACCACCCGCAACGGCGATGGATATTTTTCCGACCTCCTTATAGAAGATCGCGTTGGAAAGCGCTCCGGTAATGAAGGCAACTCCGGTCATGAGCGGGATGAAAAGTCCGCCGTAAAGTACCGCACGGTTTAGTTCGCGGTCGGAAGGAACTGTCATGAAACGCACTGCCAGCTGCGGTTGGGCCAGAACTCCGATACCCACCCCGTAAACAATGGTGGTGTAGATAACCAGCCAGAGAGGTGTTCCGAATTTGGCTCCTTGCGTCCAGCCGATCATGCCGCCGTTTTGAAGCTTGGCGGGCATGAGGTTGACCATATCGGTCAGGGCCTGATGCGCTTCAGTTACCCCTCCAAGCATTGCATAGGTGGAGATAATAAGGATGATCATCATGACTGCCATGATCAGACCTTGAAATGCATCGGTATACATGACTGCCTTCATGCCGCCTGTGATAACGTAGCCGGCTAGAATAAAGCTGATTAACAGCAGGGCGGTGTCGTAAGGAAGGCCGAACGAAATTTCCATCATACGTGAAATACCGATCAATACAGCGGCAGCATAAACAGGGATGAAGAGAAAAATGATTCCACCGGCAAACCCCTGTATAAATCTGGAGTCATAACGGCGGCCTAGCAGTTCCGGGAAGGTGTGGCTTTCAAGGGCTAAGCCCATGCGCCGGGTTCGTTTGCCGAAAAAGACCATGGCGATGAGCACCCCGACAACGATGGTAGCAAGGGTCAGCCAGAGCAGAGGAAAACCGAATAATCCGGCAGCACCGCCAAAGCCGATAATCGCCGAAGTGGAAACAAAAGTAGCACCGTAGGACATGGCCATGATGAACGGATTCATCTGGCGTCCGGCCAGCATATAGTCTGTGGATTTTTTAGTGGATTGCCATCCCTTGAAGCCGAGGTAGAAGATTACGGCGAGATAAATGCATGTAATAACTATTTTAGTAACCATTATTTCTCACCCTCTCCCTTAACTTCCACATTCAATGCGGTTGCGTCGGGTTTACCTTTGTTGTTCCAGTTAAGGATTCCATAAACCACGCAGCCAAGTGAAGATAGCAGGCAGAGCCAGAATACCGCTGCAATCTCAATGGAACCGAGTCCTAACATCATTTTAAGCCTCCAGATGTCTAAGATTGATCAAATTGTAAAATAGCTGTGTCGACAAGGCTTGAGAGAGTTTTAGCAAAGGGCAGGCTGTATCCGGGAACCCGGGGCAGGAAATAAAAAAGGCCGCGGGCTGGTTGCCTGCGGCCTGGGAGAAAACTCTTTCAACTATCGCTTACGCGAGTGAACACCTCCAGACCACAGGGCTGGTAAAGCTAAAAAAGTTAAAAAAGAAGAATAGAGCTTTATTGATGTTCATGAAAAAATCCTTACAGTAAGCAGTCACTTACTGTCAACGTATTTGTGCTGAAGTGCCAGTTTAATTCGATTGATTGGTTGATCAAAAGTTACAAATTTATCAAAAAAAATATGAAATATTTTTGCTCTTTTTTAAAAAGATGTGTGGACTTAGTCAGTTAGTGGTGGAATAAAGGAATTGAAAATCTATTTTGGATGTTAAATTCATATCAAC
The DNA here is from genome assembly GCF_963667685.1 of Maridesulfovibrio sp. Taxonomy (NCBI): domain Bacteria; kingdom Pseudomonadati; phylum Thermodesulfobacteriota; class Desulfovibrionia; order Desulfovibrionales; family Desulfovibrionaceae; genus Maridesulfovibrio; species Maridesulfovibrio sp. The sequence continues at coordinate 1,074,318 of NZ_OY763931.1, read as the reverse complement.
TGCTTAAGGCCGATCAGGAGGCTGTGCATGGAAATTTTGGAACTGGTCAAAAACAGGGACCCCAATGAACGTGAATTCCATCAGGCTGTGTGTGAGGTTGTAGACTCGATCAAGCCTGTTCTTGACCGCAATCCCGAATACCGCAGTGCCGGGATTATGGAAAGAATTGTTGAGCCGGAACGGGTCATCATGTTCCGTGTCCCTTGGACTGATGATGACGGTGATGTTCATGTTAACCGTGGTTTTCGCGTGGAAATGAACAGTGCCATTGGGCCGTATAAGGGCGGATTGCGTTTTCACCCTTCGGTAAACCTCGGCATCCTTAAGTTTCTGGCATTTGAACAGGTCTTTAAGAACGCGCTTACTTCACTTCCCATGGGGGGCGGCAAGGGTGGTTCTGATTTTGATCCCAAAGGCAAGTCGGACATGGAAGTCATGCGGTTCTGTCAGAGTTTCATGCTTGAACTGTCAAGGCACATCGGTCCTGACACAGACATTCCTGCCGGTGATATCGGCGTTGGTGCGCGAGAGATCGGCTACTTATTCGGTATGTACAAGAAAGTTCGGAACGAATTTACCGGAGTGCTGACTGGCAAGGGGCTTAATTGGGGCGGCAGCCTGATCAGACCGGAAGCAACCGGATATGGTTCGGTATACTTCGCAGCTGAAATGCTTAACGCCAAGGGGCAGATCCTTGAAGGCAAGACCGCGCTTGTTTCCGGTTCCGGTAACGTGGCTCAGTTCACCATGGAAAAGCTGCTTGAGCTTGGCTGTACTCCGGTTACTTTCTCTGATTCATCCGGTTATATTTATGATGAAAAGGGCGTTGACCGTGAGAAGCTTGAGTACATTATGCAGCTCAAAAACGTTCGACGCGGCAGGGTAAAGGAATATGCAGAAAAGTATCCCGAAGCCGTATACACTCCTGTAGACCCGGATCTTGATCATAACCCGCTTTGGAATCATAAGGCCGACTGCGCTTTTCCTTCCGCCACACAGAATGAAATCAACGGCAAGGATGCTGCAAATATTGTTGCCAACGGCGTAAAGGTCGTTTCAGAAGGTGCCAACATGCCGACTATGCCTGACGGTATTGATATTTTTCTCGATGCCAAACTGCTTTACGGTCCCGGTAAGGCCGCTAACGCCGGTGGCGTGTCCGTTTCCGGTCTCGAAATGAGTCAGAACAGCATGCGTCTCAACTGGCCCCGTGAAGAAGTGGATGAGCGCCTCAAGCATATCATGCACAATATTCACAAGTCCTGCATGGAGACTGCCGAGCATTATGGAACCCCGTTCAACTACGTGAACGGCGCGAATATCGCTGGTTTCGTGAAAGTTGCGCAAGCCATGCTTGATCAAGGTATAGTTTAGAAGTTGTAAAAAGGTTGGATCGTGGTATTATCACTATCCAGCCTTTTTTATGTGGGAAACCAGATGCAAGACAAGATGACATTTATGGGTGGCCAGAGCCGTCAATTCAGCCTCTACCATGACCTGATGCAGGTTAAGGTTAGGGATATCCTTCTGATTTCCAGCCCCTATGATGCATGGGTGATGGAAGAAGACAGTCGTATATCCGAGCGCATTGTCAGCGAATACCGTGGCCTGAACCTCAGTCGTCCTCCGCGTTTGACATGGGTTTCAAACATTGATGAGGCCCTTGAAATTCTGGATGTGCGTTTTTTTGATCTTGTAATTTTGATGCCCCACCTGACTAACATGGATTGCTGCGACATGGGGCGGCGTATCAAGGATAAGATTCCCGGTATTCCGGTTGCAATGCTTGCCCATAAACAGCTTGCAGTGACTGAGGAAGTTTTTTGCGATGGCACGGACCGCCAGTTTGTGTGGTCCGGTGATGCGGAGTTGCTGGTTGCCATGGTAAAGAACCTCGAAGACCTGCTTAATGTGGAGCACGATACTTCAGAGGTCGGAATAAGGGTTATTATTGTTGTGGAGGATTCTCCACGCTATCTGGCTTCATTTCTACCTATTTTGTACAAAGAGTTGGTTCGTCAGACACAGGCTGTGATTGAGGAAGGCCTGAACTCCGAACACAGGCTGCTGACCATGCGGGCGCGGCCAAAGATTCTTGTTGCCCGCACATATGAAGAGGCTATGGTTCTCTTTGAGAAATACGAACCTTACATTCTAGGTGTAATCTCGGATGTGCGGTTTCCGCGCATGGGTATTCTGGATGGCAATTCAGGTATTGAATTTCTCAAAAGTATCAAGGCCTGCCGTGATGATATACCGCTGCTGCTGACCAGTAATGAACCGGAGAATAAAGAGCGGGCAGAAGCTATCCCCGCTTGTTTTGTGGATAAAAATTCACCGGAACTGATGTCGGAGATCCGCAAGTTTGTCATGGTGCATCTCGGGTTCGGTGATTTTATTTTTCGTGATCTTGATGGCAATGAGGTGGCACGGGCCACCAGCCTTTATTCACTGGAGAAGATTCTGCGTAAGATTCCGCAGGATATCTTTATGCAGCATTGCAAACTTAATGATATCTCCCGCTGGTTTTACGCGCGGACAGAAATCACACTTGCAAATGAAATCAGGCCCCTGCGCGAAAATGATTTCCCGGATGTGGAATCTCACCGCAAACATCTGCTGGCACTTATTCGTGAACGACGAATGCAGCGGCAGCAGGGTGTCATAGTCTCCTTTAATCCGAAAGATTTTGACCCTGATACTGATTTTCTTAAGATCGGGTCCGGATCATTGGGAGGTAAAGCTCGCGGCATGGCTTTTATTTGTTCCATGCTGGCCCGTAATTCCTGGCTGCATGAAAAGTATGACGATATAGTTATCACCGCACCGCGCACCCTGACTATCGGCACTTCAGGTTTTGACGACTTCATGGAAATGAACGACCTGTCACATCTTGCGACGACTGATCTTGAAGATGAACAGGTTACGGAAATTTTCAGTGAAGCTTTTTTTCCCGGCTGGATAGAAGCACAGCTCTGGGCTTATTTGCAGGAAGTTAAATATCCGCTCTCGATCCGGTCTTCCAGTTTGCTGGAGGATGCACAGTATCAAGCTTATGCAGGACTTTATCAGACTTATATGATCCCAAATGACCATGCTGATATTGAACAGCGGCTGAAGCAATTGGTTTCAGCTATTAAACTGGTCTGGGCTTCTACATATTATAAGGCTCCGAAATCTTTTTCCCAGCGTGTAAACCAGCGTACTGACGAAGAAAAAATGGCGGTTATTATTCAGGAAGTGGCCGGTCAGCAGTATGGTGATTATTATTTCCCGGCGATCGCCGGTGTAGGGCAGTCGTACAACTATTATCCGTTCGGTAAGATGAAACCTGAGCATGGTGTGGCAACTATTGCCTTGGGAATAGGTAAATCCGTAGTCGATGGTGAGCAGTGCATCCGCTTTTCCCCCAAGTATCCAAAGATACTTCCCCAATGCCCGACTTTGCAGGATTCTTTGAAAAACGCGCAGACATCATTTTATGCCCTGCGTATGGGGAACGGAGAGCTTTATGATATTCACGGTAATGCCAACCTTGAAAAGCTGGATATAGCAGACTTTGAGGACACACTTCCTGTTCGCCGGCTGGCATCAACCTATTTGGCGGAAGAGGGTAGGATCAGGGACACCGCAGCTATACCAGGCCCGAAGGTGGTTCTTTTTGCTCCGGTCCTTAAACATAAGCTTATACCGCTGCCGGGTGTTTTGACCGACGTGCTCAAGCTGGCGGAAAAAGGGATGGGCGGTCCGGTTGAGATGGAATTTTGTATTAATCTCTATGAAGATGGCCGCAAGCCCGAATTCAACCTGCTACAGTTACGCCCGATGAGCGCAAGGGCTGACTTGAACCGTATCGAAATTTCGGAGCAGGAACTAAAGGAAGCAGTCTGCGTATCCACCCATGCCCTTGGTAATGCGGAGAAGGATGATATAGTAGATATCCTGATTGTAAGGCCGGAATGCTTTGATGTTTCTAAAACCAGACAGATAGCATTGGAGATTTCCCGCATTAACGGACAGTTGGTCAAACAGAAGCGTAAATATCTTTTGGCCGGACCGGGCCGATGGGGTTCGGCTGACCATTGGCTGGGGATTCCGGTTGAATGGCCCGATATTTCAAATGTCTCCGCTATTATTGAAACCTCAAACGAATCTCTCAAAGTTGAGCCTTCGCAAGGATCTCACTTTTTCCATAATATTACTACGCTGGGCATTAACTATCTGATGGTACTGGATAAACCAGGGAATCGAATTGACTGGGAGTGGTTTGCAGACCAGCATATCATTGAGAAAGGTGACTATATAAGTCATTTGCGATTACCGGCCCCTGTGATATTGAAGGTGGACGGAAAGAGTTCGCAGGGTGTTGTGCTGCCTGCCAAGGGTAGTGCTGATTATTGCCTGCTGCGTGAATGTGTGTCGGATTAAATCCTCGTATTAGGCATAATAATCCGATCAGATCTCTATTTGGGGAGTTTTCATGAATCAATCAGAATTTTCATTTCCCGATTTTGATTTTATTGAAGAGGAACGGGAAGACTGCCTCGTTCTCTGTCCGAAAGGTCATTTCAATCATTCGACAATGCCACTTATTAGGGAACGTTTATACGAGCACTGCTGCGAAGAGGGGTGCCGGATAGTCATGTGTATGAAGGATGTGGACTTAATTGATAGTTCCGGACTGGGGGTTATGGTACACGCCCATAAATATTGTGATAAATACGGCGGCATGATTGTGTTCAGCGATTTTAGCGAAATGATAGACAAGAATATGAAGATGTTGAGTATGGATAAATTTCTTAATTTTTGTCCTGACTTTCGATCTGCGTTAGAAATGTTAGGTTAGTTCACCCTGTTCAGATTGTCTTCGAATGTTTTATTTTTAATCAAATACGTACTTCTGGAAATTTATAATTATTTGCCATAATTGTTGGCACTCATAATGCATTGTTCGTCTTATGACTAACATGAAAGATGAAATTGAACGTATTGGATTAGGGCCCAATGCGCGGAAGTTTAAGGAAATGTTTGAGGGACAAAATTCTGACGCTTCCCGCAGTATTGATGTTGTTGTTAATCAGTTTTTTGACGCAAAGTTTGATTTTATTAAACGGCAGAAAGGTGAGTACAACATTTTTGCAATCAAGGGACGCGTAAGCAATGTTACTGCCAATCTTTTCAAAGATAAGCTTTATGATGCGGCCTGTGAGGACGAGTGCAGGATAATTATAAACCTTAGAGACGTTTCTTTAATTGACAGTGTCGGTCTCGGGGTACTTATCAATACCCATAAGAAGGCTGACAAGAGCGGGGGGATGGTTGTTTTTTCAAATGTCCCGGAAAGGATAATGAATAATATGGAGATGCTGTACATGGACCGCTATCTTCATTTTGCACCGGACATGAAGAAAGCTGCACAGATGATGAACTGGTAATCATGGTCAATACTAAAAGCAAAATCCCGGTCCTGAATATTCAGGACCGGGATTTTGCTTTTAGTCATGTTTGTGCGGAATACCTAGAAGTTCGCGCTTGGCCCGACCTCGTTCATAGATCCATTTCTGGTACGAATCCATGTAGGTATAGAATACAGGTGTCAAATAAAGGGTAACTACCTGTGAGAGAATCAGACCGCCCACAATGGCTAATCCCATTGGCTGACGGGCCTGTGCCCCTGCACCTAATCCAAGAGCGATAGGCATGGCTCCGGCAATAGCCGCGATAGTGGTCATCATGATCGGCCGGAACCTTTCAAGCGAACCCTTCATAGCTGCATCAGCAGGGGAAAGGTTGTCCTTTTCTTCTGCTTCAAGAGCAAAATCGACAACCATAATCGCGTTCTTCTTGACGATACCGATGAGCATAATGACACCAACGATACCGAAGAGGTCTAGGTCCTTGCCGAACAGGGTCAAGGTCAGTAAACCGCCGATTGCGGCCGAAGGCAGCCCGGAGATAATGGTTATGGGATGGATGTAGCTTTCGTAAAGAATTCCAAGGATTATGAAAATGACAAAGACTGCAATAGCCAGCAGGAAGTATACGCTGGACATTGATTTCTGGAATTCGTCGGCTGTCCCTTCGAAGTTTGAGACTACTGTATCCGGAAGGTTATCCAGTGCCAGTTCGTTGATTGCTGATGTAGCATCACTTAATGAATATCCGGGAGCAATATTGAATGAATATGTTACTGATGGAAGCATGCCGGTATGGTTTACCTGCATGGGGCCGGGGCGTTCATCAAAGGAGGCAATTGAATCCAGCCTGATCAGGTCTCCGTTTTTATTGGCTACGTGCAGTTTCATGAGATCGCGAGGGTCCCGCTGATTGTGGGGTAAAACTTGCAGGATAACCCAGTACTGGTCCGTATCGCCGTAAATGGTCGAGACTTTTCTTTCCGAATAGGCAGAGTTGAGGGTGTTCTCGATGTCATGGGCGCTGACCCCGTAGTATGAAGCCTTGTCGCGGTCAATTTTCACCCACAGTTCCGGATTCTGGTCCAGCAGGTCTGAGGTCAGTCCTGTCAGGAAAGGAATCTGGCGCAACTGCATTTCAAATTTCGGCGCAAGGGAGAAAAGCTCCTGCTGATCCGGGGCCTGCACTGTATATTGGTACAGGTTTTTGGTGGATTTGGCAGAGAGTCTGATCATTGGCGGATTTTGAATCCAGACCATAATTCCGGGCTCGTTGTTCAGCCTGTACATCAGGTTACGGGCAACTTCATCCGCTGTTAAATCCCGGTCTCCGGGAGGAACCAGCATGGGAAATACATAACCCTGATTCTGGATCGGTGCTCCTGCGACAGTAATCACGCTGCGAATATTGGGGTCGTTCATGAGCAGCGGCTCAAGTTTTTTTACATGATCCTTCATGGCATTATAGGAAATGCCCTGCTTTGCCTGTGCAAATCCCTGACAATAGCTCATATCGTCAGTAGGCAGGAAGCCTTTGGGGATAACCATGAAGAAATGAATTGTCGCCAGCAGGATCAAACCTGCTCCGGTCATGGTCCAAGGCCGGTGGCGCATGACGAAATGCAGGGAACGGTCATACATACGCAGCAGGAAATCAAAGACCGGGTCAGATTCCGAAAGCTTACTCCCCGGTTTAAGTATGCGGCTGGCCAGCATGGGAGTCATGGTCAGCGAGACTACGCCTGAAGCGAGGATCGCCACGGTAATTGTCATGGCGAATTCATGCAGGATTCGACCGATAATCCCGGACATATACATCAGCGGAATAAATACAACCGCCAGCGACAGGGTCATTGAGATGATTGTAAAGGTAATTTGTTTTGCTCCATCCAGAGCCGCCTGATATGGTTTTTTGCCCATCTCCAGATGACGGACAATATTCTCGATCATAACTACCGCGTCATCGACCACAAACCCAACTGAGAGGGTCAGAGCAAGCAGTGAGAGGGTATCCAGAGAATAGTCCAGCACATACATAATGGCAAAGGTGAATATAATGGAAACCGGGACCGCAACCGAGGCTATGATGGTCGCTGAGAAGTTTTTCAGGAAAAAGAAAATAACGCAGATTACAAAAATGATTGCCAGAATGAGGGTCTCCTGAACATCATTAACAGCATCTTCAATAGGGATAGAGCGGTCGTATAATACCTTCATCTGGATGCCTGCTGGAATCTGGTCCCTGATGGTGGGCAGCATTTCCTGAATTTTCTTGCAGACTGCGATGGTGTTGGAGCCGGGTTGCTTCTGGATAGCGATAACAATACCGCGTTTACCGTCAATCCATGATCCTGATTTATCTGACTGGACTGAGTTGATGACTTCGCCAATTTCGGAAAGGCGCACGGTCCTTCCGTCGTCAGACTCGAAGATCATGGGCATGAATTCGTCGGCGCTCTCGAGCTGTCCTGTTGATTCTATGGTTACAGATTGATGTTTGTTATTCAGTGTTCCAACAGGCTCTTTAACGTTCTGGGATGAAATTGCCTGGCGTATGTTATCGATATTCATCCCGCGTGCAGCAAGTTTCTCGGGATTGACCCGCACACGTACCGCAAGTTTGGATTCGCCGTAGACCTGGACTTTCGAAACACCATTAACCATGGATATGGAATCGGTGAGGAATGTCGTCGTGTACTGGTTAACTTTGTATAATGGAAGGGAGTCGGACCAGATCGCCACATAAAGAACCGGGTCATCCGCTGGGTTTACCTTTTCATAGTACGGCTGTTGAGGAAGGTCTGAGGGCAGGTCCCCGCTGGCTCTGGATATGGCAGCCTGAGTATCGGAAGCAGCTCCGTCAATGTCCCGGTCAAGGTCGAATTGAAGAGTAATCAGAGTTTGCCCCTGCGAGTTTACCGAACTCATGGATCGTAAACCGGGAGTGGACGTGAATTCTTTTTCCAGTGGTGTTGCCACGGAAGACGCCATGGTAGAGGGACTGGCGCCCGGCAGTGTTGCAGTTACCTGCAAGGTCGGGAATTCAACTGCCGGAAGATAACTGACCGGAAGCCTCAGGTAGCCGACGATTCCGAAAAAGACCATACCAATCACAATCAGTGCGGTCATGACAGGACGTTTGATGAATAGTTCAGTAATATTCATAACTATTCACCGTTGTTGGTTTGACTGGTTACTGAGGTGTCGTTGCTTTTTTTAATTTTGATGGCAGCCCCGGGGTATAATCTGAGCTGGCCGTTAGAAATGATGGTTTCATTTTCCTTAAGACCGCTGCTGACAATATCCAGTTTTCCTGATCTGCGGTCAACAGTAATGGGCCGCATATCCACAGTATTGTTGCTGTTTGCAATCCATACAAATTTACCGTTAGGTCCGGTGCATGTGGCCTCCATCGGAATTCGTATTACATTCTCATCGTAAAGCTTAAGCCGTATACTTACGTAATTTCCGGGCCATAGTTTTCTGTCGGTATTATCGAACAGGCCCTGCATCCAGATTGTTCCGGTTTTTGTATCGACATTGTTATCAATGAAAGTCAGGTGGCCAACTTCCGGTTCCTCACGGCCTTCGGATATAGCAAGTACTTCAAGGGTGCTGTTTGCTGAGTATTTCTGGACTTCGGCAAGATATTTTTGTGGCAGGTAAAAATTTACAGCGATAGGAGAAATCTTGTTGATGACAACCAGTTCGTCTTTGTTTTCTTCGATGAGATTTCCTTCGGTAGGATATACGTAACCGGCAAGGCCGTCGATGGGTGAGCGTATAAAACAATAATGAAGGTCGTTATTTGCATCAGTCAGCTTGGCTTGCGTCACAGCAATTGCATCACTTGCGGTTTTCATGTCCAGCCGTTTTTCTTCGAAGTCTTCTTCGCTTACAACCTTGCGGCGGACAAGGTCGCGGTAGCGGTTGTAGTCTTTCTTTGCCTGTTCGAACTTGGTGATGTCAGAAGCCAGTTCGGCTTTAAGCTGGCCGATGGAAGCTTCATACGGCGAAGGGTCCATGGTAAAAAGCTGCTGTCCCTCGGTTACGGTCTGCCCGTTTTTGATAAATATTTTGCTGAGGTATCCGGTAACTCTTGAGCGAACAGTAATCGAGTCTACAGCTTTTACCGTGCCTATGGCGGTCAGATAGTACGGAGTGTTCTTTAATTCTGCCTTTGCAGTAATGACCGGAGCAGGCGGGTAGCCGCCGGTGGTTTTTGGGTCGTCTTTACAAGCGCTGACCATTGTGCATACTACGATGGTAATCAGTATGCGGGAAAGTGCGTTTGGCAAAAGCTGTAACAGGGAGGAATTTTTGCAGGTCATTGGTTGAATCTCCTTACTGCTGGTAATGTGAAAATAACTTAGCTCAAATTCACTTCATTTTAAAGCTGAGAACTCTTGAATTTTATTGATTACAAAGAAACATGTATGAATTTATTTATATAATAACTTGATTTTTGATTGCATAGCATGCAAATAAAAAATGCTTTTGTACCAGATGTTACAGCGGTTAGTGTGCTACTACGAAAAAAATATTTAGCTCTTTGAATATATATGACTACAGCAAATACTGTAAAAATTGACTATGTTGACGGTGTCCGCTTCAGGAGGGGTGTTGTGGCCGCTGCTAGCAAGCTTATAGCCAATTCCCCGCATCTTGATGCTATCAATGTCTTTCCGGTTCCCGATGGGGATACCGGGGCCAACATGGCCGGGACAATGCGCAGCATCGTCAGTTCTACCGGTAAATCCGTGGAACGTTCAATTGAAAAAATGACTGCGCTCATTGCAGAGTCCGCACTGGATGGAGCCAAAGGAAACTCCGGTGCTATTCTCGCTCAGTTTCTGTGTGGGTTTGCCGAGGGCGTGAAAGATATGCCTAAGCTTTCCCCGTCTGACTTCGCTCGCGCTGCTTCCATGGCTGCCAAACGCTCCTGTGAAGCCATTTCCGACCCAAAAGACGGAACCATTCTCAGTGTTATCCGTGATTGGGCTGCTCATCTGCACGCCAATGGCGAAAATTATCGTGATTTTCATCATTTACTTTCGGATTCTCTGGAATACGCCCGCAACTCAGCCAAATGCACCACTGAAAAGATGGCCGTCCTTAAGGCTGCCGGGGTGGTCGATGCCGGCGCCCAGGGATTTGTTTACCTGCTGGAAGGTATTGTTGACCTTCTTGAGAACGGAAAAATCGAAAAAAGTTTTCTGCCTGACTCCCGCAACTCCAAATCTTTTACCAACGTGCAGGATAAGGTTGCAGTTGAGTCTCTTGATTTCCGTTTTTGCACAGAGTTCCTTATTAAAGGTGAAAGCATTGATCGTGTGGGTATCCGCGACGCCATCTGCAATATGGGAGACAGTCTGATAGTTGCCGGGACTACGGGGTCGGTTAAGATTCATATTCATACCAATGATCCCGATGCCGTGGAAGATATTGTTAAAGGTTATGGAGAAGTCGTCAAACGTAAAGTTGATGACATGCTGATTCAGCATAAGCGTCTGCTGGCTGATGACCGTAGGGTAGGTATCCTTACTGACAGCACCTGTGATCTTCCTCCTGAGCTTGTTGAAGAGTTTGATATACGTATTGTTCCGATGCGACTTACCCTTGATGACCAAGAATACATAGACCGGGTAACTCTGAGCTCAAGTGAGTTTTACAAGAGGCTCCCCGATGCCAAGCGTGCTCTTTCCTCACAACCGTCTCCCGGTGATATGAAACGTGCCTATGCCAAGGTTGCTTCCGATTATGAAGATGTTGTTTCGCTTCATATAGGCAAAATTCTCAGCGGAACATTTCAGAATGCACTCACTGTAAGCAATCCTTTTGATAATGTCTCCGCTATTGATAGTAAAAAGCTTTCCATTGCACTTGGGCTCTCTGTCCTTGAAGCTGCTCGCGCTGCCAAAAATGGAGCGACTGCTGCTGAGGTCCGCAGGGTTGCTGACCGTGCTGTGGAGAACGTCAAGATTTTCGTAACTATCGATTGTCTTGATTACGCAGTTCGCGGCGGGCGCTTAAGCAAGGGGCAGGGAATGATCGCCAAGGCCTTGAACATCAAGCCTATTTTGCAATTTGCAGGAGAGGGGCAGCCTAAGGTTGTAGCCAAGTCTTTCGGCGTCAAGCGTCAGGAAGAAGCCTTGATCAAGCTTGTTAAGGATAATGCATATGGACGTGGCAATTTTCGATATGCCATTTCTCATGCTGATACTCCTGAGACTGCAGAGAGGTTTAGGAAGGTTCTTAAAGACCAGTTCGGTGCTGAACCTGAATTTGTTGTTGAGGCATCCCCGGTGCTGGGAATCCATAGTGGCCCGGGGGCATGTGCGGTGGCTTTTCTCACCGACGAATAATTCGGATAGTAATAGATTTGTGAAGGGAGCAGGCAAATGCCTGCTCCCTTTTTTTTGGGCTGAGTTACAGCGGTAAAAGCCAGCAAAAGAATAGTAGATTGTTTGATCAATCAATAAATTTACAACAATGGCAAAGGCGTTTTTGGTTGTGTGTCAGGTAAAGTGTGGGTGAGAACTCACGTAAATAAAGGCCTGTTGCTTTTCCAAGTATAGCAGAGCCGCCGGCAGGGATGTCCGACGATGCTTTAGGTGCTCAAAATTCGATGAAAATATGAAAATAATGAAAAAAGATTATCAAATTTATTTTTAACGTAAAAATATTTGTCTTTTTTGTATATTTGTTTCACATACGCACCTAAAGGTGTTATAGCTTGTTTAAGTTCGAAGAAGCCCGTGGTTGAGCAAATTATTAAAATTTTGGACACAAAAAAAATGTGGCGAAATAGTTTGAAGTTGCATAGAAGGCAAAACTTTTTTTCAATTGTACATAAATGGAAAAACATGGTTAATTTCTTGACTTTTTTCCCTTTTGAGCTATAAAAGTTCTTCATTCCTGAATTCCGGGCAATTTTAACGCGGGCTTAAATAATGGCGGTCGTAACAACGAATTTACGCGTTTTATTTCTATTGAGACCGGTTCTGAACTTATTAACGGTACAGGTGTTTGGAGTTAAGCATTATGGCGATGATTGAAATTAAGAATCTCCACAAGTGGTACGGTGATTTTCATGTCCTGAAAGGTATCAATGACCATGTAAATAAAGGTGAAGTCCTTGTTATCTGTGGGCCCAGTGGCTCTGGTAAGAGTACATTCATTCGCTGCATTAACAGGCTCGAGGATTACCAGAAAGGGACTATTACTTTTGATGATAAGGACATTCTTGACAAGAGTGTAAATATTAATGACCTGCGTGCCGAAATCGGCATTGTTTTTCAGCAGTTCAACCTTTATCCCCACCTTACCGTTTTAGATAACGTAACCCTCGCCCCGCTTAAAGTGCGCAATGTCCCCAAGTCGGAAGCAGAAGAAACCGCACTTTACCTTCTTGAAAGGGTAGGTATCCACGATCAGGCCCATAAGTATCCCGCAGAACTTTCCGGCGGTCAGCAGCAGCGTGTAGCGATTGCAAGGGCTTTGGCAATGAAGCCCAAAGCCATGCTTTTTGATGAGCCTACTTCGGCTCTTGACCCGGAAATGATCAACGAAGTTCTCAATGTAATGAAAGATCTTGCCCGCGAGGGCATGACCATGCTCTGCGTAACCCACGAAATGGGGTTTGCACGCGAGGTTGCAGACCGCGTAATCTTCATGGATGGCGGTGAAGTTATTGAACAGGCTCCGCCAAAGGAGTTTTTCAGTAATCCAAAACATGAAAGAGCCAAGATGTTCTTGAAGGAGATATTGTAATTGTCGCACTTGCCGGCGATTTTGGTAGGTAACCTTAAATTTTTCAGGAGGAACCTGATGAGAAGACTTTCTATTATTGTAGCTATGGTTTTGGCGATGGCCCTTTGCGCATCCGTTGCAATGGCCGACAAACTTCAGGAAGTAAAAGCACGCGGCGTACTCATGTGCGGTGTTAAAGACGCAGTTGTACCTTTCGGTTATATCGATGAAGACAGCAAGAAGCTTGTCGGACTGGATATCGACATCTGTAATTACATCGCTAAAGAACTGGGTGTAAAAGCTGAGTTCAAGCCTGTAACTTCCGCCACCAGAATTCCCATGGTTGTCCAGGGCTCCATTGACCTCGCGGCTGCAACCATGACTCACAAAATCGCACGTGACGACACCATCGACTTCTCCATCACTTACTTCATGGATGGTCAGAAACTGCTCGTCAAGAAGGGTTCCGGTATTAACTCTGTCGCTGACCTGAAAGGCAAGAAAGTCGGTACTGCAAAAGGTTCCACTTCCGAGCAGAACATAATGGCAGCACAGCCTGATTGTAAGGTACTGTCTTTCGAAGGTTATCCTCAGGCAATGCTCGCACTCAAGCAGGGTAAAGTTAAAGCGGTTACCACTGACTCCACCATTCTTCTCGGTCTCAAAAACTCCGACCCCAACCCTGAAAAATGGGAAATCGTAGGAGAGTTCATCTCCCCCGAGCCTTACGGTATCGGTCTGCCCGAGAACGAATCCAACTTCCGCGATGCTGTTAACACCGCACTGATCAAAATGTGGAAGAGCGGCGATTACAAAAAAGCATACAACAAATGGTTTGGTCCTGACACCAAATACTACCTGCCTCTGACCTGGAACATGGAAGTTTGGCCCTAAGCCGAAAAGCTTGCGGTTTTAGTTCTGTAAGATAACGGGAGGGCCGTGCGACCACGGCCTTCCCGAAAACAACGGATAGATGTTTTGAATTATCAGTTTGATTGGAATCTGGTTCTCAGCGGACAGTACGCGCAGTGGATTATCGACGGGGTTAAAATTACCCTGCAGATCTCAGCGGTATCTATCGTATTCACTATGCTTCTTGGTACAGCTGTCGCAGTTATGCGAATGTCCAAGTTCAAGCCTCTGGAGTGGTTCAGTTTCGCGTTTGTCGAATTCTTTCGTAACACGCCTTTGCTGATCCAGATCTTTTTTTGGTATTTCGGTTCATACGCTATTCTCCCTGAACCGGTGAATGAATGGCTTTATGATCATGATTTCGAATTTGCGGCCGGGGTAATTTCCCTGACCGTTTATACGGCTGCATTTGTGGCTGAGGAAATCAGGGCCGGAATCAACTCCATTCCCAAGAACCAGCTGGAAGCTTCCCGCGCGACCGGGCTTTCTTTTCTGCAGGCTTATCGCTATGTCATACTGCCGCAGGCTTTCAGGATAATTGTACCTCCTCTGATCTCACAGTCTCTGAACCTTATCAAAAACTCGTCACTTGTCATGACGATCGGGGTTATGGACCTCACCTATATGGCCCGTCAGATTGAATCATACACTTTTCATGGGTTCGAGGCTTTTACCGTGGCGACCGTTATCTATCTGTGTATCTCTTTGGTCGTGTCGCTCATGATCAATATGTATAATAAGCATTTCCTGCTGCAAATTAAATATTAGGAGTGGCGTCTCGTGCAATGGGATGTAGTTTGGAACAATTTTGATTATTTTTTATGGGGCGCCTTTCCTAATGGACCCATCGGCGGTCTCGCTGCCAGTATTATTCTGGCTATGCTTGGCATATTCGGAGCCTTCTGGATTGGTCTTGCAGCGGGTTTAATGCGTCTTTCGCGTAATTGGGCCGTCAAATCAGTATCTGTCGTTTATATTGAGGTTATACGCGGTGTTCCGCTTTTGATGCTGATTTTCTGGTTTTATTTTTTGGCTCCTGTCGTTCTGGGTAAACCCCTGCCGGAATTTCACTGTGCCTTGATAGCATTTATTGTTTTTACCGGGGCTTATATTGGTGAAATTGTAAAAGCGGGTGTTCAGGCTCTTCCCAGAGGGCAGATGGAAGCAGCAAGAGGAACCGGGCTGTCGCATGTGCAGGCTATGCGATATGTTATCCTTCCGCAGGCTTTGCGAAACATGATTCCGTCATTCGTAAACCAGTTCGTTTCCCTGACCAAGGATACTTCGCTGGCATATATCATCGGAGTTAATGAATTGACCCGTACTGCTACACAGGTGAATAACAGAACATTGTCAGCGCCTACCGAGATATTTATCACGATTGCGATTTTATATTTTATTGTATGCTACGTTCTGACATGGACAAGCCGTCGTATGGAAGCGCATATGGCCAAGTATCAGGCTAGAGACCGGTAGTATCTTTTTTGTTTGTATGGATAAGGCTCCTGCTTCAACTGAGGCAGGAGCTTTTTTTATATAATAATCGGTAATAATATGAAATTGTTTGTCTTATGCTAAATGTAACTTTATTTTGACCGGCATTTCATAATCGCTTAATGTCGATCTAATGGGAAGTATGCTCTTGTTCCAAAGTTGCCCGGAGGCTGCTGTAGGGACAAAAGGACATTTTTAATATCAGCCAGGAGGCGGGCATGGACAAAATAGACAAACTAGCTTCGTACATTGATCATACTTTATTAAACGTATCGGCGGTTCCTGCTGATATTGAGCAGCTTTGTAAAGAGGCTATTGAATATGATTTTGCAGCTGTTTGTGTCCATCCTGTTTACATTGCCCTTGCTGCGGAATTGCTTTCGGGGAAAAAAACAAAGGTCTGTTCTGTAATCGGTTTTCCTTCTGGATCGACTCTTCCGGAAGTGAAAATGCTTGAAGCCATGCGTTCGGTGGAGAAGGGTGTCCAGGAATTGGATATGGTAGTCAATATCGGTGCTTTGAAGGCCGGTGACCGTAAAGCTTTTATGCATGATATTTTAATGACAGTCGAAGGGGCCGGTGGAGTTCCGATAAAAGCTATCATCGAAACAGGCCTTCTTGATGATGACCAGAAGAAACTTGCATGTGATCTTGCGGTGACAGCAGGAGCTTCTTTTGTTAAAACCTGCACCGGATTTGCCCCCGGATGTGCGTGTTCAGATGACATAAAACTTATGCGTTCCGTTGTTGGGGATGCCGTTGGGGTAAAAGCCAGTGGGGGCATTAAAACTTATGAACAGGCGATAGAACTTATAGACGCTGGTGCAAGCAGACTTGGTACTTCAGCGTCTCTTGCAATAATGAGGAGATAGTTTTTGTCAGGGAAAGTAGAACTAATGGCCGTGGCCAAGCCCGGAGATATTGAAAAAAAATCATTTGAAATAATAGATAGTGAAGTGCCGGAGCCTCGCAGGTTTTCCGGTATAAAATGGCAGATCACAAGGCGTATGGTGCATACCACCGCTGATTTTGAATTGATTGATCTGGTTCGCTTTCATCCTGGAGCTGTTGAATCCGGGCTTGATGCCTTGCGATCGGGCTGTCTTATTGCCACTGATACCGAAATGGCCCGGTGCGGTATTCCTTTGCGCCGAATGAACCCCTTGGGATGCAGCGTTCGTTGCCTTATGAATGATGCAGATGTCATTGCTGCTGCTAAGCGTAACTCCACGACACGGGCGCAAGCCGCCATGGAGCTTGCGGCTGATATCATGCAGCCCGAAATTCATGTGATTGGTAATGCCCCTACTGCATTGATCCGGCTTGTCCAGCTCGTGGAAGAGGGCAGGATGGCTCCTCCTGC
Source organism: Maridesulfovibrio sp. (assembly GCF_963667685.1). Lineage (NCBI taxonomy): Bacteria > Pseudomonadati > Thermodesulfobacteriota > Desulfovibrionia > Desulfovibrionales > Desulfovibrionaceae > Maridesulfovibrio > Maridesulfovibrio sp. The sequence continues at coordinate 1,057,383 of NZ_OY763931.1, read as the reverse complement.
CCTGGTTGTAGGTATGCCTGTGGGATTTGTTAACGCAGCTGAGTCCAAGGCCTTGCTCATGAGTTCTTCTATCCCGTTTATCAGTATTGAAGGTCGTAAGGGAGGGTCTGCTTTGGGGGCATGCGTCATAAATGCACTGGCTGAAGTTGTCCTTGGCGAACGGGAACTGTCCGCTGATATCTGATTTTTTGTTATATAATTTATTAATTATAGACTTTGAAAGCTAATTGTGAAAACAGTATTTCAAGGTAATTCTTTTGTAGTTCGAGTGTTAATGATTTCCCCGGTGCGATAAAGTATGTCTGAAAACAAGGCCGTTCCCAACAGATCCTTTCTAAAATTTAAAAAAGGTGAGAGATCCATTTCCCGTGATCTTTCAGCCTGTCTTGTCTTTGCTTTGGCTGTTATTATCGGATTGGTAACGGCCTATGAATATTTCGGTCGATCCAAAATGCTGCATCAGGAGTTTGAGGATAAAGCCGATAACTACATTGAACAGCTTGCCAAATCGGTCACTTTTCCCATCTGGAATTTCGATATGGGGTCGCTGAAGCATGTATGTAGCGCGTATACCCAGAATGAGCAGTTTTCCAAGCTGAAAATTGTTGATATGAATGGTGAAGTGCTGTTCAATTTTGTCCGCCCGGGGGAGACTGAAGATAACCCTATTGTCCGCGAGCGGGATTTGTATATTTCCAAGGAAAAGATCGGCACCATCCGTATGGAGCTTACCAGCCGCATATACCGTCGCAACCTTGATTGGATTCTGTTTGTCTCCAGCCTTACCTTTCTGACTTCTGTCGCTGTCATCTACATAATTACCGGATTTTTAATCGATTATTTCATCCGTAATCCCATAGCGCGCCTGCGAAAGGGTATGGATAAGGTTGCGATGGGTGATTTTTCTGACCGCTTTGATGAATTTCAGTATATCGAACTGCTTGAAATAGGTTCCCGTTTCAACCGCATGACAGAAGAGATTGCCAGTCGCGAAAGCAGGCTTGAGGAGATTAATAAGCTCCTGCAGGGTGAAATCCACATGCGCGAAAAAGCAGCCCTGTCACTGGTGAAAAGTGAAAAACGTTACCGGGCATTAGTGGAAACCACATCGGAAGGTTTCTTCATGATTGATGAATCATTGATCCTGCTGGATGTTAACCCTGCCTTTTGTACCATGATCGGACTTAGCCGGGAAGAAATGCTTGGTGGTAATATCGGAACTGTACTTGGTGCGGTTGCGGCTGATAGATTTCGTGTTGAAAGTAACATCGGGCACCGTTTCGAGCTCAGCTTTGATAACAGCAACGGCCGGCAGGTTGATATTTTTATTAATGCCACCAACCTGTTCGAAAGTGAGAATGTGAAGCTGACCTTTGCTTTCGTGACCGATGTTTCAAGCTTTAAAATGATGGAGAAGGCTCTTCGGGCCTCCGAAGAGGAATACCGCACTATCGCCGAGTATACTTTTGACTGGGAGATGTGGATAGGGCCTACAGGTGCCGTGAAGTATGTCAGCCCATCGTGTGAGCGGATCTCAGGTTATCCCAAAGCTTATTTTATGGAAGGTCCTGTGCGGGTTGAGCATATCCTGCATAAGAATGACCGTGAATTCTGGCTGCAGGCTTTACGAGGCAGTTTTCCTTCTCCCGATGGAACTGATATGCGTCTTTTCCGCCGGGACGGACTCCTGCGCTGGGTTTCCCTTACCGGTCATCAGGTCTTCGCCGATGATGGAACTTCCCTCGGGCTAAGGATTTCCCTGCGTGATATTACCAAACGCAAGTTTATGGAAAAACAACTGCAATATGAAGCTCTGCATGATCCGCTGACCGGACTGGCAAACCGCACCCTTTGTTGTGACCGTATTTTACAGGCCGTGGAACGTTCACGCCGTCGTGAAAATTATTTTTTTGCAGTTATCTTTATGGATTTGGACCGGTTTAAAATTATAAATGACAGTCTTGGACATAATATCGGAGACAAGCTGCTGGTAGAAGTTTCCAAACGGCTGCTGAAAACTATTCGTGAGCTGGACACGGTGTCCCGATTTGGCGGTGATGAGTTTATTGTTGTTCTTGAGGAACTGGCTTCTCCAAGCGAGGGCATAAGAATTGTACGCCGTATCAGGGATTGTCTGAACGGTCCTGCTATGATTGAAGGCCATAAGGTCAATATCGCAGCCAGTTATGGTGTACTGCTCAGTCCTACCGAGTACGATAAACCGGAAGAGATTATTCAGAACGCAAACGTAGCCATGCATCAGGCAAAGGAATCCGGGCGCGACAGGATTAAGGTTTTCAACAAACGAATGTTGGAGCAGGCTGTTCAGGCTATGCAGCTTGAAAGCGACCTCCGGGCTGCCATGCTTGCAGGAAACGAACTTTTTCTTGATTACCAGCCAATTTATTCCTTGCAGGATCAGAGTGTCGTCGGGTTTGAGGCATTAATCCGCTGGAATCATCCAAACCGCGGGTTGGTCATGCCGAATGAGTTTATTCCCATGGCTGAAGAGTCCGGTCTTATCTTTGAGCTTGGCAGCTGGGTCATCACCGAGGCATGTCGGCAGATGAAGAGCTGGCAGAAATCTTATGACATGGTGTCTGGTATGCTTATGTCCATTAATATTTCGCCACGCCAGTTTTCACAGCCCACATTGGTTGATAATATTCTTTCCAAGTTAAGTGAATTTGATCTCCCTGCATCCAATCTCAAGATTGAAATTACCGAGACAGCAATCATGGAACGGGCCAAGCAGTCTGTGGATATGCTTAAGCGGCTTAAGGCTGCCGGGGTACTGGTTTCTATTGATGATTTTGGAACAGGTTATTCATCTATGAGCAACCTTCAGGAGTTTCCTCTTGATCAGCTAAAGATTGACCTAAGCTTTGTGAGCAAGATGAACGAATCCATCGAGAACCTTGAAATCGTCAGGGCAATTATTAATCTTGCGCATAACTTAGGCTTAAATGTTGTAGCTGAGGGAGTCGAAAATATTGAGCAGCAGAATGCGCTGCGTGATCTCGGTTGTGAATTCGGGCAGGGATATTTGTTCTCAAAGCCGGTTAGCCGCATGCAAGTTGAGTCTTTTTTTAAGAATGAGATTGAATTGATAACGTAATTTCAGACGCGTGAACTTGTGTGAAATGCAGAAAATATGTTTATTGTCTTATGTTGACAGTAAAAGAGCGGGCATTTTGATATATTACCTAAAAGTAGATATGGGAGCCGACTTAGAGTCGGCTCTTTTTTTGTTATATTAAAGTGATTGTGTAATCAACCTAAGTGAATAAGAAGCATTCCTCTCAGTATCTCTTAGATTATGTGTAAAGCATATTCATGTCAATTAAGTAGAACTTATTTTATAATATTGTCATAAAAGTTCCGTTTCCTGTTGCATGTGCGGTATTACCATGCTAGGGCCGAATTAAGGTCTTGTTAAAATGAAATTTTAACAGGGCAATCGCGGCGAGGTTGGTCCGTTTCAAGGGGAGTTGTGAGGCGGATTTTACAGTCACCCTCAACCTGGATCAGGTTATGAGTGTCAAACGTAAGGGAAATAGTACAGTTACGATTTTCCCGGACTGGTGTAAGGGATGCGGTATCTGCGCAGCCTTCTGTCCGGCAAAAGTCATGGAATTGAACGATCAGGGAAAAGCTGTCGTCGTCAGGGAAGAAGAATGTATAAATTGCGGTTTCTGTGAGCTTCATTGCCCGGATTTCGCAATTATGGTTAGTCCCAAAGTTGATGATGAGATTCCTGCGGTATGCAGGGCTGTTCTCGAAAAGTCCGTCCGGAAAAACGATAAGCCTGCGGTGTCTGACGATGCTGCTGACAAAATCGCTTCCGGTAAGCAAAAGGGATAAGGTGAACTTCCATGGCCAGACCTAGAAAAAAAAGAAATAAAGAGATTTTCGCTCTGGGCAACGAAGCTGTTGTTGAAGGTGCTTTGCTGGCAGGCTGTACCTTTTATGGCGGTTATCCAATCACTCCTTCATCCGAGATAATGGAGATTATGGCCCAGCGGTTACCGCTGATTCCCAACGGTGCATTCATTCAGATGGAAGATGAAATCGGCGGGCTTGGCTCAGTCATAGGCGCGTCACTGGCTGGAAGGAAAGCCATGACTGCTACTTCCGGCCCGGGGTTTTCGCTCATGCAGGAACATCTGGGATATGGATGTATTACTGAAACACCGTTGGTAATTGTCAATGTCATGCGCGGCGGACCCAGTACCGGTCTTCCTACATCTCCGGCGCAGGGTGATGTGCAGCAGGCGCGTTGGGGAACACACGGTGACCATTCCATCATAGTTCTCTCCGCTTCCAATGTTCAGGAATGTCTTGATAACACTATTGAGGCTTTTAACCTTGCGGAGAAGTACCGCACCCCGGTAATTCTTCTTATTGATGAGATTACTGCCCACACGCGTGAAAAGATAATCATCCCTAACGAGGATGAGTTTGAGGTCTTCAACCGCATTGTTCCGACAATGCCTCCGGAATGGTATAAACCCTATGAGGAGACTGTGCGCGGTGTACCTCCCATGCCTTCTATCGGTTCCGGTTACCGTTTCCATGTTACAGGTTTAACCCATGACACCAACGGTTTCCCGACTTCACGTCCTGATGAAGTTCGTGAACTGAATGAGCGTCTCTTCCGTAAGATTGACCAGTTCCTGCATGATGTGCAGCTGGTTGATGAAGTAAGTACTGAAGATGCTGAAGTTGTTGTCATTGCATACGGAACGGTGGCGCGTTCTGCTGAGCTGGCGGTGAAACAAGCCCGTGAGCTCGGCGTTAAGGCCGGGCTGCTCAAGCTTTCAACCCTGTTCCCTTATCCGCGCAAGGCAACAGAAAAGATTATGGCCAAAGCGCACACATTGATTGTTCCGGAAATGAACATGGGCCAGATATCCAGAGAAGTGAAAAGGGTCAATAACGGCCAGGTAAGTGTTCGGACCATCAATAAGGTGGACGGGCAGATCATTACCCCGGCTGAAATCCTCAAAGTCTTAACACGGGTGTAGTCATGGCTGATATGAAAGGTACACAACTCATTCATGAGTACTTAAGGCATAATAAGAAGTTTCCGCATGTTTTCTGTGCCGGTTGCGGGCATGGAATTGTCCTTGGGTCATTGATCCGTTCCATCCATGGTCTCGGGCTTTCCAAAGACGAGGTCTGTGTGGTCGCCGGGATCGGTTGTTCCGGAAGGTTGGCGGCATATGTTGATTTTAACACAGTACATACTACCCATGGGCGTGCGTTGACTTTTGCTACCGGAATTAAGATGGCAAAGCCCAATATGCATGTAATCGTTGTTATGGGGGATGGTGACTCCATGGCAATCGGCGGTAACCATTTGATTCATGCCGCACGCAGAAACATAGGTGTTACCGCGCTGATATTGAACAATAACATCTACGGTATGACTGGCGGACAGTGTTCTCCGACAACTCCGGCCGGTTCTTTTTCCATGACCACGCCTCTGGGACAGATGGAGCAGAGTTTTGACTGTGTGGAGCTCTGTACAGCGGCCAAAGCCAATTACGTAGCCCGTGGCACCGTATTCCATGTGAAAAAACTTGATAAAATGATCATGGATGGCATCAGTAACCCCGGTTTCGGTGTGGTGGAGATTCTGACTCCCTGCCATACCCAGTATGGTCGCAAGAATAAATACAGAACTCCGGTGGACATGTATAAGATGCTCAAGAAAGATGTCATCGACATTGACCGCTACAACCAATTAAGTGAAGCGGAAAAAGCCCAAAAGGTTCCTTCCGGCATATTCGTTCAGAAGGACGAACCGGGGCTGGAAGAAAAGTTTTATGAAATGGCCGCACATTGTCAGGGAGGTGTATAATGAAAAATCAACCTCTGGACAGATTTGAAATCCGTCTTTCTGGTCTTGGCGGTCAGGGTATTCTGACACTTGGAAAGGTAATGGGGTCCGGTCTTGCTCTAGGGCATGGGTATTTTGTGACCCAGACTCAGAGTTACGGTCCTGAAGCCCGTGGTGGTGCCAGCCGTTCAGATCTGGTCGTCAGCTCTGATGTGATCAGTTATCCCAAGGCAGAATCTCTCGATTTGCTCATCGCACTTAGTCAGGAAGCTTGTAATATGTATTACCGTAACCTTAAACCCGGCGGCCTGCTTATGATTGAAACCGATCTGGTCAAACAGCCGCCTGTGAATCAGTTTATCGGTCTGCCATTTACAAAGCTTGCTAAAGACAAACTCGGCTTGATTCAGGCTATGAACACCATAGTGTTGGGTGCGGCAACCTACCTGCTTCCCTTTGCTCAGCAGAGGACTATGCGGAAGAATCTTGAGGAGGTGCTCCCTGCTAAAATCAGAGAAGTCAACGTTAAAGCCTTTAACATGGGTTACCGCGAAGCCAAGAAGAACTTTGGGGAGCCAGACAGGCCTTGGAAAACTAATTCGTTGATTGTTTCAGATGAAGATTCTGATTACGATTCCATTTAGGATCAGAAAAGACATGACAGTAAGAAAAAAACTCCAGCCCAGGCTGGAGTTTTTTGTTACCAGTAAAATTATTTTAAATATTTCTCCGGTTCCTTACACATTAAATCGAATTTCTGGAAAAATTCTCCGAAATGTTTGCCGTCTATAAGACCGTGCAGGGCTTCAACTGCAACGGGCATGGTTTTTCTGCCTGAATCATTTTCAGTAATATGGCCGAACAGGATGCGGGGAACGGAATCAACAGTACAATCTCCCCACGGGTTGCTTGCAGAGGTGAAAGCAACCCCGTTCACAATGCTGAAATAGAACAGGTTGGGTTTTTCTCCGCCTTCGGGAGTGAGGGTAGGTGTCTTGTCTGCGGTCTGGCGCGCGATTTCGATGTTGGTTGCTGTCTCACGAAAGTCGCGTCCCAAGCTGCAAAGACAGTTGGCGTGCAGGTTGCGTCCTTCCGGAATGTAGGTGAAGGCGGGGTGGATGACATCGAAAATAGCTGGTTTGCCGCTTACTATGCGGGTTCTGAATTCTGGTATTTCGTTGGCCGCGCGGGTCGCAAGATAATACAGCATGTCGGAAAAACGCAACTTAGTGCCGTTTTCCTGTTGTTTGATGCGGAAATTGCAAAGCTCGCTTACGTCTTGCTGTACGGTGAAGCCATAGCGGCTGGTACATAGAGATTGAAAAAAGTTGAAGTGTTCGGATCTTTCCCATGTTGAGAGGTCAAGAAATTCCATTTTGCTTTTAGTTTTTAATGCGTCAGTGTTCATATTTATTCTTTCCGTCTTAATTTATATTCGAATTGACTGCTGGATCAGCTATACCCAATGAATTTCAAGTTCGCAAACTCATCGGTCCGATTGCAAAAATGGGGAATCATCCATTGTGCAACAAACTGTAATGACATATATAATCTCTATGTCTAAACGTGCTTATACTGTCGAACGAGTGCTGGAACATGGCCAATTAACGGATGTGCGTATCCATATTGACGGGAAAAGATGGCACCTCTGGGGGCGCAAAGGCTCAGAGCGGGAATCTGATCTTGCCAGTGGGGTTGCTTCTGGAGATTTACCTGTCCTTTTGGGGGCCGGGTTAGGTGTTTGCCTAGGTGAGCTCCTTAAATCAGGACCGGTGGCTGTGCTGGATAACGACCCGCTTATTGCAGAAGCTTCCGGTGCAGACCTTTTCCGCGACCATCCGAAGGTTATCTGGTTAAGCGGTGATCCCGCGCAGGTTCTGAATCAGGTCCGCGAGTGGCGTGCCAGTAACGGGGGGCAAGCTCTAAAGCTGTTGAAGATTCCTTTATATCAGCGGTTGGATCGTGATTGGTATACCGCAATCGGCAATACCCTAGAGGATGAAAATGAATCCGGTCTCCCTGACTTTTGGACGGAAGTTGCTTATCCTAAGTTCAGGAACAGTAAGCCCCGAGTACTTTTTTTCAATCGCCCGTATTTCTTGATGGGGGAGATTACTTCCGCTCTGAATAGGCTGGGAATTGAGTTTCGCAGTGTTGATATCGGTTCAGGTGAGACTGTGCGTGATGGATTTGTTGAAGATTTATTGCGCGCCGTAGTCGATTTCAAACCGGATTTGGCGCTGACCGTGAATCATTTCGGGGTGGACCGTGAGGGCAGACTGACTGACCTGCTTATGAAAATGAAGCTGCCGCTGGCTTCATGGTTTGTGGATAATCCGCATTTGATTCTTTACCGTTACGCGGATGTACTCCCGGATTTGACTGCAATTTTTACATATGATGCCGGGAATTTGGGAGTAATGCGGAAAAAGGGATTCGAGAATGTCTTTTATCTACCGTTGGCTACAGATGTTGAGCGCTTTAAGCCCGGAATTGCAGGGCGCGAGGAGTGGCGCGCAGATGTTTCTTTTCTCGGAAACTCCATGGTACATGCGGTGGACGAGTATACACTTTCAAGTGGGGTCAGCGGAGAATTACTAAGACAATTCCCAATGCTTGCGGCTGAATTTGGTGAAAGGTCTGAGTTATCGGTAGAAGAATTTTTGCAAAACAGGCATCCCAAGGTTCTGCAGCAGATGGAGCGTTTTAGCTCCGATGAGCAAAAACTTTCTTTTGAAGCTTTAATTACCTGGGAGGCTACTCGCCAGTACCGTTTATCCTGTGTGCAGGAGTTGTTGCTGTATTCTCCGCTTATCGTCGGAGATGCGGGATGGCATGAATTATTGCCGCGTCATGGTTGGCGGTACCTGGCTTCGCTGGATTACTATAATGATCTTCCAGCCTTTTATCCCATGTCAAAAATTGGTTTTAACTGTACAAGCAGACAGATGAAAGGGGCAGTTAACCAACGTGTCTTTGATGTTCCTGCCTGCGGCGGTTTTGTGCTGACCGATTACCGGGAGCAGATGGAAGCGCTCTTTGAACCGGGACATGAAATAGTCTCATATTCAAATATTACGGAGATCGGTCCCTTGTTGGAAAAGTGGATGAACGATGATGCGGGGCGGGCAGCAGTCACAGCTGCCGCACGTAAAAGAATACTAGCTGAACATACCTATGAGCACAGGCTTTCTTTGCTGCTTGAAAAAATGCGTCAGACATTTTGTTGAGATAGTCAACTTATGTATTTAACAGATTGTTGTAGAGCTGATATTCTGGTATGATCTTTTTAAAATGTAGGGAGATTGAAATGAAAAAAATATTTATTGCAGTTACTTTGTGTGCTGGTTTGCTACTTTTGGCTGGTTGCGGTTCTAAGCACCATACAATCACCATGACTGATGGTTCGACTTCTGTGAGTATCGGTGCTCCTAAATATGACAAGGATTCCAATACGTACACATATGAAAATGTGGATGGCCAGGCGACTACAATCAAGCGGGAAGATGTTGAAAAGATAGAGGAAAATATTAAATAGAAATGATTGAACATAGAATTAAAAAGCCGGAATCCGCATGTTGCTGAGATTCCGGCTTTTTAATTATGCATCTTGAATTTTCATTTGATTCATGAATTCATCAAGTTTTGTCGCCAGAGAGGCAAGTTCGGACACTGACCCTGCAACCATACTCATGGATTCTGAAGTCTCTGCCGCAATTCTGTTTACGGCATCTATCGCATGCGTAACTTCTTCGCTGGCCGCGGATTGCTCTTCTGCGGCTGTTGCAATGCCTTCAACCTGTCCGGCCGTTTGTTTCGACATCTCAAGTATATTTTTCAGAGCCTCTTCAGCTTCACTGCAAAGTTCTGTTGCTTGTTGAATGCTGACCAGTGTGTCTTCTGTTGCAGAAGTGCTTTTGCGTGAACTATTTTGAATAGCCTGAATGGAATTGCCGACTTCCTTGGTAGCTTGCATGGTGTTTTCTGCAAGTTTACGTATTTCATCAGCAACTACGGAAAAACCACGTCCGGCTTCCCCGGCTCGAGCAGCTTCAATCGCGGCATTTAATGCTAGTAGGTTGGTTTGGTCTGCGATGTCTGAAATCACCTGCATGATTGTTGTTATACCCTTGCTGTGGGTCTCCAGTGTGGTCATTTCCTGTTTCAGGTTGCCGGCTTTCAGGTTGACGTCATTCATCACTCCAATGACATTTTCAACAATTTTTGAACCGTTATCAGCTGTTTCCTGAGTCTGGCGGGCCATATGCGCTGCATCGCTTGAGTTTCTGGAGACTTCAAGGATTGAAGAGTTCATTTGCTCCATGGATGTTGCGACCTCTTCGGTCCGCGCCTGTTGACCCTGTATTCCTTGGCTGGAATTTTGGGTTTCAGAACTGATTTCATCGGAGGTTCCGGCCAGCTGTTCGGAAATTTTGCTTGCCTCAGCTACACCGCGTGCTATTTTCTCATTCTGGGCAGTAATAAAATCTTCTTTTAATTTGATGTTAGTGAAGTCCATTATGGTTGTGAATCCACCAATCAGATTTTCCCTTGAATCAAAAATAGGAGATGAGGCTACTGAAATATATTTTGTAGTCCCTTTACGTCCATCAACCTGACCTTTAACAAACTGTTTTTTCCTCTCGACCATACATTTTTCAGAAACAGTTTCCTGTTTTGTTCCGTAAAAAAAAGTCGAAAAATCTTTACCTATAAAATCATCTACTGTTCCGTCTTCTTCAATCAGGCGGATAATGCTCTCGTTTAACCAGCTAATATTTCCATCTTGCCCCACAACAACCATGGGAGTCATGATGTTACTCAGCATGGACTCGCTCATTCCTATTTTTTCATTAAGAATATTGTTAAGGACTTCTATTTTGACGGCTAGAGTTCCTACTTCGGCCATATAGCTGTGGTGCTGTATTGGAGTATAATCCCCGTCGGCAATCCGTTGGAGTTCATTAGTAAGAATGTTAATAGGTTTGATTATATGGCGTTGTACAATCATGCCGAGACTCAATATGCATACAACTGCTACTGATACAATGATCTTGGAAGTAGGGTCTGGTGTAAGAAATATAGCAGAGCACAATAATAGGGCGATAATTGCAATGCTGGCATACAAACGTTTGGTCATATAACCTCCCTGTAAACAAATTTAGAACATTAATATTTGGAGCATATTCAGTGCCATGCCTTTGCCGGCAATGCTTTCTGGTTTTCTGACTGTCACAATCGGTTCTTTTAACGGTAAAAAGTGAGTCATAATGGCTCACTTTTTTGATACCGAATGTGCTGTATGCAACAACTATATGTATTTATAGAAAATTTAGTGTGTCAAAATATTTGTTTTTAATATTTTATCCCGTCCTTTAATTAAGGAATAAACTATAATCTGTTATTCCATCGTAGTCGCCAGTTTATCGAAGTATGGACGTACAACTTCGACATCTTCTTTTGGCGCCTTCATAATAGCTTTTGCGTTGTTCATGGATGAAATTATTTGATCTTTCAGCATTTTCTTTTGCTCAGGATTGAGATTAGGGTCAGCATCTATTTGTGCTATGGATGTTTGCAGTTGTTCCATTCCCAAATCGGTATCCCCTTCCATTGCAATGGTAGCAAAGGCTTTTACCACCCGGCCTGCCGTATCGGGCCATGTGTTCTCTGAAAATCCATTAGCCTCGATAATTTCCTTGGCCTGAGGGGAATAGCCGTAAAGCATGGCAAATTCCTTATGAAGCATTTGCGGATCAAGAGGATCGTTGTCACTTTCGCCAGATTTATCAAAGTCTTCTTCCATTTTTTCCATAATAGGATCCAGCTGTTCCAGTGTTTTGATCACTCTTTCAACTTGATCCTCAGTCAACAGGGAGGCGGCATTGACTGTAAAGGTCACCATAAGAGTCGCTATGAGTAGTATCAGTACTTTTTTGACCATTCGTTCCTCCGGTCTGGTAAAATGTCTCTTTAGTTATTCTGGATATATGTAAAAGCAATCATTTGTAAAGTGTATAAAAAGAAAGGCCCCTGTTTCTTTCGAAACAGGGGCCTTTCTAAGCTTAAGGGTATGGCAGTGATGATAATTCTTATTTAATGAACAGCATTTCAGAGTAGCTCGGCAGGCACCAGAGGTCATCTGCAACTACTTCTTCGAGCTGATCTGCATATTTACGTACTTCCAGCATTGCGGGAAGTGCAGTACAGCAGAGGTATTTTGCTTCTTCTAAAACATCACCTTCGGGTTTGGCTTCCATGATCTTCTGCAGTTCAATATTAGCGTTCTGCAGGCCACGGAGCTTGGAGGTAACGTCTTCAAGAGTACCGGTTGTGAATTCTACACCGATTGCTTTCATCGCAGCACATGTTTCAGCCAGTTCTTTCTGGTAGCGGACTGCGCCGGGCAGAATATGCGTTTTGGCGAGCTTGGTTACCAGAGCAGCTTCAGTGATAATGGCCTGGTTGTACTGCTCGAGGTAGATTTCTTTACGGCTTATGAGTTCTTCTTTAGTGAAAACACCATATTTGGTGAACATTTCAATTGATTCAGGCGAAGCAATTTCGGGAATGGCATCTGCGGAGGTGCGCAGGTTGGGCAGACCGCGTTTTTCAACAGCTTCTTTATGCCATGCTTCGGAGTAACCGTCGCCATTGAATACGATCTGTCCATGGGTGTCCATGATGTTTTTGATGACCTTGTTTACTGCATCGTTCAGCTTGGACTGGTCGCCGCCCATGATTTTTTCCATTTCATCAGCGATGTAATCCAGAGACTCAGCCATCATGGTGTTAAGAGCAACCTGAGGACCGGCGATGGAAAGGTTGGAACCAACTGCGCGGAACTCGAAACGGTTACCTGTGAATGCGAACGGGCTGGTACGGTTACGGTCGCCGGCATCCCTGGGCAGCGGAGGCAGTGTGTCTACGCCTGCTTTGAGGAAGCCGCTGGAAGTCGGGGTCGGGGAATTTCCTTCCTGAATCTTATTGAAGATTTCAGAGAGCTGATCGCCGAGGAAGATAGACATGATTGCCGGAGGTGCTTCGTTTGCACCGAGACGGTGGTCGTTGGAAGCGGTGGCAACCACTGCACGCAGGAGCTTACTGTGAATGTGTACTGCACGGATAGCAGCGGCACAAAAGATAAGGAACTGTGCATTTTCAGTGGGGTTGTCGCCCGGATCAAAAAGGGAACCGTGACCGTTGCAGCTCAGGGAGTAGTTGAGGTGCTTACCGGATCCGTTGATTCCTGCGAAAGGTTTTTCGTGCAGCAGACAGGCCATGCCGTGTCTTTTCGCCACGCTTTTGAGAGTGGTCATAACCATCTGGTTATGGTCAGTAGCAATGTTGGACTGTTCGTAAACAGGAGCGATTTCAAACTGACCGGGAGCTACTTCATTATGACGGGTTTTAACCGGAACACCGAGTTTGTAGAGTTCGTGTTCAACGTCCATCATGAAAGAGAGAACGCGGCGAGGGACTGCGCCGAAGTAGTGGTCGTCAAGTTCCTGTCCTTTTGCGGGTTTTGCTCCGAAAAGAGTTCTGCCTGCCATCATGAGGTCAGGACGAGCGAAGTAGAAATTGCGGTCTACGAGGAAGTATTCCTGTTCGGGACCGGCATTGGATACAACGCGGTTGCCTGAATTGTCGCCAAATATTTTCAAGATACGCTGTGCAGATTTATTGACCACCTGAGTAGCCTTGAGCAGGGGAGTCTTTTTGTCCAGAGCTTCACCTGTCCAGGAGATGAATGCGGTAGGAATGCACAGGAATGTTCCGTTTGGGTTCTCGAGGATGTATGCCGGGCTGGTTACGTCCCAGGCAGTGTATCCACGGGCTTCAAAAGTTGCACGGAGACCACCGTTGGGGAAGCTGGATGCATCGGGTTCCCCCTGAATGAGCAGCTTGCCTTCAAATTCTGCAATACAATTTCCTTTACCGTCGGGGGAGATGAAGCTGTCATGCTTCTCGGCGGTAAGGCCGGTCAGGGGATAGAAAACGTGAGTATAGTGTGTCGCCCCTTTTTCTAAAGCCCATTCTTTCATTGCGTTGGCAACTGTATCGGCGATGGAAGGATCGATGGCAGCACCTTCTTCAATGGTTTTTTTCAGAGATTTGTAGACCTTCTTGGGAAGTCTCTCCTTCATCACGTTGTCGTTGAAGACGTTGCAGCCGAAGAGTTCGGTGGGTTTGGATTCGGCAAAGCTGAAGGATGCTTCAGGGGTAGAGTAGTTTGTCACTGCAGTGATCGCACCCTGGCGGGAGGTGTTTGAACTCATTTGAAAAAACTCCTTGAATATTTTTATTGGTGATCTTCGTTTGGCGAAGAGTACTGGGCTTTCATCAATCTGCACATAAAAAGCATTTAATGTGCCTATTAATAAAAAGCTTTATATTTTAGCATCTTATTTCGTTTTTGCTTTTGATTGACTAGTCGTAACTTACAATAATGTAGAATATTTTGCATTGAAGCGGAATCTATATTACAAAATTGTCAGTAGTTTTTTATATCGCTTTGAACAAGTGTGTATTAGTAACAAAAATGTATATGGTGTTGCTGAATTTGTGGTTAATTGCTCAAATTCAGCTGGTTTTCGTTATAAAATGTTTGAGAAAGAATGCACGCAGCTTTTTAAGATGCACACGCTACATTAATATATAGTGATTGTCAGCCTCAAAATTAATTCTTCTGGTGTTGCAGTTATGTGCCGCCAAGGCTGACTCATTACTCTTTCTGTTTACAAGCAAAACTGTTTCTGTTTTTGAGGGTTTTTGTGTATAAAACAGCTCCTTATATGTCAAATAATTTTAGCGTGTAGGTGCAGTTATTTTTAAATTAGATGATAATTGTTTGATTCATTGATCAAGAATTTTTGATTGGATAAAATACGTGTATTTTTGATTTGTTAAAGTAATTTTGAGTTTTGATTAATTTTCTAATGAGTCGGTATTGGGTTAATCTCTTGAGTTTAATTGCAGAAAGTGCTAATTTTCACGCCTTCGACAAAGATTCGATGGATTGTTTTCCTGTTGATTGGTCTACCTTCATTTTTTGTGAATGAGGGTAATTTTAGAAATGATTTTTCATTCTCGGAGGATTCATGAAAAAACTGCTTATACTCATCGTTGCTGCAATGATTACCGCAACCATGGTCGGCTCTGCTTTTGCTGGTAAACTTACTGTTGCCTGTGACACCAGTTTCCCGCCTTTCGAATTTAAAGATCCTGCTACCGGAAAGCATACCGGTTTTGACGTTGAGCTTTGGGAAGCCATTGCCCAGAAGATTGGTGCTGAGTACGACCTGCAGCCCATGGATTTCAATGGTATCATTCCTGGTTTGCAGTCCAATCAGCTGGACGTAGGGATTGCCGGTATTACCATCAAGCCTGAACGTGCTAAGGTCGTCGATTTTTCCGATGGTTATTATAACTCCGGTCTTCTGATCCTTGTTAAAAAGGATGAGAACTCAATTAACGGAATCGAAGACCTCAAAGGTAAAATTATTTCCACCAAGCTGAGTACTTCTTCTGCTGATTTCGCAAAGGGTGCAGGCGCTGAAGAAGTTAAACTTTATCCCAACAACGACGCCATGTTCATGGAACTTATGACTGGCGGAGCTGACGCTGTGATATTTGACTCTCCTGTTATCGCAGATTTCATGCGCAAGGCCGGTAAAGGTCAGGTTAAAGTTGTTGGTCCTCTTTACAATGGTCAGCAGTACGGTATTGCTTTCCCTAAAGGAAGCGCACTTGTCGCCAAAGTTAATGCAGCCCTCAAAGAGTTGCGTAAAGACGGCACTTACCGCGAACTGTATATTAAATGGTTCGGCACCGAGCCTAAATAGAGAATTAGCTATTTCTATATGTTCAATAGGGCGGCATCGTTGCCGCCCTTAATTATTTTTTTTAAACAGGGGTCGTAATGGCATTTGCATTTGACACTACAGTTTTCTGGGACACATTTCCCATGCTTGTGCGTGGTCTTAAACTTACCGTTGAGATCACTATCGGCGGTCTTATTTTTGGATTCCTGCTTGGGAGCGCGGCGGGCTTAATGAAGCTATCCCGAAATTTTTTTACTAGAAAGATAGCCGGGGTTTACGTTGAAGCCATCAGGGGAACACCTATGCTTGTTCAGGCCATGTTCCTCTATTACGGGGTTCCAATGGCCATCGGGATGCGTATTCCCCCTATGACCGCCGGTATTGTCATAATTGCAGTCAACTCAGGTGCCTATATTGCCGAGATCGTGCGTGGTGCAGTGCAGTCCATTAACAGAGGGCAGGTTGAAGCCGGACGTTCCATCGGCCTGACCAGTGCCCAGACTATGCGCTATATTGTTTGGCCGCAGGCTCTTAAACGTATGATTCCACCCCTTGGCAACCAGTTCATCATCAGTCTTAAGGATACATCCCTTCTTATGGTCATCGGAGTTGGTGAGCTTATGAGAACAGGTCAGGAAATCACTTCGGTGAACTTCCGCGCTTTTGAAGTATACCTCGCAGTAGCGTGTGTGTACCTCGTTATGACTCTTTCCATTGCCTACGCGATGCGTCGCGTAGAGAAAAAGTTGAATACTTCCCGGAGGTAGTTAGATGATTGAGATTAAGAATCTTCATAAAAGTTTCGGGGAGTTCCAAGTCATTAAAGGCATTGACCTCAAGGTTGAGTCCGGTCAGGTTGTCTGTATTATCGGACCTTCCGGGTCCGGTAAATCGACTGTCCTGCGTTGTATCAACAGACTTGAGGAACCGACTTCCGGGACCATTATTGTTGATGGACATGACATCATGTCTCCGACGACCAATATCAACGAAGTGCGCACTGAAGCTGGTATGGTTTTTCAGCAGTTTAATCTTTTCCCGCACATGACCATTCTTGAGAATGTGACTCTCGGACCTATTAAAGTTCGTAAGATGTCTAAAAGCGAAGCTGACGAACTTGGCCTTAAGTTGCTGGCTAAAGTCGGGCTGAAAGATAAGGCTCGCAATTATCCTGAACAGCTTTCCGGAGGCCAGAAGCAGCGCGTGGCAATTGCCCGTTCACTGGCCTTGCAGCCGAAGGTTATTCTTTTTGATGAACCGACTTCCGCACTGGACCCGGAGCTTGTTGGTGAGGTGCTTGAAGTAATGCAGCAACTGGCTAAAGAAGGCATGACTATGATCGTGGTTACTCATGAGATGGGATTCGCTAAGGAAGTTGCTGACCGTCTTATCTTTATTGATCAGGGTGTCATTCAGGAAGAAGGCGATCCTACCAAGGTTTTTGCCAATCCCAAGAACCCGAGGCTTAAAGATTTTCTCGGGAAGGTTGTTTCCCATCTCTAACAGAAACATATCTGGTTGATTTTAAAAGGCAGTCCCTCGGGCTGCCTTTTTTTGTTACGAGCTTGCTTGCTGCAATGGGTTGACGTATTCTGTTAGTTGATAAATAAGAATAGTAACTTTAAATTTGAAACTTAGGAGGCTGATTACATGAAGAAGGTTCTTAGTTGCAGTATGGTTGTTCTTACTCTGGTGTTCTTGAGTTCTTTTGTCTTCGCTGGAAGTGCCCCTGAGTTGCGTGGTACCTGGGTCGGCCTTGTAAAGATGATGGCGAAAGACGGAACAGTTAAGGAAAACAAAGCTGTATTCGTGATTAATAAGCAGGAAGGAAAGCTTTTTGCCGGAGAAAAAGCCTGGTTTGCAGAGAATAAAGAGAATCTCATAACAGAAGGTTTCAGTGGAATTGTAGGGGATGACGGAAGTCTTTATTTGGCTGAGCATGAAGACGGGTATACTTTCGGGAATCTTACCGGCAAAGAAACAATGTCCCTGTACTACCTTGAAAATGGACGTAAAGCTAAAGTTATTCAATACACAATGGCTAGAATTCACTTTGCCCGTGCATTTGTAGATATTGATAAGGATGGCAGTAAAACCATCATCCGCTCTGAAATTGTAAAGGTTTATCCATTGAATGCCGAGCGTATTATGCGTGAAGCAGACTTGAATAAGGATGGAAAATTGAGCAAAAAAGAATGGGAAGAATGGAAGAAAGATAAGTAGAAAGTGTCGTTTATAAAAATTATCAGGCACGGATTTTGGTCTGTGCCTTTTATTTTGTTTAATATCTCATCAACAAATTATTAATTTTTATCATTGTTATTTTTGCTATAGGTGTGTGTGACTAGGCATTAATAACTCTTTTCCTTGGAGCAAATAATTACTTTTGAATTTGAAAAACAAGTTTTTTTTAAATGCCAAGATTTTAGGATAATGCCTTAAAAGTCATATAATGCTTTGTCAGCCGCATAATGGCGGCAATAATGGTAATAATGATGATTAATTTTTCAAAAAGAAATTACGTTCTGCTTCATTCAGAAACACCGTGTGTTCATTCTTTCGAACAAAGAGGTTGAAAAGCATGAAGTGGACCCAGTGCTTCAATTTAATATTTCCGAGAGTATGCATTGTGGTTTGCCATTCAAAATCAGAAAGTTGTTTGTTTGTTTCTATATAACAGTCGTGAGAGGTGAATGCAGAGTGAACTGTATTCGCAAGCGTTGAAAAATCTGATTCCGATCTATTGAAAATGGCGATTACAATTTTAGATGACGGCCAATGGGCTTTATCCAGTAGTTGATTGACATGATATACCAATCCTTCAGGACAGTACCAACTGAAGCATTTCCCGCATAGTGCAGATTTATCACCAATAGTTATGCTAAAATCTACCGTGCCCTTTGCGAAAAACAGGTCCTGATTGTTAGAGTCGGCGAAGTGGGTATTAAGGTTTGAAACAAGTATGTTGCGCAAATCTTGATCATTATGGATACCGTAGATTGACGGCGTCCGTTCGAAACTGTTTCCCGTATGGCGTATTACGCGGATTGCGTTTATGAAATCTGTATCGGAGATGATGGGCGTGTGGTCGCTGTACTTGTGGGTATAGGGAATAGTTATGTTATTTTTGACATGAACAGGGTTGAACTCAGTAGTTCCAGGTCTTGATGCTAGGTGCAGGGAGGTGGTTCCGTCACGTTTCCTTCTTTGCAGTATGGTGTCGTATATCAGTTTGTTCAGTTTTTTCTCAAAAAGAGCGATGTCTTTCGCCTGCCACTTAAGGTATTCCTGTATCCGTTCATAATTACGTAAAAAGTGTTTTTTGAATGCGTTAGGATCAGAGTATAGAGGCCTGACATAATGTTTAATTAAACGGTCATCCTTGATTGTGAAGCTGGGGCCGCCGTAAGCATAATTCATACTTGGCCTGCTAATCAGCAGCCTTTTGTCTCCAGAATAGGGAATTTCCACCCTGGTAATCATACCATCGTTGAAGTCATTATGGTCTTGATCTTTTTTCCCTGTATAAAGTCTGCCGGACTCTGTTATTCGACACAAAGCCGGCTTGCATATACGGATTTCATCTTCATGCAGTTTAATCTGACTGATTGTATTCTGCTTGATTATTTTTTGTAAAAGATCTTCGTCCGAAGCCTCGAGAAAATCCTTTGCCGGAATATTTTCAATCTGTGTCAGAATACTGTCGTAGATGTTTTGTAGTATGACGCTTAATTCACAGTCATTAAAAAGATTGTTTCGATGTTGTTTAACCATATCCCGCCTCCCATGAGGCATTTTTTTGACTATTTATGCCTGTCAATGTAATTTATGCATAAAGTATTCCTGAAATAATGTTTGTGGGCTGTTGGACTAAATGCCCCTCCCTTGAGGGGCCATTTAATTTCCTAATGCTGATGGCAACTATTTTAAATTATGCCATAAAGAGGACCGCCGGGAGCACCTAGCTGATCAACTCTTTTTTCGACTTCCGGGTCCGGATCGAGCGGTGGAGCCTGATAACTTTTCATGCGGGCGTCAATTATGAATGCTTTTTCAGCTCCCCAGTGTTTGGCTTTTGTGAAAGTTCCTACTCCATAGATATCGTTAGCCGGATCAGAGCGTGTGAAAGTTACCCAGAGAAAATTATCCCAGTTTTTAGCGCAGAAGTCCGGCTCATCCACTACAACAATCATCGGTATTTCTTTTATTCCTTCAGCGTGCCGCAGTGCTTCTCCCAGCATATCCAGTTGCGGGTCTTGATTACCGCGTTCGGTTACGTTTTTTCTTCCTTTAATGAGCATGATTCCGGGGGCGAAAATTCTGGCTTCGCTGAATCCTTCGGGCAGGGTGGGCAGTTTAGGAAGTTTTTTGCTCAGCTCACGCTTTTTGGAACCGGCGGCAGCAAATATCAGTTTAGATCCTTCGTTAAAACCCATGCCGGAATAGTCAAGTGTGTCTATGGTGGTTCTTGTGATGAAGTGCAGGTCTCGATTGAGGTTTACCCGCTCCAGCATGTGTTTGAAAAAGACCGGAATATTGTGGCAGTTTTCACCATGTTCCATATCTTCCTTTGCGCCGATGAAGAGATATTTGGCCAGTGCTGTCTGGGTGTTGCCCAGCAGGGCCATTCCATTGGTCAACAATTCCTGCGGTTGGCGTTCTTTCGCGTATGGAACATAGCGTTCGCTGCCCACTGCCAGCAGCAGGGGATGCACTCCGGCCACGTCCACGGCGTGGACTTCATGTACACCGGTAAAAACAGAGGGAACCAGTTCAGAGGTGAGTTCATGAATGAAATCACCAAACATGGTATCTTCCTGCGGAGGGCGTCCTACTGTAGTGAAAGGCCAGATTGCATCGCTGCGGTGGTATACCTTATCGACCTTGAGAACCGGGAAATCATGAGTCAGGCTATAGTAGCCGATATGGTCGCCGAACGGCCCTTCAGGTTTTTGCTCATCGCTGATGGTTCCGCAGATACAGAAATCCGCCTCGGCAGGTATTGGCAATCCATTTGGACGCATGACCATCGGAATGCGGTGGCCGCCAAGTGAGCCGGCAAAGAAAATTTCAGCTAACCCTTCAGGAAGGGGCATTACGGCGGCAATGGACATGGACGGAGCACCGCCGATAGCGATGTTTACTTTAAGCTTTTCGCCTTTTTTCAAGGCTTGTGCGTGGTGATGGCCGATTCCACGGTGTATCTGATAGTGCAGCCCGACTTCATTGTTGGTGTATTCGTTGCCGGAAAGTTGTACACGGTACATACCTATGTTTGATCCTGCGAAACCGGGGTTGTCCGGGCTTTCAGAATATACCTGCGGCAGGGTAACGAAAGCTCCGCCGTCCATAGGCCATGATTTAAGCTGCGGCAGCTCGGAAATGGTGGTTTCATTGGCTGTGACCGGACCTTCAGAAAGCTTTCGCGGCATAGTATGGTATGCTGTGCGCGGTGCTCCAAGGTATTTCCAAGGGCGTTTGATTGCTTCCATGGGATACATCTTCAGCTTCATAAGTCGTTCCACTGTTTCAATTGTATCGCGGAAGATGAAATTCAACCTTTCCTTAGTGCCGAAAATGTTTGCAGCCATGGGAAATTTGCAGCCTTTCACATTGGTGAAAAGCAGGGCAGGACCTTTGGCCTCAAATACGCGGCGTTGTATAACCCCTGCTTCAATATCAGGGTCTATTTCTTGATTTATTTTGAGCAGATCACCCTTGGCTTCAAGAGCATCAAGGCATTCTTTTGTATTTCTGTATCCCATTATATTTTAATCCTTTGTTGGAATGCTTTTCTTGCAGGGAGTGTAGGGGTTCAGTTGGCGGGAATCAAGTTTTATCCGTAGTAAAAAAGCCTGCCGATTACGGCAGGCTTTACATGGTCGGAGTTGATTCAATTACGTTGTTGTTATGAACTTCCCAGCAATTATGGGTTTGCGGCAATTAACCGGCAGGCTGATGTCACTTCAAGATTTTATTTGCCAGCAGTTTCTGTATCCCTACCACATCGCTCCCTTTCTTCAGATCTTTTACAATTGGTTCATGGCGGCCCGATACCCACATTTTAAGTTCGGAATCCATATCAAAATGTCCGGCAGTTTCCACGGAAAAGGTGGAAATGGATTTGTATAGTATGGACATATATTCGATCTTTTTCCCGGTCAGACCTTGTTTGTCGATGAGAATCAGGCGGCCGGAGGTGAAAACGTACATGTCGCGGATAACTTTGAAAGCTCGCTCTACCCTTTCGTTGTCTGCCAGTATAGGGGCGAGTTCCTCTTGCACATCTTCAACGCTTACTTCTGATGCGTTGCCCATCAATCCATCAAAAATACCCATAATTATACTCCATATTCATTTGTGTTAAAAGTTGTGGGCCAACTTTATCATATAATTGGATATTAATCTTCATTTTTTCGGTGGAAACGTCTCAGTAATTAAGCTGCGGTGAGTTTCGATGTTTATTAGAGTAAAAATCCTCTTTTTGTACTTGATGCCTGTTCTATACGGATGATAAAGGCAGTCGTATGAAAGAGAGCCATATACTATACAAAGCAGATGAATTAATTGGTATAAATTCCAGTTTTAAAATTTATCCCTTTACTGACGGAACAGGATGTCAGATCAGTGATGTTCAAGAGCCTCATATGCATGATTTCTATGTAGTACATTATGTGTCTTCCGGCTCCGGCAGTTGTGTTATTGATTTCGAGACATATGATATTATTCCAGGCTCTTTGTATTTTGTGTCTCCGAGACAGTTACATTTGTGGAATCCTGATGACAGCGTTGAAGGCTTTGTTATGGTTTTCATCGATGAGTTCTTAAAATCTCCTGAAGCTCCAGTACATAATGCTTTTGAGTTGGATTTCTTCAATAGTGTGGTTAATTCTCCTATGTTTATGCTTTCCTCAGGGCAGAAAGAGGAGGTATCCCGTGTTCTTTCCTGTATTTTCCGGGAATTCTGTGAGCGTGCAACAGGATTTGAAACCGTCTTGCGGTCCTACTTTCATATCTTTATGGTAGGTTTGCAACGGATGTTTGCTGATCGCTTAAATGGACCGGGAGCGCGGACCGAGAACCGTATTGTCCGTGAATTCAAGAAACTGGTTGCTGCGGATCACAGCCAGCAACTGCGGGTACAGGATTACGCGAAAGTCATGAACGTCAGTGTCAGTAGACTTCGTACGGTGATTAAAGAAGCAACCAGTCTGACACCCGGACAGATTGTGCGTAATGAACTGATCATTTCCGCTAAACGCATGCTCGCGAATTCCGATCTCAATATTTCTGAAATATGCTATGAGCTTAAGTTCGATGATCCTTCGTATTTCGGTAAGTTCTTCAAGCGCGAGACAGGTTTCAGCCCCTCTGTTTTTCGTGAACATGTACGGGGTAAATATCAGCAGTTAGTATGATTTTTATCTTTTTTTGTTGAATTTCCATACAGGGATGTTTTGTAGCTGTTTGTGTTTTGTCATAGAAATTATTCAAGGCTCTGGTCATAGCTGAGTGTCTCTTGAGGCTAGGAATTTGACTTGCTGTAGTCAGTGGTTAGTCTCTGCGCAAGGAGAGTATGAATGTTTTATGGAACAATTAAGGCTGTAGCCTTTGATGCTGACGATACTTTGTGGGTCAATGAAACATATTTTGGTGAGGCAAAATCAGCAGCTGCACGCCTTTTTTCCTCATATGTGCCGGAGGATAAGTTTTTGGAGACGCTGGAGCTGACCCAGACCTGTAATATCCCAGCTTTTGGCTACGGCGTGAAGAGTTTTGTTCTTTCAATGATTGAGGCGGCAAACAAAATTGTTCCGGGTAAAATCAAGAGCTCTGAATTGGATTCTCTTATAGCGTTAGGCAGGGATATGCTTACAAAGCCTGTTGAACTCATCGCAGGTGTTAAAGATGTTTTGCATGTTCTCGAGCCTGATTATCGTCTGTTCATGATAACCAAAGGTGACTTTGCAGAACAAAAGCGCAAAATTGTCCTTTCCGGTATGTCGGATTTTTTTGAGCATATAGAAATTCTTCCTGAGAAAGATGAGGCTGCCTATGAGCGGATTCTAAGTGAACATGATATTAATCCTAATGAGTTTCTTATGGTTGGTAATTCGGTTAAGTCAGATGTTCTTCCTGTTGTGTGCATCGGGGCCAGTGCTGCGCATATTCCTTTTCATACTACATGGGTGCATGAAGTTGTGTGTGAGGATGATATGCGCGGCCGGGATTATGTTGAATTGAATAATATTTCGGAACTGCTTCCTCTTTTGACTCGTCCCTGATTTTAAGGGACGCTTGTAAATCTGCAGAGAATTTCTCCCTTTCTTTCTATTGCAATGGATGCTAAAAAACCGCTGCATGAGCACGAGAAAGTGCATATGCAGTTTGTCCGTATTTAATTTAAAACTATCAATATCTATGGTGAAAGATTTGTCTAAGCCTACAGAAAAAAATGTAAAATTGGTCTCCTCTTACGTGGAGAAGTATTGTAAACGTACCGGGTTGAACCTTCATCCCATGAAGGATGTTTCCGAAGCTGTTACTACCGGATTGGCGATGCATCTGGACGAACTGAAGCGTCCTCTCTGTCCTTGCCGTTTTTATCCTGATAAGCAGCAGGCTGTAGCGGAACGTGAATGGCTCTGTCCTTGTTCCGATATGAAGGCATACAAATACTGTCATTGCATGCTGTTTGTTAACGAAGAGGGCATGCCTGTAACTCAGCATCTTCCTGAAGGTCACGAAGGTCGTCAGGCTTATGGCGATATCGCTGATCCTGCGCCGGAAAAAATGCCTCGTAAGTTGCCCAATTAAGCATATTCAAGAATTACTTGAGAAGAACGGACATAGGCTGGAAGCTTGTGTCCGTTTTTATTTTTTACCGGATTTCCTTTTTTTTCTGCCTTTTATATACCAGTCCTGATCCCCATACATAGCATCCGAGCATTCCGGGCATAGTCCATGGCTGAAAGATGCTTCAGAGTATTTTTCGATATATGATTCGAGATTGTTCCAATAACCTTTGTCATCGCGAATTTTCTTGCACTTAGCGCAAATCGGCATCAACCCGCTGAGTACTTTGACCTTTTCCAATGCAGCTGAAAGATCTTCAATCAATTCCTCTCGGGTTTGTTCTATTTCTTTCAGATCCGTAATATCAATAAAGCTTTCAATATAAAGCTCTTTCCCTGCGAAGGTTATGGTCTTAACCGATTTAAGAATTTTACAGTTTCCGCCGTTGGCAGTAAGCAAAATTCTTTCTGCTCTGTCTACGGTCTGACCTAAGTCGGCAATAGGACATTTTCCCCTTTCTGCCGGGCAAACAAAGTTGTGGCATTCGTAGCCTACGACGTTTTGTTTGCAACGGCCTAGCATATCAAGAGCTGTTTTGTTGATATCGATTATTTTACGTGTTTCAGCATTGACCACAATGACTCCATTGAGGGTGGAGTTGAAGAGTGCGTCCATATAGCTTTTATCATTCGACAGTTTTTGCATATAGGCTGGATTGTCAGCTGGTTTCAAAAGAGACCGTGGACAATCTTCTTGTTCAGCCATTCGGATTTGGCTTTCAAGTTCATCTATACGCTGTACAAGTTCTTCATATGTCGGCTTAAAAGAGTTCACAGTCCACCTTTTGAAAATATTATTGCAAAGAATATATGTGAGTATGACTTTTTCGTCTATTAGAAATAAATCTTAGTGGATATATGTTCGTCAACTGTTATTGTTATATCAGATTATTGAATGTTTTCAGGGCTCGGAATGATAATTATTTTAAAACATTGATGTCGTCGGTAATTTTCATAGCATGGAAACCTAATCATATGTGTTTCTTCTGAAAAATGTTTTTTGTTGATCTCGATCAATGCGCTTTGGCTGTGGTTGTTTAAAGTGCTTTCTGCTATTACGAAATTTCAAGGTCTAATATTTGTGTAACAAGCTGAAAGTGAAAAGGAGAAACATATGAGTTCTAGAAAAATAGTTGTGATCGGCGGTTCTGCCGCCGGACCGAAGGCAGCAGCCCGTTCCAAACGCCTTGATGCCGGGGCTGAAGTTACACTGCTTCAGAAAGCCCCGGAACTATCAATGGCTTCCTGCGGTTACCCGTATTACATCGGCGGTAATTTCGATGAGCGAAATGCTCTTCTTGCAACGCCGACCGGAGTAGTACGAGATGAGTCTTTCTTTGCTGCAGCCAAGGGTGTGAACGCGAGGGTCAATACCGAAGTTACCTCCATTGACCGTCAGAATAAGACAGTTGCCTGTACCAACATAGTCACCGGGGAATCGTCCACTGTTGAATATGATAAACTTGTGCTCTGCACCGGGGCCACTCCGCGCCGTCCTCCCATTCCGGGGATTGAACTTGAAGGAGTCCGGTCTCTTTCGGAAATGCGTGATGCGGATAAGCTTCGTGAGCTGGTTGATTCAGGTAAAGTAAAAAATGCTGTTATTGTCGGCGGCGGTTTGATTGGAATTGAAGTCTGCGAGGCTCTTTCTGAATCCGGCATGAACGTAAATGTTGTAGAGATGCTTTCCCAGTTGCTTATGTTCCTTGATTGGGAGATTGCCAAGCTGGTGGAAAAGCATGTCGCCTCCAAGGGAGTAAACGTCCATACAGATAACGGTGTCGCTGAATTTGTAGGTGAAAACGGCAAGTTGACCGGGGTCAAACTTAATGACGGATCAGTAGTTCCTTGCGAATTGGCAGTCGTTGCTATCGGAGTTGTTCCTAACTCTAAGCTTGCTGCTGATGCCGGCATTGAGATTGGCGGATTCGGCGGCATCGCTGTTGACGAATTCATGCGTACTTCCGACCCGGATATTTATGCTGCCGGGGACTGCGTTGAAATCAACCACCGTATCACAGGTAAAAAGACTTTTGCTCCTTACGGTGACCTTGCAAACCTTGAGGCCAGAGTGGTTGCTGACAACATCGCCCGTGGTGACAAACAGAAGTTCCCCGGCACAGTAAACAGCGGTATCTGCAAGGTGTTCGACCTTAGTGCCGGAGCTACAGGTCTTTCCGAGCAGCGTGCTAAGGCCGAGGGATATGAGGTCGTCACCGCAACCAATGCCAGCCCTGATAAACCCGGTTTTATGGGAGCCAAGCTTCTGGTCTCCAAAATGGTCGCCGATGCAAATACCGGACGGATTCTCGGTTTCCAGTGCGTAGGCCCCGGTGAGGTCAACCGTCAGCTGGCAGAAGCTGCCATGGCTGTTATGAACGGTAACACCATCTATGAGATCGGCATGGCTGATTTGCCTTATGCTCCGCCGTTCTCGCTTGCCATTGATCATTTCATCACCACAGCACATATCCTTGATAATAAGATTGCCGGACAGATGACCGGAATCAGCAATGCTCAGGTTAAGGAAAAACTGGATGCAGGTGAGAAGCCTTTTATCCTTGATGTTCGTGCACCAAATGAATTTGAAGAAATGCGTCTAAATGTTGGGGAAAAGCTCATTCCTCTGGGCAAGCTTAGGAATTGTCTGGAAGAACTGCCACAGGATAAGGATGCTGAAATCATAACCTTTTGCAAAATTTCCATGCGTGGATATGAAGCCCAGCGGGTGCTTGAAGCAGAAGGCTGGACCAATGTCAAAGTTATGGAAGGCGGCATAATGGGCTGGCCATTCAAAGTTGAGATGTAGTTTCTAGCTGGATTATTTTATAAAATGAAAGGCATCCCGTTTTAAAAACGGGATGCCTTTTGGTTTTTGATACTAAATTTTATTGTCTCTAATCTTTGATTACAGGGCAGTTTCCAGCATTTTGCGGGAAACTTCAAGTGTTACATCACCCCGTTCAGATAGCTTGGTCATGCCGTGTTTTTCAAGGCCGGCAACTACGCGGTCAATAATTTCCTCACCAATTTCGTAATCGGAGAGACGTGTATGCATGCCGATGCTGTGGAAGAATTCTTCTGTTTTGGCAATAGCCTGATCAATTCGTGCGTCATCATTGCCTTCGCGGATATTCCATACACGCTCTGCGTACTGAATTAATTTTTCACGTTTTTCTTCGCGGCGAGTTTTCCAGTTGGCAGGCTGCATTACAGCCAGTGTTTTTGCATGGTCCAGCCCGGTCAGTGCAGTCAGCTCATGACCTATCATATGAGTTGTCCAGTCCTGTGGCACGCCTGCACCGATAAGGCCGTTCAGTGCCATAGTGGAACACCAGACGAGGTTGGCACGGGCGTCATAATTTTCAGGCTCATTAACTGTCGTTTCACCTATTTCTATCAGAGTCTGGAGGATTCCTTCCGCGGTGCGATCCTGAAAGCGTCCTTCTGCCGGGTAGGTCAGGTATTGCTCAATGGTGTGTATAAAGGTATCGACCACGCCGTTTGCTACCTGAGTCTTAGGCAGGGTGAAGGTGATTTTAGGATCAAGTATGGAGAATTTAGGGAAAGTGTGATTTGACATAACGGGAAGTTTGTCTTCTCCGTCACTGATTACAGCTCCGTTATTCATCTCTGATCCTGTGGCCGGAAGAGTCAAAACGGTTCCGAAGGGAACAGCACAGTCGACAGGGACAGGGGCAAAACCAAATTTCATCAGTTCCCGTTCGCGTCCTTCATATTCTTTAGCCGGGGCTGCCAGGGCAATAAATTTGGTGCCGTCAATAACGGAACCTCCGCCCACGGCAAGGATAAAGTCTATATTTTCATCCCGCACTATTTTTACAGCTTCCATTACTACGTCAAATTTAGGGTTGGCAGGGATTCCGCCGAATTCCATTACTGTTCGATCGCTTTTGGAAAGCTCTGTTTTTACCTTGTCGAGTAACCCGGTCTTTTTGGCGCTGCCGCCACCGTATGTGATAAGCACTTTTGCATTTGCAGGAACAAGATTGTCCAGTTCTTTAAGCTGGCCGTCGCCGAAAAGAATGTTAGTCGGATTGTAGAATGAAAAGTTAAGCATGTTTACTCCTTGTGTTAGTGCTGTTTGATTTAGTCTGTAGTCAGATGGACTTTATTTTTAATGATCTTTTTATAACCATTTTATCTTGTATTTGCACGCGGATCATTTTTAGTTAATCCAATTTTTCGGATATTGGTACGCAGGATACCACAGAATACAGCAGTTTTTGCAGGATAAAATGAATATTTAAAAGTAGCTTAGACGATCTCTTCGTATATTTGCTGCCGCAATCCGGCACTGTGTTTCAGTACTCCGACTTCGATATCGACGAAGTCATATAGACGTGGACGTTTGCCGTCTGCGGGGCGGAGGATTCGGCCGATGATCTGGACCAGTCTGCCCTTTGATTTGATTGGTGAACATAGAAAAAGGGTGGAAAGTCCCGGACAGTCAAAACCTTCGCCGATTAGTGATGCTGTGCTTGCCAGCACTTTTATCTTGCCATTATTTAAGTCTTCAATAATCGCTTCCCGTTCTCCTGCCGGAGTTTTCCCGGTTAGGACAGCTATTTCAACTCCCTGATCGAATAATAGATCTGAGAGGGCATCAAGGTGTGCTGTGCGGTCGGCGACCATGAGTAAAGTCCCTGAGCTTTCAGTGAACTCTTTTTTTACGCAGTCAGCGATGATTTTGTTGCGCTGGTAGTCTTCGGCAATGGCAGTCATCATGAGCGGGTATTCTTCGGAAGGATTGCCAGCGAACCTGAAGGCAGTCTCAACTGTACAAATTTCCGGCTTGAGAATAGCCCCTGTATCGCGCAGCAGATCGGGATTAACACGATGAACAACAGGGCCGAGAGTCATGTTGATCATACGGTCAAGTCCATCCGCCCGGTAGGGTGTGGCGGATAGTCCGGTCAGGTATTTAGCATCAAAGTTTGTAACTACCTTTTGGAAGGTACTGGCTGGTGTGCGATGGCATTCATCAACGATAATATGCCCGAATTCTTTTTTTAGCTCATCAAGGCGGTTTCGTGCTGTTTGAATGGTTGCAACAGTCAAGGGCTTCAGTTTGAATTTTCCCCCGCCGACCTGTCCTGCCTCTTCTCCCAGAAATTGCTTAATTCGATCAATCCACTGTAAGAGCAGTTCCTTAGTATGCACTATGATCAGGCAGGGTTGTTTTCTACTGGCGATCAGAGCCAGAGCCATCACAGTCTTGCCCGACCCGGTTCCGGCTTCGAGCAGTCCCTGAGTCTGGTTGGTAAATGAATCTAATGCGGCCTGCTGGTATGGGCGTAATTCTCCCGTGAAATAAAAATCCACTGGAGCAAGCTCTCGTCTTTTGTCTTCATATTTCGGCTCAATTCCTGCCGCTTTCGCGATCTGATGCAGTTCAATTCCGAATCCGCGCGGACAATGAAGTCTCTTCTTGCGGTCTCCTGACCACATCTTGATATATTTGGGAATTTTTTTGCCTACCCGGCCCCGGTACTTAATAGCATTGATATAATCTGGGTTTGTCAGTGTTAGGGCTTCTTTAATTTCGTCTAACAAGTCTTCGGGTGTGTCGGTCAGGGTCAGGTCTTTGGAAATTTCGATCAGCATTACTACTCCTGTTGCGCACGGTTTATCCCAAGGCAGAGAACATGTCGACTACGAATTTAGGGCTGAAAAGAGCATGTTATTTTGTGAAAGCTTCACAAATCTTGATTCGGTGCCGGGCAGATGTATTTGGGGGCGTATCAATGGGTAGCGTTTTTTGTTTTAAAGTGATTCTGCCGAACTGCCTGATTCGCTGGGATATATTTCACACAAAAGTAGTCGATTTTAATGCTGAAATAATGTAAATTAATATCAAGAGTTGGTCTAATGGAGGGAGTCTAATGAAAAAGTTTATAGTATTGATTACGTGTTTTATATTACTTTTATTCGCAATATCGGCTCATGCGGCTACTTTTGCGAGTAGTGTCGACTATTTTATGGGAAGCGGCCTTTCCTCTACATCGGTCCGTGCCAATCCCCTAAATGCGTTGGGAAGCTATAATGCCCCTGCTGTTGACATCCAGAACGCTGAGGTCGGCGGGAATAATAATTTCTTGAGCCTTGGCATGGGCGGAACCGCGGTATTTTCTTTCGGGAAAACTTTTACCGGGCCGGTTACCATTTATGAGACTACTTGGAATCGACCCAATGGTTATAGTGAATACGCTCAAGTCTGGGCTGCAACTGATGATGTCCTGACAAGCTCAGGTATTAATCTGGGCAGTGATGCCTGGGTATTGTTAAGTCCTTCTATCTATAATCAGGATGGAGATTCTTTAGGTGGGCAGACTGTATTCGCCAATGGTATATACAGTTACTTGAAGATAACTGATGTCACCGGTTCATCTGGTGGGACAGCTGGAGACGGTTTTGACATTAATGCAGTATCTGTGAGCCCCACACCCATCCCCGGTGCCATCTGGATTCTCGGAGTGGGTTTGGCTGGATTGATTGGAGTACGCCGCAAGGTTGAATCATAAGTCCAGAATTACTGATGTTAAACGAGAAAGCTCGCGGTATAAACGCGAGCTTTTTTTGTTTGTATGGGGCGCGGTTCTAAGGAATAACAGATCAATTTGGGAATCAATCACGTATTAAATCACCTATTGAAGAATCTTTACAAAAGAAAAGGGTTTAGGAAATTAATCCTAAACCCTTGTTTTTATTGTGGCGGAGAGGGTGGGATTCGAACCCACGTATGGTTTCCCATAACTCGATTTCGAGTCGAGCGCGTTACGGCCGGACTTCGCTACCTCTCCGCATTTTATGCACAAGACCGATTCCGGATGTCCGGTCTTGGAAGGCTCGTTTTATATGTGTTTTTGTGGTGATTGGCAAGTGTAAATGACGTATGTTGTGTTTGGATATTGAAAATATATATACAATGCCGGATAGATGCAGAGTCTATAAGTGTTGTTATTTGTGGTTTAAGCCCGCTTGGATCTATAGTAAGCTCAAACTTGGTTTTGCTGATAGTTGAAATTTAACTTCATCGTAGGGGGCTGTAATGGGAAAATTACAAAAATGGTTGGTTTTGAGCTGTCTGATTTGTCTTTGCCTTCCAAGTGTCGGTTTTGGGGCTGACTTTGATATTCCGGATGATTGTCCCTGTAGGGAATCCATTTATGAAATGGTTGAAACTTACAAAGGGGATGAAGCATTCAGAGTGCTTCTTGATGAAGCATTTAAAAATATTCAACCTGCTCCGAAGGACTACCTGGATGGCAGCAATCCTTGGCTGGGAAAATCGTTTGCGGATTTAGTGCCTTTCTTTGTTGATTGGTGTTCCTTTCTTCCTGAAGCAAAGGGGAGTTCCGACACCGTGCTTCGATACATTGAACAGATGGACCTGTTTGCGTATCAAAATCCGTTTGGGCGGGCTGCCTTTCAGACCATGCCCGGAATTATGATCTTTGATCATTTTGCTAAAGAACGCGGCGATTTTCTGAACAGTAAAGCTTCAATCGCTCGTGTTGCCCAGTGGCTTTCTGATCCGCGTATTGAAAAAGAGGAATATGTTTTGCCTAATGAGCATGCTGCTGATGGCGGATTTAAGTCATATAATGAATTTTTCTCCCGTAGATTTAAGGATATATCTGCTGTACGTCCGCAGACCATGCCTGAACGGGACTACATTATCAGCGCGCCTACAGATGCTATCGTGAATACCATTCCGGCAAAGCTTGTTGCTGAAACTGCTACTATTCCTACAAAAGGAATGCAGATACTTAATATCAGGCAGTTGCTGGCAGGTTCCAAATACTGGAAACGTTTTGTGGGCGGGACCGCTATGTCCTGTATTTTGATGCCCAACACATATCATCATTATCACGCCCCAGTGGGTGGAAAGGTTATTGAAACGAAGCTTCTTGATGGAGCTTTACTGGGTATGGAAGATTTTCCTAAATTTGTGCCGACCATAGGAAACGTGGGCTATTACGGTGCCAGCTTCGGCGCATTCGAGAGCTATCAGCGGGGATATTTTATTATCGATACCGGAAAATACGGTCTGGTAGGTGTTGTCCCGGTAGGCTTAAGCACTGTCGGGTCAGTCATTTTTGAAGATAAGTTTACCAAGGCGAGTGGGCCGGTTGCAATCAAGCGAGGAGAAGAGCTTGGCCATTTTCTTTATGGCGGTTCGCTGGTTATTCTGGTCTTTGAGCCTGGAAAATATAAATCCGGAGCTATTAAAGTTCGTTTGGGCAACCAGATCGGTCTTTTTGATACAAGTTCAAATAAATAGAATATGCAATGAGTTCTTTATGGGCCGGAGATATTATTTCCGGCCTTTAATTTTGTTGGTGAAAATTACACAATCCTGATGCTTTCATTGGTAAAAATAAATTTTCCCAGAGAGTTGAACTGTGTGTTTTTTTAGTTCTAAAATCATTTTTTTATTGTGTTATTGTATAGATTAGTGATAAAAATCATATAAATTTTACGATAATTTATAGGTTAACATCTGCGTTGTTGGGAGGTTTTTTTGTTAACAAAAGTATCAATGATAGTAGGGATTATTGTTGGTATAGTTGCTGCTGGTTTTAGTGTTTATGACCATCGCAACCTTTTTTTGAGTTATTTTGAGGTTGGAGAAGAGGAAGACATTGTTTCTAAAACTACATATTTTGATAGTAAATCTAGCCCTAGGGTTACATTACAAGTAGAAAATGGACCAGCAGAATTAGATTTAAACAGTAATTTGTTTGATGAAGGGAGAAGTTCAATTCATAGTTCGAAAGAACCGGTTAAAGCGGAGAACTCTACTCTTGATAGTGGAGATAAATTAGACTCCAACAATTATATGGAGTTAGTTAAAAATATCGAATCGATGTCATATTCTTCGGATAGAGATTCTGCATATGCTAAGATGATTAATAGGGCCATAGAAGAAGAAAATTATAGTTTTGCTGTCACATTAATTCCAAAACTTTCCTATAGTTCCACTAGAGATTGGTCATATATAAAAATTGCTGAAGCCGCTATTAATGCTAGGGATAAAGAGCTTGCTCAGCAAGTAATAGACAAGGTTTCTTATTCTTACCTTAGAGATGATTTAAATAAAAAATTGATAAATCGTATTTTGTCTAAGAATTAGTATTTTTTTAGCCTTTCCTTTTGTGCAGAAAAAAACTTTGTAGGATATCTTTACATTCATCTTCACATACTCCGCCTATGGTCCAGAATTTGTGATTGGCGAAGGGTAGTTCTGTGCCTTCCAGATTGGATACTACTGCCCCGGCTTTGGGGTCCGGTGCTCCGAATATAATGCCACCCACCCTGGCGTGTATTAGTGCGCCGAGGCACATAATACATGGCTCCAGCGTAACAGCCAGAATTGAACCGCTTGGAAGACGGTAGTTTTGAATTGCGGCGCAAGCGTTACGAAGACAATTGATTTCCGCGTGTCCGGTTGGGTCGTTATTGGTGAGCGGGGTGTTGTTCCCGGTGGCCAGTAGTTGGCCTTCTGCTGTGAAAAGGGCTGCGCCAATGGGGACTTCTCCGTGTTTACGGGCCTTGAAAGCTTCACGTATCGCCACGTCCATCATGGAGCGCCATGTCTGACCCTGTGGCGGGTTTGGTGGAGGTGTTCCTCTGGTGATTATTTTAGTCATTTGAATTTGATGCGCTGGCGCGCTTTGGTTGATTTAGCAATCAGCAGTATGAATAGAGAAAAGGGGAGAGTGGTAAACAACTCTCCCCTTTTAATTTCGAACTGATTTGCAGCATACGACGGCAAAGCCTTAATAAAAGGTTTTGATGAGTCCAGAGAAACTTTTGTAAAAGTTCCTATGGTCCCCGAAGGGCCGCCGGAGGCAATCTTAGAGTGATTTGATATAGTTAACGCCACCTTCGAGGAGAGCCAGACCGAGAGTCGGAATGTCGCCACGGGTCCATTTGGGATGGTTGGTGGGGTGGTTGAATGCTTCGGGGTGAGGCATAAGGCCGAGGATTCTGCCGGTAGGATCAGTCAGACCGGCGATGCCCAGCGGGGAGCCGTTGGGGTTAGCCGGGTAATCCATTGTTACATCGCCTGATTCGGGATCGATGTACTGCACTGCGTGGAGGTTGTTCTCCACTATTTTTTTGAGCATGGCGTCGTCAGCGGGGATAATTTTACCTTCTCCATGACGCACTGGTACGTTCAATGTGTCAATTCCCTTGGTAAATACGCATGGAGAGTCCGGGTTGGCCTTGAGGTGAACCCAACGGTCTTCGTATTTAGCGGAATCGTTGTAGCTGAGCGATACCTGACGGGTGAAGTACTCGCCGCCTACTGCCGGCAGCAGACCGAGCTTTACCAGAAGCTGGAATCCGTTGCAGATTCCCAGGATCACGCCGCCGTCTTCAAAGAATTTTTTGATTTGGTCCACAAGCGGGGTGCCGTCTGCAGTTTGAGCGTGTTTCCAGCGGAGAGCCGCAGCCTGTGCAGCACCGAGATCATCGCCATCGAGAAAACCGCCGGGGAAAATCAGAAAATTGTAACCTTCAAGATTTTTTTTACCTGCGGCAAGATCGGAAAAATAAGTGATGTCTACTTCGTCTGCACCCGCTTTTTTAGCGGCATGAGCAGACTCGTGTTCACAGTTGGTTCCGTAACCGGTGATGACCAAAACTTTAACGCGGGCCATATATTTTTGTCCTCCAGATGTTGACAATAGAAATATTCCAAGACTATTTAATACCTGTTCGAAGAGAGGAACATAATTGCGGGTCAGCCTCCCGTCAACAGTCTATATTCCTCAGGACGTACCACTAACACATTTTTTTAAAGTGGGATACGCCTGAATATGGGATTGTTTACGGGGTGGGACCTTTTTGTGTTTTTTTCATGAGTATCGACTTTATTCGCTGTCAATTTTGTTTTATGTAGCAGCGATATTCTAAAATAATTTTGTCCGCCACGGGACGGGAGCGTTATGAAAACCAAATTTATATTCATCACCGGGGGCGTTTTGTCCTCACTTGGTAAAGGGCTTGCAGCAGCATCCATCGGCGCACTTCTTAAAGCCAGAGGGATGACAGCTACTATTCAGAAGCTTGATCCATATATTAATGTTGACCCCGGCACCATGAACCCTTTTCAGCACGGAGAAGTTTATGTAACTGACGACGGTGCTGAAACTGACCTTGACCTCGGTCATTACGAGCGTTTTCTGGATGTTCCGCTCAGTCAGAAAAATAACATGACTTCCGGCCGCGTTTACCACAACGTAATCACTAAGGAACGCCGTGGCGACTACCTCGGCGGTACCGTGCAGGTTATCCCGCATATTACCGATGAGATTAAAAATGCGGTTGTAAATGTTCCCAATGGTGAGGATGTGGCCCTCATTGAAATTGGCGGTACTGTCGGTGATATCGAAGGGCTTCCTTTTCTGGAAGCTATCCGCCAGCTTCGCTCCGAGCTGGGCAGCGAGAATGTTCTTTACATTCACCTTACCCTTGTTCCTTATCTTCAGGCTGCCGGTGAAGTTAAAACCAAGCCTACACAGCACTCTGTCAAGGAACTGCGCAGTATCGGTATCCACCCGGATATCATTCTCTGTCGCAGTGAAGTTGATCTTGATGAAGATATTAAACGCAAGATTGCTCTTTTTTGTGACGTTGACCGTGATGCGGTTTTCACTGCTGTTGATGTTAAATCCATCTATCAGCTTCCGCTCAGTTTTTATAATGAAGGTCTGGACCAGAAAATCGCTATACTGCTGAAGCTCCCTGCCAAAAATTGTAATCTTGAGCCCTGGAAAAGGCTTAACTACATTCTTGAGAATCCCAAAGGCGAGACCACAATCGGTATTGTCGGCAAATATGTGGATCTCAAGGAAGCATATAAATCTCTGCATGAAGCCCTTATTCACGGCGGGGTGGCAAACGAAGTTAAAGTTAACCTGCGCTATGTGAACTCTGAAGAGATCACTCCTGAGAATGCCAGGGAAAAGCTGGCCGGAATTGATGGTGTACTGGTTCCCGGCGGATTCGGCTCCCGTGGTGTTGAAGGTAAAATTGCTGCTATTCAGTATGCCCGTGAAAATAAGGTTCCCTTTTTCGGGATTTGTCTTGGTATGCAGTGCGCAGTCATTGAGTATGCCCGTAATGTTATGGGACTCAATGGTGCAAACTCTGAAGAATTTAATGCCAACGGTGAAGATAATGTCATTTATCTGATGAAAGAGTGGTTTGATTACCGCACTGAAAAAACTGAAAGCCGTTGTGAAGAAAGTGATAAGGGCGGCACCATGCGTCTTGGTGCTTACCCCTGTAAGATTGTTGAAGGAACCAAGGCTATGGCTGCTTACGGTAAATCTGAAATTCAGGAACGCCACCGCCATCGTTACGAATTCAACAAAGAAAAATTCGCAGATCAGCTCGTTGAAGCAGGTTTGGTTCTGAGCGGTCTTTCCCCTGATGAAACTCTGGTTGAAATCGTGGAAATTGCCGATCACCCCTGGTTCCTGGGTTGCCAGTTCCATCCGGAATTTAAGTCCAATCCCATGCACGCTCATCCGCTGTTCAGGGATTTCATCAAGGCTGCCTGCGACAATAAATAGAATTAACTATTGATTGCCCGGGAGCACTGGTACGCAGTGTTTCCGGGTAATCTTATAATTGGAGGGCAGTTACTTTTGACCCCCGATGAATTATATCAGAAAAGTAAGCAGGGCCCGTTTATTCTGGCGGGGCCTTGTGCTCTGGAAACCATAGATGTCGCCTTGCGTGCTGCTGAAGCTCTGGCTGACATCGCTTCCCGTCTTGATGTGACGGTAATTTTTAAAAGCTCTTTCGACAAGGCCAACAGGACCTCTATTAATTCTTTCAGGGGACCGGGCATGGAGGAAGGGCTTAAATGGTTACAGCGGATTAAGGACGAAACCGGTCTGCCTGTTGTTACCGATATCCATACCCCTAATCAGGCCGCATCTGTTGGTGAAGTGGCTGACGTGATCCAGATTCCCGCATTTCTTTGCAGACAGACAGACCTTTTGGTTGCTGCCGCAAATACCGGGCGGATTATAAATGTTAAGAAAGGGCAGTTTCTTGCCCCCCTTGATATGCGCCATGTAGTGGGTAAGCTGCGTGAAGCAGGAAACGAACGCATCTGGCTCACAGAGCGCGGTGCTTCCTTTGGCTATAATAATCTGGTCGTTGACATGCGCTCTATTGCGATAATGAAAGGGCTGGGTTGTCCTGTTGTTTTTGATGCCACCCATTCTGTACAGCTTCCCGGAGGTCTTGACGGAAAGTCCGGCGGACAGCGTGAGTTTGTCCCTATTCTTTCCCGCGCTGCTGTTGCTGCCGGAGCTTCCGGTGTTTTTATGGAAACTCATCCAGATCCGGATTGCGCACTTTGCGATGGACCGAACAGCTGGCCTTTAGATCGCGCAGAAGACCTGATTAAAGATCTTCTTTCTGCATGGAGCGTTAATTATGTCTGCTAAATCCCGAGCTGAAAAAATCAAGCTGCTTATTCTTGATGTGGACGGTGTTCTAACTGACGGCGGACTTTATTATGATCAAGACGGCAACGTAACTAAGCGTTTCAACGTACAGGACGGCCTCGGTATCAAGTTCGCGCAGCAGGCCGGAATTGATTTAGCTGTTATTACCGGGTTGAATCATGGTGCTGTTGAAAAAAGGGTGACCGAGCTGGGAATTACCGATTACTATCCCGGACAGCGGGAGAAGCTCCCTTTTTATGAAAAGCTTCTCAAAGAAAAGGGATTGAAAGACGAAGAGGTTGCCTATATCGGTGATGACTGGATTGATGTTCCGGTTATGTTGCGTGTGGGATTGCCCATGGCGGTCAGAAATGCCCAGCCTGAAATTTTCGGTATATCCAAGTGGATTTCCAGTCGCAAGGGTGGGAGAGGCGCTGTGCGCGAAGCAATTTCATTTATTCTTGATGTACAGGGCAAGTTAGACGAAATCTGGAAAGAGTGGGCAGGCTAGATGGGCCGTACCGGCTTGATTTTATTTTTGGTTCTCGCCTTGTTTCTGGGGCTTGTTTCCGGAACTTTGCTGGGCAAGAAGTATGGAGTCTTCCCGCACATGGCCCGTGGTTCTGTAGAACGCCCGCTGGCTGGTGATGAGAATCAGTCTGATATTTCTGCTGAGGAAATCGAGCTGATTCAGGGAACAGGTGGTGATATTGAGTGGATTTTGCGGGCCGGAAGCGCTGATTATGATCAGGAAGAAGGTCTGGTTAAGGCCGACAAACCCCGGGTCACATATTATCTAGGCCGAGATCGCAAAGAAGTTTTTGTCAGTGCTCTGCATGGCGAAGTCAGCCAGCAGGGTAAGGGGCTCAAACTCTGGGACAATGTAAAAGGTCACTATGGCGATATGGGACTCATCGCTGACCGGCTTGATTTTAAACCCAAAGAGAATTTACTATTCCTCGAGGGAAATGTGAAAGTTCAGAGTCCGGCAGTGTATATTACTTCCAATCGGGTCAAGGTGGACCTTGTCACTCGTGAAATAATGATTGAAGATGGAATGGAAGCCCTGATTTCACCGGACATGGTGGTAATGCCTCAATAGAAGCGAGCATTCATTTGATAAATATATTCGGAAAAAGTTCATTTTTGCGCGGCAGGTCTGCACCAGTATTTTTTTCTTCTACTGTTTGTTTTGTAGTGTTTGTTCTGGCGCTTCTTGCGGTCAGTTCAAATGCGCATGCTTATGATAAATCCCAATTGAAAATTACCCGGACTATCGCCAATGTCCGCTCTGAGCCTTCTCTCAAGGCCGATGTTGTATGGGTCCTTTCTCCGGCGGAAAGTTTTTTGGTTGGTCCGGAAAAGGATGGCTGGTTTCCGGTCTATCCGGCTTCCGATGACAAAGACGTGAAAACGGTTGGTTATATTTCCGGCAAAGTGGTGATACCCGCTGCTGCAGATAGCCCGCTTACTGATTGGGGCGATATTCGCTACGTCGGCAAAGATTTCAAGTATCATCTGGAACGTACTGTCAAGTCTTCAACCGGTGGAGTGCTTAAATCCGGGGATAAAATCAAGGTCGGTTTTCTCAGAAATGGATGGTATGCATTTTTCAAGGCTGACGCACAGGTCGTTTCCGAAGCAGATGCTCTTGGATATGTTAAACAGTCCGATGTCGATCTTGTTAATGAAGATGCGCGTATCCGCTACGCAGTGCGCCGGATTAACGTCATTGAGAAGCCTGTGGCTACTTCCAGAGCGGTTGGTGTGCTGAGTCCCGGCCACCGTGCGCAGGTTCGCAAAGAGAAGGGTGGTATGTACGCCCTTTACCGGATTGATACTATTGTCACAAAAGATACTCCTGTCTGGGGCTATGCATGGGGGCCTTTCCTCGCTCCATATCCTGCAAATCTTGAAAAGGCTCAAATGGCCGGAATTGATGCCCGAAAGGCTGAGATCAAGGCTGAAGAAAGCAAGATAAAACAGGAAGAGCTTGAACGCGGAAACAAACTTGCCGCCATGGAACAGGCTATGGATGACATGCTGCTTGCACCTGTAAAAACAAAGACCCTCTACGCAACCGCAGTCCTTAATGTACGTTCCGAGCCAGATGTAAAAGCTCTTATTGTGGATAAGCTGGAACAAGGTCAGGCTGTAACCGTCGGACAGCTTGATGGAAAATGGTTTCCAGTATTTAAAACTGATGAGAACAAGGAGAAGAAACTCATAGGATATGTGTACGGCACATACCTTTCAGCCGATGCTCCGGTTATTGAAGAAGAAAAACCGCGCACGAAGCGTATCCCCGGCGGTCCTGACGAAGTTCCCATCAAGATAACTTCTTCCAAAATGACATTCAGCGAAAATCGTAACCAGATTACTTTTTCCGGTAATGTTAAGGTAGTGCGTCTGGACGTGACTTTAACTTCTGATACGCTTACAGCCTACCTTAGGCCTGATGGCGACTCTCTTTCCGATACTCAGGATAAGATCAAGAAAATAGTTGCCGGCGGTAATGTCAAAGTCGTCATGAAAAAGCGTAAAGGGCATTGCGATAAGCTGACTTATGTAGTTGGTGATTCCATTATTTTCATGAAGGGTAATGCTGAACTCCAAGATGGCCCCAACAATATTCAGGGTGATGAAATTAAATTTTATATCAAAGATAACCGTGCCGAGGTCGTCGGCGGCAACAAGCCGATTGAGGCCATTTTCTACACCCCGAAAAATGTGACGCAGTAGGGAAATATGTCTTCGATTATCGCAAAGAAACTGGTCAAAAATTACGGGCCTAAAGAGGTTGTCCGCGGAATCGGGCTTACTGTACGCGAAGGCGAGGTTGTTGGACTGCTTGGCCCTAACGGGGCTGGTAAAACAACAACTTTCTATATGCTCGTGGGAGTAGTCAAACCTACTTCCGGGGATGTCTATTTTAATAAAAAGCAGATAACCAGACTGCCTCTGCACGAGAGGGCACGTCTGGGGCTAAGTTATCTGCCTCAGGAAAGCTCTATATTCAAAAAGCTTTCTGTGCGTAAGAATCTGGAGATTATCATCGAGCATACCGGTCTTTCCGGTAAGGATGTTCCCAAGAGGGCGGACGAGCTGCTGGACCAGCTCGGTATTCTGCGTCTTGCTGAACAGAAGGCCATGTACCTTTCCGGTGGTGAGCGAAGGCGTCTGGAGATTGCGCGCGCGATGATCAACAATCCCAAGTTCATTTTGCTTGATGAACCATTCGCCGGGATTGATCCAATTGCGGTTATTGATATTCAGGACATCATTTCTTCGTTGAAGGATATGGGGATGGGTATCCTCATTTCCGACCACAACGTGCGTGAAACTCTGTCCATTTGTGATAGGGCATATCTGGTCTATGAAGGCCGTGTTATTCTTAACGGTTCGCCGGAAAGTATTGTTCAAAATACCAAGGCGCGCAGGCTCTATTTGGGAGACAGTTTTAGTCTTTAGCAGCAAGTGCATCAGCATAAAATATTCAGGCCGGGATTTATTTAATAATCCCGGCCTTTTTTGTGCAAAGCTCAATTAAATTTATCATTGTTGATTTACAGTCTGCCAGAACATTGGTACACTTTTTTCATGTACGTTTCTTTTGCAAAAAAAATCCATAAATTTCAGATGATTCAGACGTCTTTGTTGCATCTTTAAAATGGATGTGGCATAGTTTGATCAAGGCCGAGGGTACAGAAAAATATATTTTTTCTGCTTTCTGCCGATAACTGACTGAAATTAATTGAATTAGATATAAGAAGGTGGCCTGATAATATGGGGTTGGAACTTAGACAACAATTAAAGCTTACTCAACAGCTGGTAATGACTCCTCAGCTGCAGCAGGCTATCAAGTTGTTGCAGCTTTCCCGCTTGGAGCTGGTGGATTCCGTTCATCAGGAGCTGATGGAGAATCCTATCCTCGAAGAAGCTGAAGCGCAGGAAAGGACAGATGCTGCTGATGCTGAGGCAGGCACCGCGACTGCTGAGGAAACACAAATCTCCAAGGAAGCCGAATGGGAAAATTATCTCGGGGAATTTTCCAGTACTTCGAAGCAATCTGCTTCACGTGAATCAGAGTCTTATGAAGATGGTGCCTCTTTTGAAGCACGTTTGACCAAGGCCACTTCGCTTGAAGGTCATTTGCATTGGCAGATGAGCCTTTCTGATTTTACTGATAAAGAAATTGAAATAGGTGAATGCCTTATCGGTAATTTGAGCTCCGGAGGTTTTTTAAGGATTGACTTGGAAGAAGTTTGTGAAACGTGCTATGCTGAAATCGAAGAAGTAGAAAAAGTGCTTTATCGAATTCAGAGGTTTGATCCAGTAGGAGTAGGGGCAAGAACCCCGCAGGAATGCCTACTGATTCAGCTTGAAGCTCTAAGACTCGATGATGATCCGATTCTTGTCTCGCTGGTGAGTGAACATCTCGATGATCTTGAAAAGAAGCGGTATAAGCCGCTCGCAAGGAAATTCAAGCTCAGCATGGAGGATTTGAAGAGTTATCTTGACTTGATGCAGACACTTGACCCTCTTCCGGGAGCAAGTTTTTCAGGCGGAGACTCTTTCTATATCAGCCCTGATGCTTATGTTTATGAATATGATGGTGATTTTGTCATAGTTTTAAACGAGGACGGTCTTCCTAAATTGCAGATGAATGCTTTTTATGTGGAGACACTGGCATCGACGAAAGGAGAGGATAAAGAATATTTTCAGGACAAGATGCGCTCCGCCCAGTGGCTGATGAAGAGCCTCTATCAGCGGCAGCGTACCTTATATAAAGTTCTTGAATCCATAGTGAGATTCCAGCGCGAATTTTTCGCAGAAGGTGTCACAAAGCTTAAACCCCTTATCTTGAAGGAAGTAGCGGAAGACATCGAAATGCACGAATCCACCGTGAGCCGAATCACAACCAATAAGTATGTATCGACTCCGCATGGGATTTATGAGCTTAAGTTCTTTTTTAATAGTGCCCTCGGTCTGGATGACGGATCTCAGGTCGGTTCTGAATCCGTCAAGGCGACGATCAAGAAATTGATCAGTGAAGAAGACGGAAAGAAACCCCTCAGTGACGAGAAAATAGCTGAGATTCTCAAAGAGAAGCTGGAAGTTAATATCGCCAGAAGGACCGTGGCCAAGTACAGAACTGCAATGGGAATACTCTCCTCTTCTAAGAGGAAAAAGGTGTTCTAATGTAGTTCGGAGAAATTAAAGCATATTCACCCTTACTAAGGAGGCTCTTTATGAACGTAGCATTTACTTTTAAGAACTTCGACGCATCCGAACATCTTAAGGAATATGCAAACAGCCGTTTCTCCAAGTTGGTTAAGTATGTCAGCAACCCTGACAATACTGATATGCAGGTTAATTTGTCAGTTGATAAGTTCCGACACGTTGCGGAAGTTGTTTTCACTTCCGACCATCTGCATGTCTCAGCTTTCGAAGTGTCCGAGGACATGTATTCCACTGTGGATATGGTTTTGGACAAGCTTGAAGCCCAGCTTCGCCGTGCAAACGAGAAGATGAGAAGTCATCGGCGTAAGGACGAGGCTCCTGCCCGTATGGATATTCTCAGCTACGGAGAGGAAGAGTACAGGGAACCAGTGATTGTGGAGTCTGACTCCTTTATTCCCAAG
This sequence comes from Maridesulfovibrio sp., assembly GCF_963667685.1. Classification (NCBI taxonomy): domain Bacteria; kingdom Pseudomonadati; phylum Thermodesulfobacteriota; class Desulfovibrionia; order Desulfovibrionales; family Desulfovibrionaceae; genus Maridesulfovibrio; species Maridesulfovibrio sp. The sequence continues at coordinate 1,013,712 of NZ_OY763931.1, read as the reverse complement.
CCCATGAGTGTTGATGAAGCAGCAGAACAGTTGCAGACCCTTGACCATGAATTCCTGGTATTTCGTAATGCGGATAATGAAGCAATAAATGTAATATACCGCCGCAATAATGGCGATTTCGGTTTAATTGACCCGGGATACTAACTAATGAATATAGCAGATAATCTGGCGAAGGACCTTGTAATACATGAACTGAATGCCTCTGATAAAGGTGAAGTTCTGAAAGAAATGGTTTCTACCCTGAAAGACGCAGGTCTTGAAGTAGATGTGGACAATGCCCTGAAGGTCCTTAATGATCGTGAAAAACTTGGAACAACAGGAATAGGGGATGGCATTGCCATCCCCCACGGAAAACTGGAATGTCTGGAAGAGATTGTAGTAGTTGTAGGCCGCTCGAGTGAAGGCGTCGACTTTGAGTCTCTGGACATGCAGCCTTGTAAAATATTCTTTATGGTACTGGCCCCCGAGCAGGGGGCCGGTGCTCATTTGAAGGTGCTGGCCCATATTTCGCGGCAACTAAAGGATGAGTCATTCCGGCAGGCCTTTATAGATACCGAGGATAAGGATGAGCTGCTTCGCCTTCTTGGTATCGCATAACATTAAAGTTGTTTAAAAATAGAATGCATCAGATTAGCAATGAACTAAGGTCATTGCTAATTTTATTTGTGGGCTAGAGCTAAAGGAGGTCATCAAGGTGGTTGTGGATGATTCTTTTCCAGTGATTGTCGTTACCGGTCTTTCCGGTGCCGGAAAATCTACTGTGCTGAAAGTCTTCGAAGATCTGCGTTTTTTTTGCGTAGACGGTTTACCTGCAGGGATGCTATCACGTCTGGTCGATCTTTTTAATACCCGCGATAATGCTTACCGGGGTTTGGTACTGGGGATGGATCTTCGACAGTTGGAATTCAGTTCTGATTGGGAGAGCACCCGTGAAGAATTAACCCGTAAGGGATATTCGCCCAGCATCCTTTTTCTTGAAGCGCGTCTTCCTGAACTGGTAAGGCGTTATGCTACAACCCGGCGTTTGCATCCTTTGGAGTCAAGAGATTTTGGTCTGGAGCAGGCTTTGGAGCGGGAAAAGGAAATCCTTGGCGAAGTTCGTCAGCAGGCTGACCTTGTCATAGATACAACCACCTATTCTATCCACGACTTGCGCCGTAGGATTCAAGAAAAGTGGGCCGAATTGAGTGAGAAGACTCGTGGGCTGCGTGTCCATGTAATGTCTTTCGGTTTTAAACATGACGTACCTACAGCCGCAGATATGGTCATGGATCTCCGGTTTTTGCCCAATCCTTACTTTGAAGAAGAGCTTCGTCCCCTTTCCGGTCAGGATAAAGCTATTTCAGACTATGTTCTCGGCTCGGAACCCGGTTCAATTTTTATTGAGAAATATCTCGATTTCCTTCAATATGTCCTACCTCTCTACGAAGAGGAGGGCAGGTACAGGCTGACTATTGCAGTGGGTTGCACTGGCGGAAGGCATCGATCGGTCGCCACGGCTGAGAGGATATTTGCAACTCTTAAAGATAATGGTTATTCTGTTTCCCTTGAACATAAGCATATTCATTTGAAGTAGTTAATATATTTGAATTAATCAGGAAAGTTGATGGGAATTGAATCAAGCAAAAACGGGATAGTTCTGGTTACCCATGGTAACTTCGGGCAGACGTTGATTGAGGCGGCTGAATTAATTGTTGGTCCGCAGGAGGGCGTGCTCTCATTGAGCGTGGAAGTTTCTCAGGGGATTGATGTTGCTGTGGAAGCTCTTAAAAAGAATATTGCCGAAGTTAGCAGCGGAAACGGTGTTTTGATTCTTACAGACATGTTCGGCGGAACTCCAACCAATTTAAGCCTCTCGCTGCTTCAAAGCGATGATATTGAGGTTGTCACCGGTGTGAGTCTGCCTATGCTGCTCAAAGCGTTTCAGGTGCGTAATGAATCCTTGCAGAAAATGGCTGAGGAAGTCAGCAAAGCTGCTGCTAAGGGGATTGTAATAGCGGGCGAAATGCTGCGAAAACGAACTAAGAAAGGGTAGCCATGATGTGGGTGAGAATTGATAACCGTCTTGTTCATGGGCAGATTATTGAAACATGGCTACCGTACACCCACGCTAAGAATATAATCGTGGCTAACGATGCCGTTGCCGGGGATAATTTGCAGCAGCAAATTATGTCGCTGGCTATTCCGCAGTCAGTGAACTGCTCTTTTTGTTCTGTCGATTCGTTGAATGATAGTATAATGACCCTTGCTAATGGGAACGCCAGCTCGATAATTCTTTTCTCTTCTTGTGCCGATGTTCGCCGGGCACTTGATTCAGGGTTCAGATTTAATATCGTGAATATAGGTAATATCCATTACGGACCGGGTAAGAAACAGATTTCGCCTAGCGTGGCCCTGAGTTCCGATGATGAATCATGTCTTCATTATTTTAAAGGGCAGGGTATAGAGCTTGATTTTCGATGTGTTCCCAATGATCCTGTTCAGGTGAGGTTTTCATGAGTCTGTTTCAAGGATTAGCTTTATCGTTTCCCGTTTGGGTTGCGGTGATTGGTTTTTTTTTGCAATTTTTTCGCTCTTCCGATTTACGATAAACCCGGGTCTTCTCGAGCGACCACTTGTGGTTGGCGCCTTATGGGGTGCTGTTACTGGTGATGTTGCTACAAGTCTTAAGATAGCGGTCTTTTTCGAATTGTTCTGGTTGGATAATATCCCAGCCGGGACCTACATTCCCCCCCATATTCTCGCGCCTACATTTGCGGCTTTGGCATTAACTACGTCTTTTGCATTCACCGATCCTCGCCAGGTCATGGTCATTCTGTTGTCCTGCCTACCGCTGGCCAGAATTGGTGCTTGGTTGGATTCTTCCCTCAGGCAATGGCATAATCGCGGTCATAATAAACTCATCGGCTGGGCGCGCAAGGCCAAGGCTGGTAATCAGCTCCCGCAAAAGCTGGTTTTTCAATCTATTTTAAGAACTTTTGTCACTTCTTGGCTTTTTTTCTGGACAAGTACCATACTCCTTCATTATATGCTTTGTATATTTTTTCACAAATGGGGACCGAGGGTCGCCGAAGTGGATATGAAATGGTCTTTTTTATGGATCGCAGCCAGCCTCGGAGGACTTTTAGCCGTAAGGTTGCGGAAAGCTTACGCCACTTTTGTCTTCGGAGTGGTCTTAATCGGCTTTATTATCCTTGCCGGGATCATGTAATCCTTGGCAGAAAAAAAAGATTGTGATAGAAGACACAAGCTCTATTCAGCTACCATATTTCTTAGGAGGAAATTATTATGGCTATTATCGCAGTAGGACACAAAAACCCCGATACCGACACCATCGCATCCGCAATCGCAATTGCAGATCTGTGGTCTAAAGCAAAAGAAGAAACCAAAGCAGTTGCACAGGGCGATATCGCTCCTGAAACCGCCTTTGTTCTCGAAAAGTTCGGTTGCGCTGCTCCCGAAATCATGACTGACGCTACTGATCAGAAAGTTATCCTTGTTGACCATTCTGATATCGCTCAGTCCATGGAAAACCTTGATAAAGGTGAAGTTGTTGCAGTAGTTGATCACCACAAACTCGGTGATGTTACTACTCCCAACCCCCTTGAAATGTGGGTATGGCCTGTTGGCTGCACCGGTACCGTTATCAACGCAATGTACAAGTTCTACAATGTAGAAGTTCCCAAAAACATTGCTGGTGTACTCCTCTGTGCAATCCTGTCTGACACCGTTATGTTCAAGTCTGTAACCTGCACCGACGCTGATAAAGAAGCTGTTGCAGAACTGGCTAAGATCGCTGGTGTTGAAGACGTTATGGCTCTCGGAATGGAAATGTTCAATGTTAAGTCCGCTGTAGCGGGTGCTTCCATGAACGAACTCATCTTCCGTGACTACAAAGATTTCGATATGTCCGGCAACAAAGTTGGTATTGGCCAGCTTGAAGTTGTTGATCTGTCTGTTTTCGACGGAATCAAAGATGATCTGTATGCTGAACTTGAAAAAGTTAAAGCTGAAGGCCGTCACAGCTGCTTCCTGCTCCTGACCGACATCATGAAAGAAGGTTCCGAAATGCTTATCGTTTCCGACGATCCTTCTGTTGTTGAAAAAGCATTCGGCGTTGCTCCCGAAGGTACCAAAGTATACCTTGAAGGCGTAATGTCCCGTAAAAAACAGGTTGTACCTAACTTCGAGAAAGCTTTCTCTGCATAAGTTAAGTATAAATGGCTTCTTCAGGTCCGGCAGGTTTAATCCTGCCGGACCTTTTTTATTGAGATTGTAGCTGTTGATTTTTATGGTATATTGCTCTAAATTGACGTATAGGTATATATCAGGCTCGCTGGAATTCCTGTGTTGAGAATGCAGAGTCCATGTCTCGCTTCACCTCATGTTTAGATATTTGATGGAGATCTATGAAGATTACTTTGCTATGTTACGCAACATTTGCTGATAAGGCTCCTGAAGATGCTGACAAATTTCCTTTGATCGAAGGCGAAACAGTAAGCGATGTTCTTAGTAGGGTTGGGATTCCCGTAGATGAAGTTAAGATTGTTTTCATCAATGGAGTATCTTCGAAGTTTGATACAGTTCTTTCGGATGGTGATAGGGTTGGAGTTTTTCCCGCTGTCGGTGGCGGTTGATGAATAGAGTGGAGTGGTGATGTTTTATTTTGCGCGAGTTTTGATTCTAGGTCTGTTGGTAAGTGTTCTGCTTATCTCTACCTCATTTGCTGCTACTATCAATGGTAAAAACTGGTATAATGAGTCTCCAGGTGTCCACACTATGAAAGTGTGGGTGATTGAACCTGAAGTTTCAATCGCGGAAGTTGATATCAAGAAGGATCCAACGTCTTCTTGGACATGGAGATATGCTGATGATACGAAACGAGCCGTCATTTTGACTGGACTCGAAACGTCAGGCATGAATCAGGTTAACCCTGATTTTAAGTTTATTTCACCCGACAAGAAATTCAATTTCTCTGTTGAGTGGGCGGAAATAAGTAATGATAATGCACTTACCGGAACAAATTTTTATATAAATAAACATTGGAAGTATACGAAAGGAGATATTTCCCATACTCCAACTCCAATTCCCGGTGCTGTAATTTTATTCGGGGTAGGGCTGTCTTTTGTTACTTTTATTAGGCGCAAGTTTTCATTTAGATAATTTTATATAGAACGGCTGCATCCAATCACTTTTGAGGCTTTTTTTACAAAATAATGGCCTCATTTCTAGCGTTGATTATATTATGCGCACATGTTAACCGCATATTCTTCAGGATAATTAAATACTCCTGAAGGAGGAGAATATGGGCAGTCGTTGCCTTTTGAAGTCGAAGATTCATAGGGCTACCATAACCGATGCGAATATCGATTATGAAGGATCAATATCTATTGATGTTGATTTGTTGGAAAAAGCTGGGATCCTTCCCTTTGAGCGTGTTGATGTCTTAAATGTTGATAACGGAGAAAGGCTTACAACATATGCTATTGAAGGTGGGCCCGGTGAGTTTTGTCTTAATGGTGCAGCCGCACATAAGGGCGAAGTCGGACAGAAAATTATTATTTGTTCCTACTCCTGGCTGAATGAAGATGAGCTCGCGCTTCATAAGCCTCAGGTTGTTTTACTCGGAGAAGGGAACAAAGTTAAGACAGCTAAATAGCTTTGATTAAGAGGCGCGGGGAACCGCGCTTCTTTTTTAATAATATATCCACAATAATCCCAAAACCCCCTTGACCGCGCCCCGACTTTTCCCTAGAAACACACTTCTCGACGCAGCACTGGCTGGAAGTCACAGGCTGGTCGGGATTTTTTTGAGCAACTGCAAAATTGCGGTTGACAATGGGGGCAGGTTGACCTAGTTTGCCTCTCCGCGCTGAGCGAATGCAAGGCGCCAAGATCATTGAAAATAAATATTTTGAGAACATCGAAATTAATGATTGACACGGACGGCCGGTTTGAATAGATTCCGCCTCCGCACTGAGCAAAAGCAAGGTGCTAAGATCATTAACAAATTGAAAGTTAGAGACTCGAAGCTTAGCGTTTCGCATCATTACTAAAAGCTGTTTTGGAGAGCGGGCATTCTGGACGAATCCCACCGAAATGGGCTCGGGGTGGAGCGAAGCATACTAAAAAGTTTTGGGATTCTTAAACCCTTTTTCAAAAGGGTTTAAGGCCGCCGGCAGGCTCGCCAAAGGCAACGCCGCAAGGCGAAA